>JABDJL010000141.1 GCA_013002505.1 Lysobacterales bacterium | reverse complement strand
ATGGACAATAATCCCAACAAGCAGCGTTCAATTTACGGCATACCCAGTTTCCTGGTTGGCCTGCGAGCATTCATCGGCGCCATGGTTGCCTCCTTGCGTGACAGCGCGGTTGCTTTGCTTCCCATCGTTTTGGTGATCGCCTTTTTCCAGCTGATTGTGCTGCGCCAGCCGGTTCCTGACCTGGCCAATATTCTTGCCGGCGCATTACTGGTCGTCATGGGGCTGGCACTGTTTATCCAGGGCTTACAGATGGCCCTGTTTCCGATCGGCGAGGAAATGGCGCATAATTTTGTGCGGCGCGGAAACCTTTGGTGGCTGCTGCTGTTCGCATTCACCCTGGGGTTCGGAACGACAGTGGCCGAACCAGCGCTGATCGCCATTGCAGACGAGGCGGCCAGTATCGCCGCCGATGGCGGTGTCATCGCCAGGCAGCAAGACGCAATAGACGCCTACGCACTCGGGCTCCGCTTGACGGTCGCGCTGTCAGTGGGCGTGGCGCTGGTTGTCGGTGTATTCCGGATCCTGAAAGGCTGGCCGGTTCAGTACCTGATTATCGGCGGTTACCTGGGGGTCGTGGTCATGACCATGTTCGCTCCGCCCGAAATCATCGGTATCGCCTATGACTCCGGCGGCGTAACCACGTCCACCGTCACGGTGCCACTGGTTGCCGCGCTGGGCATCGGGCTGGCGCAGACCATCCGCGGCCGCGACCCGCTGATCGACGGCTTCGGCCTGATCGCTTTTGCGTCGCTGACACCCATGATTTTCGTCATGGCCTACGGGATGGTCGTGTGATGTCCTGGCTGCTGGCATTTGGTGAAACGTTGCTTTCCATGTTGCGCGATGTACTGCCGATCGCAACCATCTTGATTGGCTTCCAGTTGCTGGTTCTCAGGCGGCCGATCCCTCACCCTGGGCGCGTTGCCACCGGCCTGGTATTCGTGCTGTTGGGCCTGAGCTTGTTCCTGCAGGGCCTCGAGATGGCGCTGTTTCCGCTGGGTCGATTGATGGCCGAGCAATTGACCGCACCTGAATTCATCGGGCTGCACGAACTGGGCACTGTCGCCTGGCACCAATATTTGTGGGTCTATGTCTTCGCGGCAGCCATCGGTTTTTCGACAACCATTGCCGAGCCCGCGCTGATTGCCGTCGCCATCAAGGCCAACCAGGTTTCTGCCGGAACCATCACGGTGCGCGGACTGCGAGTGGCCGTGGCCATAGGCGTTGCCATCGGCGTTTCGATGGGCGCCTTTCGCATTGTGACCGGGACGCCTCTGCACTGGTACATCATCACCGGCTACGTCATCGTCATCATCCAGACGGCCCTGGCGCCACGTTTGATTATCCCGCTTGCTTACGACTCCGGCGGCGTCACCACCTCAACGGTAACCGTGCCGCTGGTCGCCGCGCTGGGGCTGGGGCTGGCGGAATCCATACCGGGCCGAAGCGCAATACTGGACGGTTTCGGCCTGATTGCGTTTGCCAGCCTGTTTCCGATCATGGCTGTCATGGGCTATGCCCAGATAGGCGAATGGAGAACCAGGCGGCGCAAGCAGAAATCCAAAAATTACAAACATTCAGCAATAACTGAAACACCGAGGTAGCATTATGCAATTCAAACTGATCATCATCATGGTGGAAGACGAGCGCACTTCGTCTGTCCTGGACGCCGCGCGCGAATCCGGGGCAACCGGGTGCACGGTTCTGAACCAGGCTCGGGGCGAGGGCATCAACCCCGCCAAGACATTTCTTGGGTTGAGTATTGACAGCCAGGTGGACGTTATCATGTTGCTCGCCGAAACCCATCTGAGCCGGGAAATCCTGGAAACGGTGGCACGCGTGGGCGAGTTCGATGAAACACCGGGCACCGGAATTGCTTTCCAGGTGGACGTTGAAGACGCTATCGGCGTGCAGCACCAGATTGATGCACTGGCCGAGGTCGTGGAGGACATGTTATGAATCGCAAGAAAAAGATTATTCGCGTCAGGCACGTCATGAAAACCGAGGTTGACGTGGTGGATGGCATGCTGACCGTCGCAGCGGCATTGAAGGTCATGAAGTACCCCAATACCAGCACACTCATCGTGGACAAGCGCGATGAGAATGATGAGTACGGCGTCGTGATGTTCAGGGACGTTGCCCGGCAGGTGCTGGCCCATGACCGCTCCCCGGATCGGGTCAACGTGTATGAAATCATGTCCAAGCCCGCCATTCATGTCGACCCTGAAATGGATATCCGTTATTGCGCACGCCTGTTCGACCAGTTTGGCCTGAGCCGCGCGCCGGTGCTGGACCAGGGCCGTGTGATCGGCCTGGTCTCGTATTCAGACATCGTCCTGAACGGGTTTTTAAGAGCACCTGACTGAAAATTGCCTGCCAGCCCACCGGGCGCTAATGCTCGTCAGGTGGAGTCGCAGTGAACGGGTAAGGAAACGGACTACCAAGCGCCTATCCGGGCTGCCCCGAGACGCGCAGGATGGATTTAGTCGCTGCAGGCTCTTCCCTGCACACCGGCCAGGCGGGTAAAGGTCAGTTCATCAGCGCCCAGCCCCTCGAAGTCGTAGTCGACGTGCAGTTCATTACAGCTATGAACGTGGATGTTCACCGCACCGATGTCGAGACGGGTGGCCTCGGCATCGGTTTGAGCCAGAAACTCCAGCCCGGAAAGTCTTTGAGTGGGTATCGTGACCTCGTCCTGACCGTATTGAAATGCCTGCGCGCCCGTCAGCCAGAATGGCTCACCATTGAGAAACAGGAACCAGGCAAAATACACGAAGGGGCCGGAAACAGTCTCACCCACCAGCAACATCAATCCCTGGTCATTGAAGCCTTGCGCGGTCCAGGCGCCACTGATCGCACCGTTCAGGGGCCCATCTGCCGTGTCATCCAGCGCAACCCGCAGGACGAAGAGGCCATTGTTGACATCACTGACCAAAACCGTGTCATTGTCAAAAAAAGGATATACATTCCAGGCGCCGGTGAATCCGAGCGAATCATTCTCCGGCTCGGTGTCGAAGTAGGCCACCTCTTCAAGGCGCACCGTGGGGTCGCGCTTGATTTTCAATATGCGCAGACCGCTACGGTAATTGGCCTGGTACAGGTAATCGCCCTTGACGTACAGGTTGTGGTCAATCGATGTCGTGCCGTGCTGGTGGGCACCGAGGAACACCGGGTTGTCGAGATCCTGCACGTCAAAGATCAGCGTGCGCGTGTTCATGCCAAAACTCAACTCATCGATCTCATCACCAAGGAAAAACAGGCTCATGCTTTCATCAAGCCAGCCCTGGTGACTATAGGCCGTTTCGGGGTAAAGCGCCTTGCTCAACATCTGGGGTGACGACTTGGAGCTGACATCAACGATGGTCACTGAATCCTCGTTGCTGGCCAGGCAGATTTCGCGTCCCGCGTAATCGCTGTCCGGACCGTCATAACTCACACACTGGACGTCATGCGTGTAGCCGTCGCCGGAATAGCAACCGGCCAACCGGGGTTGTTGTGGCGTGCTGATATCAACCATATGCAGCCCGCCAGAACACGCGTCTCCTCCGACGATGTAGGCAAACCCGCTGTCCTCGTTGATCGCGATGTTGTGCGCTGAGCCGATCCCGGTGTACAGCACGTCCGGGTCAAAGGTTTGCGGGCTCGAAACATCGCGCAGACGCGCGAGGTCGAAAACCTGCATGCCGTGTCCGTTGATGCCGTCGGCGACGATGAATGCGTGATCCGCGTAGACCTTTACATCGCGCCACGGTTGCTGCCCAGAAGTGCTCGGCAAGTTGCCGAGATAAAGCGGTGCTGACGGGTTGCTGACCTCGATGAACGCGGTGCCGTTTGATCGCGCGACGATGGCAAAATAGCGACCAGTCTGCGCATCCTTCCAGCCCCAACTGTCTGCCCCGCTGCCGCCGCCGATGTCCGCTATCGGCAGGCGCGACAGCAATTCTATGTTACGGCACGGAAAACCCGACGACACACCCGAGACACACAACGCGCTGCCGGTGCCTTTCGGGGGCGGTTCATGGGTGCCGTGATCGTCGTGCTCGATGCCAAAATCATTGTCACGGGCCAGTGCCGTTCCCAGAACCAGCAACAGCATCCACCAGGGCGCTTTTATGTTCGTATACGACATTTACCGTAGGTTATCTGCAGTCAATGGCTATAACAAGCTGACCGGTGCGCCCGTGTGACAATTACGGCTGCCTGAACAAAAAAAACCGGGCGCCCTGGCTG
Organism: Lysobacterales bacterium; assembly: GCA_013002505.1. Classification (GTDB taxonomy): domain Bacteria; phylum Pseudomonadota; class Gammaproteobacteria; order Xanthomonadales; family SZUA-36; genus JABDJL01. Next base: position 652 of record JABDJL010000141.1, on the reverse strand, counting down.
GACGCCCGGTTTGATGTCGCAATGTGAATCAGCGCACACCAAACAGTTTCACCTCGGCGCCCTTCCAGCCTAGCGTACGGGCCTCGTAGAAAAACACTACCCGGTCGACGTAGCGCCGGCCACCGTCGAAGTCGATTTTGCGGGACTTGTCGCCACGACCCAGTATGCGGTTCTTCTCAAAGGTCTGTTTAGAGCCATTTTCAAAATGCACAGTGATGCGCTTAAACTCGATCGGCGCACCCTCAGCCTTGACCCGGAAACCGGTGAACTTACCGCGTTTCATTCCAACGTTTATCGTATCGCGTTCGGAACGGTCACTGACATGGCGCTCACCCAACAACACTTGGGTCTGCGCCCAGGCGTCACCGGAAACGAATGAACTGAAGCCAACCAGGCTGGCCAAAAATATGATTACCAAGCGATTCATCTTGTTTCTCCTCTGGTTCAGATGTCGCCAACATCATTGCGCGAAAATGCTGAACCGCAGCTTAATGAGAGATGCGTTTACTTCCCTTTACAGTCTAGCGCAGGCGCAACATCCCGTATCGGTCACGCCAATGAATCAATAATCTGGTTTAACAATGCGCAGGGTCTCATGGCAGCATCGGCCCTGGTTTCATCCGGCCGGTAGTAGCCCCCGATATCCATTGGC
>JABDJL010000137.1 GCA_013002505.1 Lysobacterales bacterium | reverse complement strand
GGTCAAGCTGGTGTGGTATGCCCTTGGCCTGCAAGACGCCGGCAAAGCGCTGCGCGTCCTCGATGTTGCCATCCTCCCACTGGCCCTGTCCGCACACGATGGCCAGGTGGGTGTGCCTGCGAATTTGGTCCAGGTAGTCACCCTCGATACCCGGAACGTAGTGCAACGGGCTGTTGAAATAAATGTCATCGTTGACAAATCCATCGGTCATCCAGCTGGCATCGTAACGGCCACTCATGCACAGCGCATATCGAAAAACGGTGGGATATTTGAGGGCGAAATTCGCAGCGTACAGGGCGCCGAGGCTGGTGCCGGTCACCGCGATGGGAATGTCGTCCTTGTGGCAGTCGTTGCGGATGAAAGGAACCAGTTCCTCCATGACCCAGCGTTCATATGGCAAGTGATGCCTGATGCGGTGTTGAGGGTGTTCTTCCTTGTGGGTCCACACTGACGAAACATTGCTTTCGACCGTGTAGAGTTTCAGTTTTCCGTGTTCCAGCCAGTCTCCGAGCGCCTCGACCATGCCACTCTTTTCCCATTCGTGGGCCATACCGGATGCACTCGGGAAGGCAATCAGCGGCGGGCCGAAATGGCCATATCGCCATACATGTATATTACGGCCCATGTGCTTGCTGGGAATCATTTCGTGTTTTCGGAACATGTAAGGTCTCTCGGGCGGTGTCTTAAGGCGTCAGTGCAGTATAGGCCCGGCGGGCCGGGCATCGCTATTGCTGGGCTTCGCGATTGGCATCACCTGGCATCTATCTGCAGGTCGGTACCCACCGCGTCGGCCATTTCCAGTGTCTTGGCCAATTCCGGGTGGCGCACAATCAGGTAGCCGTCGGACAGCAGGGTTTGCCGCCAGTTGCGGCGCGGCGCGCCAAGCGGCAACAGGTCTTCGACGACAATGTAATCGCCGAATCGCCGACGCAGCTCATTGAGCCCATGAACAGCGCAAATTCGCCCCTGGCCACGGGCGCGTTTGAAAATGGCCGCGGCATTGTAGCGCCGGTGGGCGATCTCCCTGAATTCCCCGCTCGTCACAGCCTGGGCCCAGCCCAGGTAGACGTCGAAATCGTTGCTGAAATTCATCAGGTCCACCGATCGCCCGCCCGGCGCGCGTCCGCCGATTTCGCCGAATACCGCTTCTCCCGATGGCGTCAGGAACCATTCCATGTGCGTGAACCCGGTGCGGAACCCGAGGGTCTCGATCACCTTGCGGCCCAGTTCCCGCCCCGGGGCCAGTTCAGGGCGCTGCGGGTTGCGCAGGTTGACCGTCTGCATGGAAATCCACTCGACATTTCGGCCGATGATGGGCTTGGGGCGGTACCAGGCAATATTCTCATACAGGATATTGCCGTTTGCGCAGACCGTATCGAAGGTGTACTCCTCGCCCTCTATGTACTCTTCGATACTGACCTTGCGGTGTTCACCGACATCGGCAATCGCAGCTTCAAGACCCGCGTCGTCCCGGGCATCATGCGTATTGGCCGACCCCGCGCCTGCGATGGGCTTGATGACCAGTGGGTAGCCAATCTTTTTGGCCGCGGTTCGGATATCTTCAGAGCCGGTCACAGCCAGGTTGCGGGGTGTCCGTAATCCAGCCGCATCCAGGGCATCTTTCATTTTCTTTTTATCACGGAACAATTCCGTCTGCGTCGTGTGCATACCGCCGATGTCGAGCATTTCACGCAATTCCGCGGCCAGCGTCATGAACGGCTCCCACAGGCACTCGACACGCTCGACGGGATGGCGTGCGGAGCACTCCCGCACCCGTGCGCCGACGGAAACGGTGTCCACCAGCGACGGCACGCGAATATAGTCAGAAAGGCTTTGCCTGACGACGGCCGGCAACGCTTCAACAGGGTGTTCACCCAGTCCCACGACGCGTGCGCCACACTGCGCCAGCCCGCGGGTGAAGTCGGCCATTTCGGCGGGATAGCCGGGCGATATGAATAGAACGTTGATGGGCAGCTCCCCTGAAAGATTCAATCAGGCGTGACGTTATCACGAAAAACGGCGCGCAAGGCCAGGATTGGAAAACGCTTTTAAGTTGCCTCGGCAGTCATGCCAATGTCCAGTAGCCTGCCAATCAGTCCATCGAAGTCCTTGCTCTCCTCGATGCGCTTCAGTGGTTGCAGGGACTGGCCATCCTGTTCCATTTGCCGGCCGATGTGCTGCCAGTCGGTTTGGTCGTCACCCACCGCGATCACCCTGTCAAGGAGCCCGTGCCGTGACAGCAGGCTGATTTCGAAACTGGTGCCTTCGCGCTCGGCGGTCAGGCCACGTACATCCAGCAAGATGGTCTCGCTGAGCAGGATGAGCTGTTCAACATTTTCACGCCACGCAGTATTGAAATTGAACATTTCATTGATTCGGTAGCGGCCTTCGTGGTCTGGCGTGTTACTGAAGCGGGCCGCGAGATGCCTGGCATCAAGCGCCTGGGGAAGAAACAGTTCATGCAGCTGGCTGCTGAGAAACATCGCGCATTCATAGGGATCGACGTTTAGATCAACCATGTCAGGGCCACCGGCGAGATTGACTGCGCCAATGTAACGCCAGCGTGACTGCAGTTCGTCAAGGAATGCCTGCTTTTTCTTGTCCCTGGAAAACACCCGGAGCACCAGCAGGTCTCGACCCGGCCCTGTATCAGGACGCTTGCCGAGCACCAGTCGGTAGACGATGACTGGCAACAGCAGCCATAGCAAGGGCGCCCAGGCGACCCATAGTGAATAGCTTTCGGCGGTATCTTCAACCGCCCCGAAAACCAGGAACACGCCCACCAGGCCCAGGCCGATCAGCGAGATCATCGACAGGTCGCTCAGGTAGCCGCGCTCAACGAAACGGGCCAGTACACCAACAGCCTGGAAGCCCAGCCACAGTCCGAGCAGCCCGACGAGTGCAAAAATCATGGCCAGCCCACTGCTTCGAATCTGATCTGAACCTGTATCAGCCGCTGATGTTTGCACGCCGGACAGGCAGGATCCCAAGTGCTGTTCTACCAGCGCCAGAGGTAGCACAATCACGAGCACAAATACCGTGATTACCACGCTGACGGGGAATACAAGGCCACGTAAACGGCGGTGAAATATCGTGTAAAGCAGGCCAAGCACCAGCACGGCCGCGGCGATGTCCTCCAGCAATGAGGCCTCCTCTTCCGCGCCACCGGGCTGCTGGCTTTCCGCTACGCTGATGGCAACCTCCAGTCCGGTCACCACGACCAGTCCGATCACGATCGAGACCATCAGCACCTTTTTCTTCCAGCGTTGCGGCAGGTTGGCAAACATCGGAATCAGCGCCAGCAGGCCGGCGCCGGCGACAGCATCAAGCTGGTCCAGCAACGAAGGGTCGGGCGTGATCAATGCCATCAGTGGCCACGCCATCAACACAAATGTCAGCCATCCGGCCGCCGTGGCGCGGGTCACCCGGGTTTCCCATGAACTGGCCTGTTCGAGTAGCTGTGCGGGTGACCCCACGGTCCGGGCGGCTGGCGCTGCGGCCAAGGAATGGGCGGCGTTTCGCTGCCACCAGCCGGGGGGTCGCGGCCGAACCTGGTCGAGGCCCATCAGGCGAACCACATGTTTGCGATAAGCGCGCCGGATCAATGGTGCAGATAGTGCCACCAGGGCAATTGAACCAAACACCATTGCACCGATGATGTTGAATAAGCCATCACCTATCAGAAGTTCTTCGGGTGGCGGTGGTGGCTGGTCGAGGCAGCTGAGTATGCTCATGTCGCTTCGCTGCCGGCGGCACGTTCCTGGTCGGTCAGCAGCCAGCCCCTGCGATTCAGCAAGTACAGGTGAATACGATTGGCCACCGAGCCAAGTACGACAAACTGCACCGCGAATAAAATCAGCTGGACGTTGTCACTCAACTGGACAACCAATGCGCCGTAGGTAATCTCCAATGCCAGGGCGACGACCGAAAACAGGTACAGGCGCCGGTGCAGGGCCCAGATAAACAGGGCGATGCCAGCCAGGATTGAAAAACCGCTGTAATGCATGACGCATTGGCCGCGATCGTTGACATAAAGCGACAGCCGGCTCATCAGAAATTACTCCCTGACGACCCTGAATCCAACCGTATCATAGGTGTTTCGCGCGTCATCGTTGATATTGCGATGTGCTGCCCGTAAAGCGTCGGCCTGGTTGTCCAGCGAACCACTGCGCAACACGCGCTTGTCACAATCGCCCTGATCCTCATCCAGCCAGGCGCTGCCATCACCCGGCGCGCCGGCATAGTTGTCGTGCACGCAATCTTCAACCCATTCCCACACGTTGCCGTGCATGTCATAAAGCCCGAAGGCATTGGGCTTGAATGAGCCAGCCGGAAACGTGCCTTCATCGCACTCAATGAAGTTGGCCCCGTTGTCGAGTTCCCGGTGACAGGCGGGTGGCGCGTCTCCCCAACTGTAAAGGGTGGTGGTTCCGGCGCGCGCGGCGTATTCCCATTCGGCCTCGCTGGGAAGCCGCCAGAACTCGCCCGTTTCCTCGCTGAGCCATTCCACGTAATCCTGGGCATCGTGCCAGCTGACAAAAATTACCGGGTGACGGCCACGCCCCCGTTCACTGTTGTCGACATCAGCGCAAGCGCCCGCATCGAAACAGGAATCCCATTGGTCAAAGGTAATTTCCGTCTCGCTCATGTGAAAACCGGCCAGTGTGACCTGCTTAAACCGTTCCTGGTCGCTGTTTCCGGCCGCCGGCCCCATGGTGAACGACCCGCCTGGAATGAAGATCGTTTCGGGAATCTCCGCGACGAAATTGGCTTCGTCCTCGGGAACAAGGCTGATGTCTTTTTCGTGGATGCCGCTGCCGGGAAATTCGATGATCTCCCGGTGGCTAACGTAGCCCTCGGACTCGAGCAGCAACTCGAACTTATCGCCTTCCTTGAAATAGTCAATGTCTACAGGTGTTCGGCCGATGAACTCGCCATCCACCGAGACGCTGGCATTAGCGGGCAGCGAGGTGACCTGAATCGTGGGAATATCCCTGAACCACTCATACAGCAAGTATCCCACCGCCAGGGCAACAACAGCCAGCGCAGCGCTCATGAGCTTGCCCGGTCCGTGCGCCGGGGGTTGTTTGTGCGGCTTGGGACCAGAACGCGGCTCGGGATTGTCACGCATCTCGTCCAGCGCTTCGAGCAACTTCTTGAATCCCTTGGCGTAATCGACGGTGAAGTCGATCCAGTTTAGCCGCTGCAATCGCATTGGAACCTTGCATTCCTCGAGCCGCAACGTAATGACCGGCTTGTGGTATGTCAGGCCCCACGACCACTCGTCGGCAACGGCTTTCGAGGCCACGGAGCTCCTGGAAAGCAGTACGATGACGGCACTGCAGTTTTCGACCAGGTACTCAATGCGGGTGTCCCAGGGCACGCCGGCGGGGATGTCCATCTGGTCCCACCAGGCATCGATGTCCTTGTCCTGCAGGTCTGCAATCAGGCGCTTGACAAAGGCGGTATCTGCGCGCGAATAGGAAATAAAATACCTGGGAGTCTTATCAGTCATCGTTAATACCCGTTTTCTTCATGCCCATCTGGATGGGTTTAACTATTTGGTGATACGCGCTTTCAACGCCCGTTTGTGCTCGCTCAGCCCGACGTTGATGTAACCAGTTCCCGAAACCGGGCCTGGCCGGCGAGCGGCTCGAAGTCGGGCTCCAAACGCGCCAGGTTCCGGTAATCCGGATCTTTCTCAATGGCCTGCTGCAATGCCTCGAGCGTTTCCTGGGTGCGGCCGGCCTGCATATTAACCAGTGCTTGGTTGTACAGTACCTCGGCCCTGAAATCTGAATACTCCAGGGCGCGCTGCAGGGTGCGCTGTGCCTCTTCATGCTCGCCCAGGTGCGCCTGGTAAACCGCCAGCAGGCCCAGCGTTCGCCAGTCCCGTTCATTGACCTCCAGCAGTTGCTTCGCCAGCCGGACTGCCTCGCGATAGGCCTTTTTGGACTGGCCGTTGGCGTTGTCGACGAACCGCAAGGCATCGGCCAGCCGGCCCATGGCGCGGTTGTCACCCGGCGCAAGTTCGAGGGCCTTTTGCTGGAATTCGGCTGCACGCCGGTAGTCTCCGCTGTAAAAATAGGCCAGCCCGGTATTGGTATAGGCCGTACGGTTCGGCTCAATGGCCAGTGACTTTTTCCAGGCCTCGGCGGCTTCTTCATATTGGCCCAGGTAGTAGGCTGCTGCGCCCAGGTTATTCCACGAAGATGCCAGGTCCGGCCGCAATGTCGCGCTACGCCGGGCATGATGCTCAGCCAGTGCAAAACGGCCGGGCTGCGTGCTCAAGGTGTAGTAGAAGGAAAACAGGGCGGTTTGCGCGAGCCATGAACCCGGTTCCAGTTCAGCCGCGTTTTTCAACTCCGCTTCCGCTTCTTGAAGTCGCCCCTGGTGGGCAAACACCAGGCCCAGTTCAATCCTGGCTTCAACCTGGGACTGGTCCAGGCTCAGCGCGTGTTCGAGTGACTGCTCGGCCTTGCTGTAGTTGACACTCTCGAGTGCATCCTGTGCGCGAGAATACTGGCCGAAATAACGGTAGAGAGCGCCCAGGGCGACATGGACTTCGACCCGCGTATCATCGAGTTCCAGCGCTTTTTGGCAGCTGGCCTCGGCAGCATCAAAGAACTGGCGGTCACTGTCCTTCTTGTACAACATCAGGTACGCGGTGCAAGTGCCGGCCCAGGCCGCCGCGAAATCCGGGTCAATACGGCTCGCCTCGCTGAATTTTTCAATGGCGTTACGGATATCGTCTTCAGCCAGGCTGTCCATGCTGCCGCGCGCCTCCGAGTATGCAATGTACGCATCAAGGTTTCGCGTCGGAACGGCCGCGATCGCCTGTTGCTCGGTGCCGGTCAGCGTGGCGCGCAGGGCGCTGGCAATGGCCAGTGAAATTTCGCTCTGTATGGCAAAAATATTGGCCGCGGTCAGTTCGCGGTCATAGGTTTCAGCCCACAGGTGAGAGTCGGTGATTCCGTCGATCAACTGCGCATTGATGCGGATACGGTTATCGACGCGCTGCACTCCGCCTTCGAGCACCACCTCGACGCCGAGTTCGTCAGCGATTGCAGGAATGGAACGGTCGCCTTCGCTGAATCTCAGCACCGATGTTCTGGACAGCGTGCGGAGCGCACTGATCTTGGAAAGCTGGGTGAGCAAGTCATCATGAATACCTGCTGTGAACGGGTCCGTGTCGGCATCGCCGCTGATGTTGTCGAAAGGCAGCACAGCAATCGAAACCGGCGTGTTGCTGCGGGTCGCCGCAAACTCGGTTTGCCAGACAAACTTGTCCATGGCGAACAGTAATACTGCCGCGGCCAGCAGGCTGATGATGACGTAATTGACAAAGTGCGCGGGAAACTTGGAAATGCTTGCGTCCGACGCGACTTCCTCGGTGCGCAGCATCCCGCGCGTGGTCAGGTCAAAAAACCAGGCCAGGAACATTGCGATGGGGAATCCGCACAGCAACAGCAGGATGATGGCTTTCATGACCCACGGCGGTGCCTCGAATGTAGGCAAAACGATGTCCGAAACCTGCACCATCAGCCAGCCGAAAAGAACGTAGGCCACTCCAGCCTGGAACACTCCCCGGCGTTTGAGTTCGTTAAGAAAAGTCAAGCTGTTGAACCCTCAACATTCGTGCGCGCTTGCAAGTATAGCGAACACTGCGGCAGGTCAGAGCGAATCATTGAATCAGGATGCTGCCACTCGCATTTGTGACCTGCTCGGATTATTCTTCAAGATGAGCTCATTTTGTGGGAATCGCAGAAATGTCCAACATCGAAAACAACAATCCACTAGCCGGCCCAGACGGCGACGAACCGCGTCCCGGCCCCGATGG
>JABDJL010000126.1 GCA_013002505.1 Lysobacterales bacterium | reverse complement strand
TCATTTGCCCACATGTCCAAAAGAGCGCTCTCTGCACAAATATTCTTTGGTTCAAGGGAACTGTCCAATTCCGAGTTAAGCACCGAAGACACCACTCGGGTATCCAAGCCAGTCATCAAAGCCAAGGCACTTTTAGTAGCCCTGGAGCCATCTCTTACCAGTTTTTTTTCGGCTTCTTCTACGTATATTTTTCTTAAAATTTCCTGAAGTGCCGGAAATGAAACCGTACCAACCAATAATCGAACAACTCTTCTAAGGACAAGCCTTACAGCGTCTGTGATCGAAGACGAGTCGATTGAAGGCTTACCAGTATTTGGCTGGGGGCTACCGGACATTATCCTTTTTCCAATTTTCCTTCTGTTTTAAACCCGAATTTTATTTCACGTATTAGAAGTGCATGGTTGACTGACCGATAATCGAGAATCAGTCTGGAATTGATAACAAAGCCAAGGATAGTACATTTATCAATGACTTGCACAACCTTTTTCGAAAATAATTGATTCAAGCTTGGTTTTCAAAACAAAAAATCCTCATTCGAAAAACAAGAAATTAAAACAAGTGCCCACGATCCCTGTGGGCACCAGCCGCAGAGCGAGTTGCCTGAGCTACTCGCAATTACCAGAACAATCCTTGTTCTATGCGGACTTCCAATTCCGCTTTCGCACTTCCTTGTTATTCACAATTTGGCTGTTGTGCCATTGGTTCTTTCCATCGATCAACCGAACATCACCAAAAAAACTGATTGGAACCTGGTAAAAATTCGGGTCAAGGAATTAAGTTCGAATTTGTTTTCAGGCCATATTTTTGCGATCAATTTTTTGTCACTCGTTTCCTGTTGATATTCGATGCCAATTTAAAACTAACAAAAATAGCCAAAACTGTCTATAGACATATTTGAATATAGCCAAAATTGTATTTAGACATTTTTGTATTTAGACACTTGTGCTTTTAGCCAGATTTGGCTATAGTATAGTCAACAAGGGACAGGAAAGGCAAGGAAAGTCTTTTTTGAACGCAGAAGGAACTGCAAGACTAAGGAAGTGTTTTCTCTTGTAGAGCAAGGAAGCAAATCGCGGGTGGCGACACGTCCGCAGGGCGGCTTGGGACAGCAAGGATGATGTCCCGGCCGCTTTTTTTATACGTACAGGAAAATCAGGCGCGAGGATTCAAATGACCGCATTGATCGCATTTGCGGTTTTCTTCCAGTGAATTGAAGCGATCAAAAACCGGTGGAAACTGCGTCTCTACATCTGTTAGTTGGAAGAATTCAGAATATAGCTGGTGATTGCATTTTTCACAGTACCAGAGTAATCCGTCCAACTCTCCGTCAAGGCGATGCCTTTCAATCACCAGGCCAACAGTGTGCTCAAACCTCTGTGGCGAATGTGGCACTCTTGGAGGCAGCAGGAATATTTCTCCTTCGCAGATCTTAATGTCCCTAGTCCCATTGGTTTCCATGACCTTGAGAATCATGTCGCCCTCTATCTGGTAAAAAAACTCGGGCCCTTCGTCGTAATGATAATCAGTTCTCTGGTTAGGCCCGCCAACCACCATGCAGATGAATTCGGCGTCTTTCCATATGACCTTATTACCCACGGGGGGCTTGAGAAGATGTCGGTTGTCTTCGATCCACTTTTGGAAATTGATCGGAGTGGTGGTCATGGTTTTTGTCCTGCGTATGCAACGCACTTGAGTTCTATGGCTATGGGCGTTGGAAGGGCGCGCACTTCAACAGTGGTTCTGCAAGGCTGTCCAGTCCTGAAATACTGCGCCCAGAGCTGATTGAATACCTGAAAGTCCTTATTCATGTCTGTCAGGTAGACTGTTACGTCAACCAGGTCAGTCAGTGCGAGGCCACTTTGCTCAAGGATAATTCTGACATTCTCAAATACGGCATGGCACTGAAGCTCTATGTCGTAGCCAACTAATTTTCCTTCAGCATTTACCCGGTTTCCTGGAACTTCATCTGAACCTGCCTGGCGAGGACCGACGCCTGACAGAAACAGCAGATCACCCACTTTTCTGGCCAGAGGGTAGGCACCGACAGGGGACGGTGCAGAACCTGAATGATTATTATTCATGGTCAAATTCTATGCAGACGTTACGTGGCTCGGTAAAGAATTTCATGGCTTCCCAGCCTCCTTCACGCCCCAATCCCGAATGTTTCATCCCGCCGAAGGGAGTGCGAAGGTCCCGGCGTAACCAGCAATTAATCCAAACCAGGCCAGTTTCCAATTGAGTCGATAGCCTGTGAGCACGGTTGATGTCGCGGGTCCAGACTGAGCTTGCCAGCCCGTAACGGCACTGGTTGGCTAACATCAGGGCCTCTTGTTCATCTTTGAAGGGTATCAGGCTGGCTACGGGACCAAAAATTTCTTCCTGGTTGATGCGGCTGTCATTGCCCAGACCTTCAATAAGCACCGGATTGATAAACCAACCTCCGGCGCACCTGTTTTCTAACCGTGTCTTTCCGCCACACAGCAAAGTACCGCCTTCTTCGCTTGCCAGCTTCAGGTAATCAGAAATCTTTTTGAAATGGTCGGCACTGACGATTGCACCATGCGTTGTGGTGGGACTTTCTGGGTCGCCAGACTGAATTTGTGAAACATGGGCTAACAAGGCATCCCTGAAAGACTCATATATGGAAGATTCTACCAGGATCCTCGAGCCGCACAGGCAAACCTGGCCCTGGTTTGTGAAAGCAGACCTGGCAACTTCCCGGACCGTTCGCTCAAAATCGCAGTCGGCAAATACCAGAGTCGGGTTTTTGCCTCCCATTTCCAGAGAGAGTTTTTTGAACTGGGATGCAGTGGCGCCGGCAATGGCGGCGCCTGTTGCTGTGCTGCCAGTAAATGAAACCGCTTTGATCTCTTCATGACAGACCAGGGCAGCGCCGGCTGACGCGCCACTTCCGTGAACAAAATTCAATACGCCCTTGGGTAATCCGCATTCAGCAGCGACTTCGGCCAGCAGGCTGGCGGTGTAAGGTGTAATTTCGGAAGGTTTTGCGACTACCGTGTTGCCGCAGGCCAGGGCGGGCGCAATCTTCCAGCTCAGAAGATAAATCGGTAAATTCCATGGAGAGATGCAGGCGACAGCACCCAGGGGCTGGCGCAGGGTATAGTTTATTGAGCGTCCTGTTTCGTAGTGAGATTCGCTGGCAAACTGGGTGGTTGCTGCTGCGAAAAAACGGAAATTAGAAATTGCCCGCGGGATGTCCACGGTGGACGCCAGTGTTATCGGTTTACCGGTGTCTCTACTCTCGGCAGCTGCAAATTCCCCGCAGCGTTTTTCAATGGCATCTGCCATACGGTTCAGAACAGCAGCGCGAAAATCTGCGCTGGTTTGTGTCCACGAGCGGCCGGCATCCACCGCTGCCCTTACAGCAGCATACACGTCCTGATGATCGGAGTTCGCGACTCGCGCGAAGGGAGCTCCGGTAGCGGGTTCATATACATCCAGCCAGCGGCCGCCGGCGGATGGCAAAAATTTTCCATCGATAAAATTTTCGAAAGTCAGGGTATCGGACATTGTCCAGTTCCGCTTAGTATCTTCAAAGACTGGCGGTCCTGCCTCCATCGACTGGCAGGTTCACTCCATTAATATATCCTGCGGCCGGGCTGGCGAGAAATGCAATCGCTGCAGCGGTCTCAGCGGGAGTGGCAAAACGCTTCAAAGGCACGCTTGCCATCATCTTTTCAGCGACTTTTTCAAGTGGGGAAGAGGTGCTTTCAGATCGGGTTTGGATGATGTCTGTCAATCGGTCGGTTTGCGTAAATCCGGGTAACACGTTGTTGACCGTGATTCCATCGGCGCCCAACTCGCCAGAGAGTGTTTTGGCCCAGTTGGCAACGGCACCACGAATGGTATTGGAAACTCCGAGGTTTGGAATGGGTTGTTTTACCGAGGTCGAAATGACATTGATTACGCGGCCGTATCCTGAAGCCCGCATGCCAGGTAATACGGCCTGCAGGATGGACTGGCTGCACAACAGGTGTTGTGTGAACGCCAGCAGGTATTCATCCAGGCCTGCTGACCAGGCGGGCCCTTCCGGAGGCCCGCCCGTATTGTTGACGACGATCTGAAAAGGTTTTTGTATCGCCGACGCCGCAACGGCCTCGCCAGTATGCTTCGGATCACTGGAATCTGCCGCGATGACCAGGTGTTGTTGACCATCGGAAGTGTCCAGTTGGCGGCGAACCTCTTCGAGCGTTTCCCGGTTTCGCGAGAGCAGGGTGACGTGGGCGCCGTTTTTTGCCAGCTCAATGGCCGTGGCCCGACCAATTCCACGACTTGCGCCCCCAACCAGGGCATGCTTTCCAGCCAGTGAGATATCCATCAGAAATCCGCGCGTCCGGGTACTCGGGGGTAGGGGATCACGTCCCGGATATTGGACATACCGGTGATGTAGCTGATCAGTCGCTCGAAACCCAGGCCGAACCCGGCGTGTGGCACAGTCCCATATCGTCGCAAATCCAGGTACCAGTTATAAGTGTGCTGATCCAGGCCCATTTCGGTCATGCGCTTTTGTAATACGTCGAGCCGCTCTTCGCGTTGAGACCCACCGATAATCTCACCGATGCCAGGGGCCAGGACATCCAGTGCGGCCACCGTTTTCTGATCGTCATTCAGACGCATGTAAAAGGCTTTGATTTCGACAGGGTAGTTTCCAACAATCACGGGTGCACCGAAATGCTGTTCTGTCAAAAATCGTTCGTGTTCTGTTTGCAGGTCAAGGCCCCATTCCGGCTTGAACTCGAATTTCTTGCCGGATGCCGCCAGTATATCGATGGCCTCGGCATAATCGATCCTGACGAAATCAGAATCTATCAATGCCTGCAGGCGGGTCCGGGCGTCTTGTTCGATGTGTTTTTCGAAAAAAACCATGTCCTCTGCGCAATTTTCGAGCACAAATCTGAATATGTATTTCAAAAAATCTTCGGCCAGGTCGGCAAGATCAGTAAGGTCGGCGAACGCGATCTCTGGTTCCACCATCCAGAATTCCGCAAGGTGACGCGTCGTATTTGAATTCTCGGCCCTGAAAGTTGGGCCAAACGTATACACCTTTGACATGGCCAGGCAATAACCTTCAACGTTTAGCTGGCCGGAAACGGTCAGAAAAGTCTCTCGGCCAAAAAAATCCTTGCTGAAATCAGCATTTCCGTTGTCGGTCAACGGTGGATTGACGGCGTCCAGCGTGCTGACCCTGAACATGTGGCCGGCGCCCTCGGCATCCGAGGCCGTGATGATGGGTGTGTTGATCCAGCAATACCCATGTTCGTCGAAATACCGATGGATGGCCTGCGCTGCAGCGTGCCGCACTCGGGTAATTGCTCCAAAAGTGTTGGTCCTTGGTCTTAAGTGCGCCACATCGCGCAAAAACTCGTAGCTGTGCTGTTTGGGCTGAATCGGATAAGTGTCGGGGTCGGAAACCCACCCCAGCACTTCGACTGCCCGGGCCTGAATTTCATAGGCCTGACCGCGGCCTCGCGATTCGACCAATTCTCCGGAACAGCGAACGGAGCAACCGCTGGTCAGTTTTTGAATCTGCTCGCGATAATTTTGCAACTCGGCTGGTGCGACCACTTGGATCGGATGATGGCAAGAACCGTCGCTCACGGTAATGAACGAGAAACCCGCTTTTGAATCCCTTCGGGTACGGACCCAACCTTCAACGGTCACGGGTGTGCCTGGCGAAATACTGCCCGAAAGGGCAGTGCGAATACTGGGAACAGTCATAGGGAACCGGTTGATATGCTCTGCAAAGGCCCCAGATAATAATGCACGGCTGTCACAGCGTCAGCTTTTTATTGCTTTATCAAATGCCAGAGGTGCCAGTGTCTATCAAGTTGACAGAATCCGCTGCCAAACGGGTGCAGGAATTCCTTGAAAAAGAGGGGCAGGCCGCGCTCAGGCTGGGCGTTAGAAAGACCGGCTGTTCGGGTTGGGCCTACACGGTGGAACTCGATAGCGACATTGGTGATTCGGACGCGGTTTTCGAGGACCGGGGCGTCAAGGTTCTGGTCGACGCGCAGAGCCTGCCATACCTGCAGGGCTCTGAAATCGATTTCGTGGTCGATGGTCTGAATCGCACTTTCAAGTTTGACAACCCAAATGCCACCGAAGAGTGTGGCTGTGGTGAGAGCTTCACCATTTCCGCTGCCTAGACCGGCCTTGCCCAAGTTAAAGAAGCACTGATATAATCCGCCGCCTTCGGTTGACTGGCTATGGTCGGCCGGGGCAATCCTTGCCTCACCTGTTGTGTTGATTATTTTTCAGGGAGGCTTTTTCAGCGCCGGGTGACCGGGCTGTGAAATCCACGAGGAATACAATGAGACATTATGAAATTTGCTTCCTGGTCCATCCAGACCAGAGCGAGCAGGTGCCGGCTATGCTTGAACGCTACCGGAGCCTGATCGAATCCAAAGGTGGTCAGATCCACCGCCTCGAAGACTGGGGCAGGCGTCAGCTTGCTTACCCCATCGTCAAATTGCACAAGGCACATTACGTTCTGATGAACATCGAGTGCGATGCGGAAACGCTCGCAGAACTCGAAGGCGTGTTCAAGTTTAATGACGCCGTGTTGCGCCATTTGACGATCAAGCGGCAGACGGCGATCAGCGACCAGTCCTTGATGATGAAAGCCAAGGAAGAAAAAGATCGCGGTGGTCGTGACGACCATAAGCGGCGGGCACGTAAACAAGCTGATGAAGAACCGGCGGAAGAGAAAAAGGTTGCTCCGGCCGACGAGCCAAAGTCTGAGGAAAAGGTCGAGGCTGACGATGATCAAGCCGAAGCCTCTGAGGCGTCCGCAGCGACCGAAGAGAGCACAGAAAACGTCAAAGCTGACGATGACAAAGCCGAGGCCTCTGAGGCGTCCGCAGCGACCGAAGAGCCCGCCGCGGAAACAGTTCCTGAGCCGGCTGAATCGACTGGTGAACCTGAAACGACTGGAGGATCCTGATCATGGCCAGACAATTTCGACGTAGAAAGTATTGCCGTTTTACCGCCGAGGGTATCAGCGAGATCGACTATAAAGATGTCAACATGTTGAAAGAATATGTCGGCGAGTCAGGTAAAATTGTGCCCAGCCGGATCACCGGAACGAAGGCACGTTACCAACGCCAGCTGGCCACAGCTGTTAAGCGTGCGCGTTTCCTGGCCCTGCTGCCATACACTGATAACCATTGATCACCGGGAGGAACTGATGGAACTTATTCTGCTGGAAAAAGTGCTGAATCTCGGAGACCTTGGCGAACGTGTCAATGTAAAACCCGGCTATGGCCGCAACTACCTGGTCCCCCAGGGCAAAGCGGTACCGGCAACCAAGGAAAACATTGCCGAATTTGAAGCCCGCCGGGATGAACTCGAAGCGGCTGCTTCGGAGCGACTTGGTGAAGCAGAGGCCCGCAAGGCTGCGATGGAGGGTCTCGAGATCGAGATTACCGCCAATGCCAGTGAAGAGGGCAAACTGTACGGGTCTATCGGGCCTCGCGAAATTGCCATTGCCGTAACGGATGCGGGTCACGCGCTTGAAAAGAGCGAAGTGATTATGGGCGAAGGCCCGATCCGCAATACCGGTGAATTTGACGTTGCGATTTACCTGCATGCAGATGTTGAAACGACCGTAAAAGTCCGAATTGAGCCAGAAGTCTGATCAACCGCTTGCGGTTGTTTTCACTTGACACTATGCTGGCAGGTGCGGGTCGATTAACATCGACCCGCATTTTTTTTGCGTAACGGACCCACCTCGTCGACATGGCAGAACCGCAACTTGCAAGCATCGAAAATATCCGGGTTCCGCCGCACTCCATTGATGCGGAGCAATCTGTACTGGGCGGCCTGCTGTTATCAGGAAGCTCCTGGGACCAGGTGGCCGATATTGTCACCGAGTCTGATTTCTATCGCGAGGATCACCGCACGATATTCAGGGCGATTCGGGAGCTGCATGACAACAGCCGTCCCTGTGACGCAGTAACGATTACGGAATGGTTCGACTCGCACGGCCAGCTAGACCTGGTCGATGGTGGCAGTTACATCAGTGAACTTGTCAATGCCACGCCCAGCGCAGCCAACATCAAGGCCTATGCCGAGATTGTCCGTGAAAAAAGCATTCTTCGGAGCCTCATAGACGTGGGCACGGAGATCACCAGCGGCGCGTATGCCTCTGATGGCCGGGAAAGCCATACCTTGCTCGAGAAAGCCGAGCAGATGGTCTTTGCGATTGCTGACAAAGGGGCACGCAGTGGTGGCGGGTTCGTCTCTGTGCAGGACACTATCAAGCTCGCGATCGACAAAATCCAGGAGTTATACGAGTTCGAAGGGGAAATTACCGGTATTTCAACCGGGTTCCAGGACCTGGATAAGAAAACAGCCGGGCTGCAGCCCTCAGACCTGATCATCGTCGCCGGCCGGCCGGCCATGGGCAAAACCACTTTCGCCATGAATCTTGCTGAGCATGCGGCGATTAAAAACAATGTGCCGGTAGCAGTATTCAGCATGGAGATGTCGTCGTTGCAACTGGTCATGAGGCTGTTTTCTTCTCTTGGCCAGATCGAGCAGGGGCGCATGCGAACCGGCAACCTGGATGACCTGGACTGGCCTAAACTGACCTCGGCGATGAACCTGCTTCAGAAAAGCCAGATATTCATCGATGAAACGCCGGCGCTGTCACCGGCCGAGTTACGCGCCAGGGCAAGGCGCCTGAAGCGTGAGCACGATATTGGCTTGATTGTGATCGATTACCTGCAATTGATGGCGGTTCCGGATACGCGGGAGAACCGGGCGACAGAGATCGCAGAAATTTCACGCTCATTAAAAGCCATTGCCAAGGAGCTCAACGTGCCCGTGGTCGCGCTTTCGCAGCTTAACCGCGCACTTGAGCAGCGGCCCAACAAGCGGCCCGTGATGGCTGACCTCAGGGAATCAGGATCGATTGAGCAGGACGCGGACCTGATCCTGTTCATCTATCGCGACGAGGTTTACAACGAGGAATCTCCCGATCGCGGCAAGGCCGAAATCATTATCGGCAAGCATCGCAATGGCGAAATCGGTACGGTAAACCTTGCGTTCCAGGGCCAATGGCTGCGATTTGCAAACCTGTCTTTCGATCAATACGGGCCCGACCAGGGCGACTGGCCGGACGGGGCCTGATCCGGGCTCATCCGCAATAGAGCCATGAGTCGCAACACCGTAGCCAGAATCGACCTGGAAGCGCTTGCCTACAATCTTGGTGTGGTGCGCAGTTACTGCGGGGACAGCCAGATTGCGTGTGTCATCAAGGCCGATGGCTATGGTCATGGTATCCAACGAGTGTCAAAAGCACTGTCGGCCGCCGATCTTTTTGCCGTTGCCACGCCAGACGAGGCAAAAATGGTACGCGAGGCTGGCTGGGCCGGGCGCCTGTTGCTGCTGGAGGGGTTCTCCGACCGGGATGACCTGGCTTTGGCTCGCGCCCTGGGCCTGGAGTTAGTTGTTCACCAGTCTGAGCAGTTATCAACACTGCAGGAACTCGGCTTTGATTCGCTGAAACGAATATGGCTGAAACTCGATACGGGCATGCACCGGCTGGGTTTTCCGGCCGAAGATGCGCCTCGACTGCTCGAAGCTGTCAGGAGCATAAAGGGCGCCGGTGCCCCCTGGTTAATGACCCACTTTGCCTGTGCGGACGAGGCGGATAATCCGATGACGGCGGCCCAGATACAACTGTTTGACAAGGTATCTGCTGGCATGGAACTCAGGCAGTCGCTGGCAAACTCCGCCGCAATTTTGAATTTCAAGGACAGTCACCGGGATTGTGTTCGGCCAGGGATTTTGCTTTACGGCATCTCCCCGATCAACGGGAGTATTGGTGAGGACCATGGCCTGCGTCCGGCCATGTCGCTGGCCTGTGAGTTGATTGCGATTAACGATGCCCGTGAAGGAGACCGCGTCGGCTACGGGGCTGCCTACACATGTCCGCGGGATATGCGCATTGGTGTGGCGGCGATCGGTTACGGTGATGGATATCCGAGGCACCTTGAAAACGGAACGCCGGTGCTGGTCAACGGTCGTCGCGCGCAATTGGCCGGCAGGGTTTCAATGGACCTGATCACGATAGACCTCAGCGGCCACGATGATGCCCGTTGTGGCGACGAGGTACTGTTGTGGGGGCCAGGATTGCCGGTTGAAGAAATTGCGTCGGCGGCCAATGCCATTCCCTACGAACTGGTTTGTGGCGTCACCGGCAGAGTCGATCGCCTGAACACCTGAGGTGTAGCCTCAGTCTTCTCCTTCGGTCAATTCATACTTACGCAAATACCCGCGTAACTGGTGATAGGTCATGCCGAGAAACTTGGCGGTCTTTTTCTGATTGTGTTTGCAGGTGGCCAGCGCGTCGCTGATCAGCTGAATTTCATAGTCCCGTATGTGATTTTTGAATTCGTAAGGCTGGTCGAAGTGCGCGCGCGGCTTTTCCTCTTCAGCGGCACTGCCGCCAGGCCGCCAGGGAGATTCGAATGGATCGAAAACGATATGGTCAATGCCTTCAGCAGGATCAGCGCAGGAGTAAACGGCGCGCTCAACAACATTTTTCAATTCCCGAACATTTCCCGGCCATGAAAATTCCCGAAGCATTTTCTTGGCCCGGTCGGTAAACCCGCTGAACAATTCCAGTCCCAGCTCCCCGGACATTTTCACTGCAAAATGCTCGGCCAGCTGGAGTATGTCTTCTGGTCGGTCTCGCAATGCGGGCAGGGTGATGACGTCAAAGGCAAGGCGGTCGAGCAGGTCAGGCCGGAAGCGGCCCTCGCTTGCCAGTGTGGGCAGGTCTTCATGGGTGGCGCCGATGATTCGCACGTCAGTGGTGATGGTTTCGTTGCCACCGACCCGTTCCAACTCGCCATACTCGATGACACGCAGGATTTTTTCCTGCACCCGTGCCGAGGTGTTGGCCAGTTCATCGAGAAACAGGCTGCCCTGGTTAGCCAGCTCAAAGCGGCCCAGGCGGCGTTTGTTGGCGCCGGTAAACGAGCCTGCTTCGTGGCCGAACAATTCCGTTTCGAGCAAGGATTCAGCGAGCGCTGCGCAATTCATCTTGACGAAAGGGTTTCCCCAGCGATCAGACAGGTAATGGATTCGGGCGGCGATCAGTTCTTTGCCTGTTCCACGCTCTCCAATGACCAGCACCGGACGATTGAGTGGCGCAACGCGCGACACATGCTCGAGCACTTCGAGAAATCCGGGAGACTCCCCGATGAGTTGTTGTTCCTGTTCCCTGCGCACGCTGACCTGATACCGTTCTGACCGCTGATCATTGTAGGAAATCGCCTCGTTGATGTCTTGGGCTGGAGGTCATGGGCCTGATCTGCTACAAGTGTCCGATACTTCCGGTATTGACCTGGCAAACACCAATGGCAAAAAGCAAACTGGTCTTCCACTGCACAGCCTGTGGCAGCAATCTTGGCAAATGGGCGGGTCAGTGTCCGGATTGCAAATCATGGAATACGGTCGAAGAATTCAGAGTCGCAGCCGGGGCCAGGCGCAAGGTCGGGTTCGCCGGCGCCACCGCGAGCCTTGTCACGCCGCTTTCCTCAGTGCCATCGGGGGATACCCAGCGTGTTGAAACCGGCCTGGCGGAACTGGATCGCGTGTTGGGTGGTGGACTTGTCAGCGGGTCCGTCGTATTGCTGGGTGGAGATCCCGGAATTGGAAAATCGACCTTGCTGTTACAGGCAGCCGCCAGGTTGTCTGGCAACCTGAAATCCCTGTACGTGACCGGCGAAGAATCGCTGCAGCAAATTGGGCTGCGGGCGCGCCGCCTGGGCGTGGAGCGTGAGCAACTCGATTGCCTGACCGAGACCAGCGTCGAACAGATTCTTGCCACTGTACAGAAGGTCCAGCCGCAGTTGTTAATCGTCGATTCGATTCAGACCCTGCAGTCAGACGACATCGACTCGGCGCCAGGTTCGGTGGCCCAGGTACGCGAGTCGGCTGCACGCCTGGTTCGGTATGCCAAGACAAGTGGCTGCTCAATCGTGCTAGTTGGCCACGTGACCAAGGAAGGCGCCCTTGCGGGACCGAGGATCCTGGAACACATGGTTGATGCCGTGTTGTACTTTGAAAGTGACAGCGGCAGTCGATACCGGATCATTCGGTCTTTCAAGAACCGCTTTGGCACGGTCAATGAAATTGGTGTTTTCGCGATGACGGGAAAGGGCCTGAAACAGGTCAGCAACCCCTCGGCGATTTTTCTCAGCAGCCGGTCAACCCCCACGCCGGGCACCATTGTTACCGTAACCCGGGAAGGAACACGCCCCATGCTGCTGGAGATCCAGGCACTGGTGGATGACTCGCAACTCGCCAATCCGCGGCGTGTATCGATTGGCTTGGAGCACAACCGGCTGGCCATGCTGCTGGCTGTTTTGCATCGGCACGGGGGTGTCAGCCTTTCTTCGCAGGACGTGTTTCTCAATGTTGTCGGTGGGCTGCGCATATCAGAGACCGGTTCTGACCTGGCAGCAGTGCTGGCGGTGGTCTCAAGTTACCGCGACCTGGTGTTGCCCGAGGGCCTGCTGGCGTTCGGTGAATTGGGATTATCGGGAGAACTGAGGCCGGTTTATAACGGCGAGGAGCGGCTCAAAGAGGCTGCCGTGCACGGTTTCAAACACGCAGTCATTCCGGCAGCCAATGCCCCACGGCACGATACCGGGAAATTAAGGGTCAGTGCTGTAGATACCCTGCATGACGCGCTTCAGTCAGTTTTTACCTAGTCCTTTTCCCGGGGGCCTACGCCGGTCCAGTTTCTGAACGCCCGGTGTAAAGGCTGTTCGAGGATTTTGTAATGGCCTACGGCGTAGGCCAGGATCAAGGCCATCAAGCTGAGATAGGCAAGCGTTGCGACACCAAATGACCAGCCGGAAATCGAGGAGAACAGCCCCAACCGCGCGGCGATGGAAATGATCAGGATATGGCAGAGGTAGATGGCATAAGAGGCGCCGCCACACAATATGCTGAATTTTCGAGGCGCCAGCCGGCCCATGAACTCAAGCCGCACAAGCCCGGTGATGATCATGACCGAGGCCGTGCCGAATAACAGTACCCGGGGCACGACGAAAAAGCCCTGCTCGATGTTGCCGTCGAACAACGCCTCGTTAATTAAGCCGGAGATCAAGAACAATGTAAGCCCGGCGGCCAGCCAGGCCGTGGACCATCCCGATCGTCGTCGTTGCAGCCAGTAGGCGGTCACGGCGCCGGCAAAAAACTCGCTGACAAACGGTGAAACCAGAAAATGCTCCCAAAATGGCATCAGGAATAGCCGTTCAGGGTCAAAACTGCCGAATGAAAAATGCCGAACCAGGGCCGCTAACAGCAGGGCGCCCGTCAACAGCGCACACAATGCCATTCGCCGATGCGCCGGCACCAGCCATATCATCAACGCGAAAAGGAGATAGAAATACAGCTCAAAGCTGAGTGTCCATGTGACCTGGAGCAGAATCTGGTTGAGCGGTTGCGGCCAAAGAAAAAACGATGCCAGCAGATCAGAGTTGGAGACATGTTCACCGCGGGTCCATGCGAATACCAGCAGGCTGAGCACAAAGAACGGCCAATGGCCGGAATAGATTCGGGCAAAACGTTTACGCGTGAAAACGCTTCCCGGTTGGTAGCCGGCCGTTTCACCAGTGGTATAGGCCATGATGAACCCGCTGATGACAAAAAACACGTCCACGCCGGCAAAACCCGTTGCTGCGCCCAGTGCCAGGAAGCCATGATTTTCAAGGGTTTCGGGATTCCACTGCATGGCGACGTGATAAATCACGACCATCATCGCGGCTGCGAATCGAAGGAACTGGATGTTGATCAGCATTTGTCAGTCAGCCCTTTTCGACGCCCGCAATACAAGCGCAGCTGACCCAGTCAGCAATCACAGTGGCTCGATGGCCCTGGCGCGGTGCGGCTTGACGAGCACCTTGCGAATCATGTTGTCGCGAATGTCCACCACAGTCATGATGTGGTCGGATATGCGAATACTCGCCTGCCCCTCGGGAATGGCCTCCATTTCCTCGACCAGCAGGCCACTCAGCGTGTGCGCTTCGGTGTTGGGCAATTGCCAGCCCATGCGCCGGTTCAGCGTGCGCAGACTGGCCGTTCCATCGACGAGATAATTTCCATCGGCCAGTTTCCGAACACTGCGTGAGCGCTCGCGGCCGTCTGGCGTGTACTCGCCGACAATTTCCTCGAGAATATCGTCCAGTGTGACCAGGCCCTGTATGTCGCCGTACTCGTCCACGACCAGGCCCATGCGCCGCTCTTTTTTCTGAAATTCGAGCAGCTGGCGTGTCAGGGAAGTCCCTTCCGGGATGAAATAAGGCTTGCGCACGGATTTTTGCAAATCCTCGAAAGACAATGACCCCTGTGACAGCTTGGCGATGATCGTGCGTATGTGCAGCAGGCCCTCGATATGATCAACTGATTCACGGTACACCGGCAAGCGCGTGTACAGGGTCTGCGCCAGTTGTTGCAGTACCTCCTCCCAGTCGTCGTCGAGGTCAATCCCGATGATCTCACCACGTGGCACCATGACATCATCAACTTCTGCCTGCTCCAGATCGAGAATATTCAATAGCATGCGCTGGTGCGCGTTGGATATTTGGCCGCCCTCCTTTACCAGCGTGCGCAGTTCCTCCCGGTTGAGCCGCTCCAGCATTTCCACGTTGGTCCGAATACCCAGGGGTTTCAGCATCAGGTTGACGAGCCCATTGATGGTCCACACCACCGGGTAAAAGACTTTCAGCAGCGGGGTCAACACGTAGGAAGCGGGAATTGCAATTTTTTCGGGGTGCAGCGCCGCAACTGTCTTGGGCGCCAACTCGGCGAAGATCAGCACCACCACGGTCATGACCAGGGTTGATATCCAAATTCCATTGTCGCCGAAAATACGAATCGCAATCACAGTCGCGATCGATGCAGCGAGAATATTGACCAGGTTATTGCCGAGCAGGATGAGCCCTATCAGGCGGTCTGGCTTGTGCAGCAGGTTCTGGGCCAGCCTTGCGCCGGCATGATTCTCGTTGGCCAGGTGCCGCAGGCGATAGCGGTTAACGGCCATCAGTCCGGTTTCCGAGCTGGAGAAAAAGCCCGAAAGGATAATGAGAATCAATAGGGCGCCGTACAGGCTGCCAATCGGGATATCGTCCAAGGCGCTAAGATTATCCTGTGTGGCCGATCAGGTTTGCCAACTGCGCTGAAGCACGATTTCCAGCACCAGCTTGCTGCCGAAATAGGATAGCAGCAACAGCGCCATGCCAGCGAGTGTCATGCGCACGGCAATGCGGCCGCGCCAGCCACGCCGCCAGCGCCCCCATAACAGCACACCGAACACCAGCCAGGCCAAAATCGACAGCATTGTCTTGTGTGCAAGGTGCTGTGCGAACAAATCATTGACAAAAATCAGCCCGCTGCCAAGCGAAAGTGTCAACAAGGTGAAGCCGATGCCATTGAGCTGAAACAACAGCCCCTCAAGAATTTCAAGGGGTGGTAATGTGCGTACCAGCCGCGTCAGGTGGTGACGCCGCAGGAAATGATCGATTAACGCGGTAAACAGCGCGTATACGCCCGCGACGCTGAGCACGCCAAATGCCGCAACTGAGCTGACGATGTGGGTGTTCATGCCGACCGAGGCACCGCTCAATACATTGGCTGGCGCATGCAGCTGCCATTCGAGAATGACACTGACGGCTGACAGCGGCAGGGCGATAAAGGCAGCGTCGAAATAGGATCTGCGCAGGATCAATGACAGCAGCAACAAAGCGATTACCGCCATTGCACACAGGGACAGCACGTCCAGGATACTGATAAATAGGGGTCCGGAAGCAGACCAGAGCTGGAATTGACTGGCAGCGTGGGCCAGTACGCCGATGCTGGTTAGCCACACCGCGAAGCGCCGCAATTTGGAGTTCGACCGGCGCATCGCGAGGTACAGAAAAACGAACCCTGCCAGGTAGGCCAGTGAGGTTACTGCAAGCAGTAATTCGTGCATCTGGATTGCTTCTTCAGCCGCAGCGGGACGCCGCTATAATACCCGACTGCGAAGTATCATGTCCCATCGCATTCCAGACTCTATCTGGACGCCCGGATACCGAGGATAACCGCAGAACAGGAACGAGACTCGGAGTGATTAATGTTTGAAAACCTGACCCAACGACTAACTCAAAGCCTGGATAAGCTCAAGGGCAAGGGCCGCCTGAGTGAGGACTCAATCCGCGATGCGATGCGCGAAGTCCGGATTGCCTTGCTGGAAGCAGATGTTGCGCTCCCGGTAGTGCAGTCCTTTATCAGCCAGGTCCGCGAACGCGCGCTTGGCCAGGAAGTGCTGAAAAGCCTTACCCCAGGGCAGGCCCTCGTCAAGATCGTGCACCAGGAACTGGTTCACGTCATGGGCGATGAAGGGCAGGGACTCGACCTCAATGCGAGTCCGCCGGTGGTCGTGCTGCTGTCGGGCCTGCAGGGTTCGGGTAAAACGACCAGTGCCGGAAAGCTGGCGCGAATGTTGATTGAGCAAGAGCGCAAGAAAGTCATGGTGGTGAGCTGTGATGTTTACCGGCCGGCAGCTATCCAGCAACTTGAAACCCTGGCGGAACAAGTGGGCGCAGATTTCTTTCCCTCCTTCGCCAACCAGTCACCGGTCGATATTGCATCGAGCGCCCTGGAGCAGGCACGAAAGCAATTCGTCGAAGTGCTGCTGGTCGATACGGCCGGACGGCTTCACGTCGATAAACAGATGATGGATGAAATTCGCGCGGTACACGGCGCGGTTAATCCTCGGGAGACCCTGTTTGTTGTTGACAGCATGACCGGCCAGGATGCGGCAAACACCGCTGCGGCATTCGGGCAGGCGTTGCCGCTGACAGGGGTCATCCTGACCAAGACCGATGGTGATGCCCGTGGCGGTGCCGCATTGTCGGTCCGGCAGGTGACCGGCAAACCGATCAAATTCATCGGCACCGGCGAAAAGTCCGACGCCCTGCAGGCATTTCACCCGGAACGGATAGCCTCACGGATCCTGGGTATGGGTGACGTCTTGTCACTGGTAGAAGAAGTCCAGCGCAACGTGGACCAGGACAAAGCAGAAAAACTGGCGCGCAAAATCAAACGCGGTAAGGGATTCAGCCTTCACGATTTCCGCACCCAACTGGAACAGATGCAGAACATGGGGGGAATCGGCAGCTTGATGGACAAAATGCCAGGTATGGGCAAAATCCCCCAAAATATTCGTAACAAGGTCGATGACCGCCACACCAACCACATGATCGCAATTATCAACTCCATGACGCCACAGGAGCGCCAGTTTCCGGATGTCATCAAGGGCTCGCGAAAAAGACGAATCGCCACGGGTTCGGGCACCGACATTCAGGCCGTCAACAAGATGCTCAAGCAATTTGCGCAGATGCAGAAAATGATGAAGAAATTCGGCAAAGGCGGTATGGGTCGGATGATGAAGCAGATGAGCAAAATGCAGGGACAACCGCCACCGGGATTTCCAAAATGAGACATCACTGCCAATGAGTACCGCGACGCGCCGAAACTTCCTTAAAACCGGGCTCTTTCTTGCCGGAGGCGCCGGGCTTGGATGGGCAGCCATACACCAGGCCAGCCGTCGTCGAAGGCCGGACATGCCGCACCCGGATCTCGGGCCGTTAAAACCGGTAACCGATCCGACTACCGGTCTTGACTTGCTGAGCCTGCCGGAGGGCTTTCGATACCTGACCATGGGCTGGGCCGGTCAAGCCATGAGCGATGGATTTGCCGGACCGCAAAAAGCTGACGGTATGGGCGTGGTTGCCGAGAATGACGGCCTTGTTACCCTGGTTCGGAATCATGAGCTCAGAGGGTCAAGCGGCCCGATCGGCAATCCCTCCGCAGCCTACGACAATACCGGTGGCGGCACCACAACCCTCTTATTTGATTCTCGCCGGGAACGATTGGAAGCCTCGTTTATCAGTCTCAATGGCACTTTGAATAATTGTGCTGGCGGGGTCACCCCCTGGGGAACCTGGCTGAGTTGCGAAGAAGGCCCGTTGACGCCCGAATTTTTGCACCATGGTAACGAAGCAAGGCAAGCAACTTGGGCCATTGAAAACGCGCAGCGCAAGCATGGATATGTATTCGAGGTAAATCCCGGCGGTGTGCCCGATCCCCAGCCGATCGTCCCGATGGGCCAGTTTTACCACGAGGCCGTGGCCATCGACGAGTCCAGTGGCATCGCCTACATGACCGAAGACAGAGCGCCATTTGCCGGGTTTTACCGCTATTTGCCGAACAGTCCCGGCAAGCTGGCGGATGGAGGCCGCTTGCAAATGATGCGCGTGAAAGGGGCCTCAGTGCTGGCGGATCATGTTCCGTTATTCGAACCCATGATGGTTGACTGGGTAGATATCGCCGAACCGGACCAGGGTCATACGCCCGGCACGCACGACTGCTCTGGTGTTGTGCAGCAGGGAATCGACGCGGGAGCAACCGCATTCAGGTCCCTCGAAGGATGTTCTATTGAAGGTGCGGATCTTTTCTTTACATCGAAGAATGGTGGTCGCAATTACGCCGGCATGATCTTTCACTACGACCTCGACGCCCAGACGGTACAAGCGATTTGGGAAGCGCCTGGCAATGGCGGATTTACCGGCCCGGACAACATTACTGTCAGCCCGCGGGGCAGCCTGATGATATGCGAAGACAATGAGAGCAGCCTGAACCGGGGCCAGCAGATATCGGGAATGGACCGGCAAGGGCAGGTATTTGCGTTTTGCAGGTTCAATCCTGAGTTCAAGGGCACTTATCTCGGGCACGACCTTGTCAGGACATCGCTTTTCAGCGAGTGGGCTGGCGTGTGTTTTTCAAAAGACGGTCAATGGATGTTTGCCAATATGTTCCGACCGGGATTCACCTGTGCGATCACCGGGCCCTGGGGTCGCGGTCCGGTCTAGACTGACCGGAATACTCCTGCGCGCTGATTGAATAGACCAGCCAGATCAGGCCGGCCGATTCGCTGATTTCCTTGAAGCGCATTCCGAGTTTTTGCAATACCGTGATTGAAGCCAGGTTTTCGCGCATCGCGCGGCCGGTAATCTCCGACAGACCGAGCCGCGAAAATCCGGCATCGAGACTGGCCGCGGCGGCTTCAGTGGCAATGCCTTTGGCCCAGTGACGGCGGAAAAACCGGAATCCAAGGTCAATTTCCCTGGTCTTCGCATCCCGCTTGAGTCCGCAAAAACCCATGAATTCCCCGTCCTGGGCGTTGGTGACTGCCATACGACCAAAGCCGGGATCTTCAGTTTCACGATATTGGTTAATAAAATCAGATGCTTCAGCAGCATCCACGAAAGGACGGTCTCCGGTGTAACGCATCACGTCCGGGTCACTGTTGAGTTCAAACAAAGCCTGTGCATCCTGAGGCTGGAATGGCCTCAGGATCAGGCGTGCTGTTTTAATTTTCAAATCCTGTTGATCCAACGACATTTTCTCCGTGGCAGGAATCCTTGCAGCGACCATGGTGTCTTCAATGTTGCACCATGCTCGCCGACAATCAAACCCTCTTTTCCCTGCAAACCCCCAAACTCTTGCAAATGCTTGTTTTCTTTTGCTCAGAAACCATTTAAAATGCGCGGTTTCCTGAGTCCTGCATGGCAACGCAAACTGAATTTTTGCGGTGCCGGTTGACGGGGCCGGACAATCAGCGCATGTAAGGGCATTATCCACACATGCACACAGAAACGGTCGCTGACGATTTTGCGTGGCGGCCCGAGAAAAAGGTTTTTTGGAATGGTAAAGATCAGGTTGGCGCGAGGCGGCGCCAAGAAGCGGCCTTTCTACCACATCGTGGTAACGGACAGCCGCAACAAGCGTGACGGCAGGCGCATCGAGCGCATTGGCTTTTTCAACCCGGTGGCCCGTGGACAGGAAGAGCGGCTCAGGCTTGACCTTGACCGCGTGGAGTACTGGACCGGTGTTGGCGCACAGCTCAGCGAACGTGTCAGCCACCTGGTCAAGGAAGCACGCGGAGCCGGCCCCCAGGCTTAAACCGTGGGCAGTCACTCCGGGCAGGAGCAGGAGCTGGTCCTGCTGGGACATGTTTCCGGGGTTTTTGGAATCAAGGGTTGGGTCAAGATTCATTCCTGGACCAACCCCAGGGAAGCCATTATCGATTACCAGCCGTGGCTTCTGGGTGAAAAAATGGCTCCTGTTCGCGTCCTTGATGGCCGCTTACAGGGCAAAACAGTCGTGGCAGCCCTTGAGGGTGTCTGCGATCCCGAGCAAGCCGCAGGCTTGCGTGGCCAGGAAATCAAGGTTCAGCGTAAACAGCTGCCGGACCCTCGGCCGGGAAGCTGGTACTGGGCCGACCTGGTTGGCCTAGACGTGGTCACGGCGGGCGGCGAGCGGCTCGGCGAGGTTAAAGAAATGATGGAAACCGGCGCCCACGACGTCATGGTGGTTAAGGGCGAGAGGCAAAGGCTGATTCCCTTCGTGCCGGAACGGTTTGTATTGAAAGTGGACATCGAGCAGGGCCAGGTCGTCGTAGACTGGCAGGCCGACTACCTGGACTGACAGGCGCAGTGATACGGTGAAGATCAATGTCATTACGCTGTTTCCCGATGCGCTCCGTGACATGACGGATGTGGGTGTCACGGGAAAGGCCATCGCCGACGGCAGGGTCACGTTGGAAATGACCAATCCGCGTGATTTCGCCGAAGACCGGCATCGCACGGTAGATGACCGGCCTTATGGCGGGGGACCCGGGATGGTCATGAAAATCGAGCCGTTGCGATCTGCGATCAGGTCTGTAAAGGCAAGCGCCACCAGAGATGTGCCGGTCAGTATGCTGAGTCCCCAGGGTTGCACGCTGGACCAGGCTGCAGTCTCGGAAATGGCGGAACGCGAAGAACTGATACTGGTTTGTGGTCGTTACGAAGGTGTCGACGAACGGCTGGTTGAAATGGAAATCGATGAAGAGTGGTCCATTGGTGACTACGTCATCAGCGGCGGTGAACTGGCCGCAGCGGTACTGATCGATGCGGTCTGCCGCTTACAGCCGGGGGTGCTCGGAGACGAGGCATCGGCCGAACAGGATTCGTTTTCGAACGGGTTACTGGATTGCCCGCACTATACCCGTCCCGAAGACGAGGATGGTTTGACGGTGCCGGTAGTATTGTTATCCGGCGATCACGAGGCGATCAGGCGCTGGCGGCGCAAGCAATCGCTGGGGCGAACCTGGCAAAGGCGTCCGGATCTGCTGAACGAGCAGGCCCTGGGCGAAGAAGACCGGCTGTTACTGGAAGAGTTCAGGCGGGAAACAGAACACGATTGATACCGGCGAGACGCCGGCCAGCAGAAGGAAAGAGCAATGAATAAGATCATTGACGAGATTAATAAAGAGCAAATGCAACGCGAATTACCCGAATTTGCGCCTGGCGACACGATCGTCGTCAACGTACGTGTCAAGGAAGGCAACCGTGAACGCCTGCAGGCGTTTGAGGGCGTTGTCCTCGCGATCCGCAGTCGCGGTCTGAATTCAGCATTTACGGTGCGTAAAATGTCGCACGGCACTGGCGTGGAGCGTGTTTTTCAGACTTATAGCCCACTGATCGAATCGGTCAAGGTCAAGCGTCGTGGCGATGTCCGCCGCGCCAAGCTTTACTACCTGCGTGGACGTGAAGGCAAGTCTGCGAGGATTCGTGAAAAGCTCAAGTAACAGCGCAATGCCGCTGCAGAAAAACCCGCCGCTGGCGGGTTTTTTTGTGCCCGTTTTCTGCAGATCGCCTTGAAACGCAAAGTGACGCCCCTATTTTTGTGACAGTCCAACACACGGTTAACTTACATGGCCAAGCAAGAGCAGACTCAGAACACAACTGAAACCCATGCCTTCCAGGCAGAAGTACAGGAAGTGCTGCACCTGATGGTGCATTCGCTGTATTCGAACAAGGAGATTTTTCTGCGCGAACTGATCTCCAATGCATCGGATGCATGCGACAAACTGCGTTTCGCTGCGCTCAGTGACGAGTCGCTGCTCGAAGGTGACGCTGATTTTCACATCGACATCGAAGTGGATCACAACAAGGGTGAACTAACGGTCCGCGACAACGGAATCGGCATGAACCGTGATGAGGTGATGGAAAACATTGGCACCATCGCCCGCTCCGGAACGCGCCGGTTTCTTGAGCAGGTGAGCGGGGATTCGGACCTTGACCGAAAATTGATTGGCCAGTTTGGCGTTGGGTTTTACTCGGCATTTATCGTGGCTGACGAAGTGACGGTGCATTCGCGCCGTGCTAGTGACAAGGCTTCGCAGGGCGTGCGTTGGACATCAAACGGACAGGGCGAATACCAGATCGAAGCTGAGACTCGCGATCACCATGGCACGGAGGTGAAGCTCAAGCTCAAGGAGTCCGAACAGGAGTTTCTTCAGGACTGGACGCTGCGCAGGCTGGTCTCGCGTTACTCGGATCACATCGGCTTTCCGATCAGGATGTGGCAGGTGGGGAAATCCGAGAATCAAGAAGGTGCTGATGAGCCGGAACATGGTAAGTGGGTTGCCGTCAACCAGGCCGCAGCTTTGTGGACCTTGCCCAAGACGGAAATATCCGATGAAGAATACCAGTCGTTCTACAAGCATCTGAGCCACGATCTCGAAGACCCGATGGCGTGGACCCACAATCACGTCGAAGGCAGCCAGAACTACACCAACCTCCTTTACTTGCCGTCCAAGGCACCGCTGGACCTGATGATGCAGCGCGATGAGCGCCATGGCTTGCGCCTTTATGTTCGCCGGGTGTTCATCATGGATGCGGCCGAGCAGTTGCTTCCGCACTACTTGCGTTTCGTGCGCGGGGTTGTCGATTCCGACGATCTTCCACTGAATGTATCGCGTGAAATTCTCCAGGAAAACGATGCCTTGCGGAAAATCCGGTCAGCGGTGATCAAGCGCAGCCTGGACCTGCTCGCACGGCTTGCCGATAACGACGAGGCCCACTATCAACGTTTCTGGGATGAATTTGGCGCGGTGCTCAAGGAAGGCATCGTCGAAGACTTGCCAAACCGTGAAAAACTGGCCCGTTTGCTGCGTTTTGCCACAACGGGAGATGATGAAGCCGAGCAGACCGTGAGCCTCGCCGATTACGTCAACCGCATGGCTGATAGCCAGGATGCGATATGGTTCATCACCGCCGAAAGTCATCGCGCCGCCCTGAACAGCCCGCATCTTGAAATTTTCCGTAAGAAAGGCATAGAAGTGTTACTGCTGTCCGATCGTATCGACGAATGGATGATGGGATATTTCACCGAATATGACGGCAAGCCGCTGCGCTCGGTGGCCAAGGGCGACTTTAATCTTGACAGGGACACCGCGAACGACGAACAGAAAAATGCCGAAGATGACCCGCAGGAAGACAATGAAACACTAAAGCGGTTGGCCGGGGTGCTTGGCAGCGAGGTCAGCGAAGTGCGCCCCAGCAAGCGCCTGACGGAGTCAGCCAGTTGCCTGGTTTTCGGAGAGCAGGACATGGCACTGCACATGCGCCGCCTGCTGGAACAGGCCGGCCAGGAACTGCCCGATTCGCGCCCGGCGCTTGAAGTCAACGTCGAGCATCCCCTGTATAAAATTCTGGAATCCGCAGACGAAAAAGAGCATTTCGAAGATTTAGGGCGCTTGCTTCACGAACAGGCAGTGCTGTCCGAGGGTGGTCAGCTGGAAGACCCCGCAGCCTTTGTCAGGCGCATTAACAGGTTGATGCTGGAAATGGCGCCCGCTGAACCGCCCAACGCCGAATAATTGCCTATTGGCGTAAGCTGTCGTCATGGGCGAAGGGGTCAGGATCGACAAATGGCTGTGGGCGGCGCGTTTTTACAAGACGCGTTCCCTGGCCCGCAGCGCCATTAACGGGGGCAAGGTGCGCCTCAACGGGCTGCGCGTCAAGCCCGGAAAACCGCTCACTGCTGGCGACCGACTCAGTATCCAGCGCGGCGAGGAGCAATTCGATGTCGCGGTGGCGGTGCTCAGCCAACGCCGCGGACCTGCATCAGAAGCCCAGGAAATGTACCAGGAAACTGGACAAAGCGTATTGAGGCGCCAGGCCCACAAAGAGCAACGGGCCCTGCAACGCGCGGCGCGTGCTGAACGAGAGCGTCGGCCTGACAAACGTCAGCGACGCCAAATCATGCGGTTTCGGAAAAAGTCAGATTAATGCGGCCGCCAGCGCCATGCTGGATTTCTAGTCCGGGTTCAACAGCGCTTTCAATTCAAATAACAAGTCCAGCGCCTCACGCGGCGTTAATTCTTCGGGGTCGATCTCCGCCAGGCGCTCACGCAAGCGATCGGTCTCCGGTGACTCTTTCCGGATTTTGCTCGCCGAAGTAAAAAGGCTCAACTGCGGGGTTTGTGACTGCCCGGATTCCAGCGAACGCAGATGGGCGTTAGCGGTATCCAGCACGGCCGCAGGAATTCCGGCCAATGCTGCTACCTGGAGACCGTAACTCTGGTTGGCCGGCCCGTCGTTGACCGCGTGCAGGAAGACGATCCGCTCGCCATGCTCAACGGCCTTGAGGTGCACGTTGGCGACACCTTCGGCCTGTTCTGCCAGCTGCGTCAACTCAAAGTAATGCGTTGCAAAAAGGGTAAAGGCTTTGACTTCCCGCGCAAGATGCACGGCGCTGGCCCAGGCCAGTGCCAGTCCGTCGTAGGTGCTGGTGCCACGGCCGATTTCGTCCATCAGCACCAGGCTGTTGCGGGTTGCGTTATGCAGGATATTGGCCGTTTCGGTCATCTCGACCATGAACGTGGATCGACCGCCACTGAGGTCGTCACCTGCACCAATGCGGGTGAAAATGCGATCTACCGGACCGATCACCGCCTTCTTGGCTGGCACCCAGCTGCCGGCATGGGCAAGCAGCACGATCAGTGCTGTCTGGCGCATGTAGGTGGACTTGCCACCCATATTGGGCCCAGTAATGACCAGCATCCTGCGCTCGGGTGTTAATTCCGTGTCGTTGGGTGTGAAAGGATCATCCTGGACCTGCTCCACGACAGGGTGGCGTCCCGACTTGATGTTTATTCCGCTGTCGTTCACCAGCTGCGGTTTGGCCAGGTCCAGTGCCTCGGCGCGCTCTGCCAGGCCGCACAGAACGTCGAGTCTCGCCAACGCCCCGGCTGCGCTACGTAATGGCTTCAGGTCTTGCTGTAATCGTTCTATCAACTGCTCATAACAGTGCAGTTCACGCGCCAGTGCGCGCTCGCGGCTGGACAATACCTGGTCCTCGAAATCTTTCAGTTCCTCGGTGATGTAGCGTTCCGCGGTCTTGAGGGTCTGGCGACGCGTGTAATGGGCCGGCACCTTGTCCGACTGGGTACGTGAAATCTCAAGGTAGTAGCCATGCACCCGGTTGTAGCCGACTTTCAGTGCCGGGATGCCGGACTGCCGGCGTTCCTTCGCTTCGTATTCCTGCAGAAAATCACCGGCTTTACCGGACATGGCCCTGTACTCATCCAGTGATTCGTCAAAACCATCGCGAATCATTCCGCCCTTGGCGCTCAGTGCAGGGGGTTCGTCGACCAGTGCATTGACCAGCAACGCGTGCAATTCCGGCTGCGGCGGCAAACGCGAGGCCAACTGTTGCAGCGACCGTGCACCATGGCTTTCCAGTACCGCGTTAATCTTCGGAATCATGGCCAGCGCTTCGCGCAAGGTCGACAGGTCGCGTGGTCGCGCACTGCCCAGCGCCACCCTGGCCATGATGCGCTCGACGTCACCCACACGCCGCAGTAGTTCCCGCAGGGGCGCCATGACCCCCGTTTCTGCAAGATCGCCGATGCATTCATGACGGGCGGCGAGCCGTTCGCGGTCGCGGATCGGATCTCCAATCCAGCGTCGCAGCAGCCGGCCACCCATGGGCGTCACCGTGCTGTCCATGATGGCGACCAAGGTATGAGCCTGTTCACCATGCGGGTGAGTCAGTAATTCCAGATTACGGCGCGTGACGGCATCGAGGTGTAGCTGCGAATCGACCTGCTCCAGCCTGAAACTGTCTAGGTGGGGCAGGGCGCTGCGCTGGGTTTCCCTGACGTATTGGAGCAGCGCGCCAGCAGCGGATTGTATGGTGGTCGATTCCTCGATGCCAAAACCGCTTAAGTCTCTTGTTTGGAAATGCTCGAGCAACTGGCGTCTTGCCGAGTTTGATTCAAAGTGCCAGGGTGCACGGCTTCTCAAGGCTGGAGAAGCGGCCAGCTGGCCGGCCAGGGGGCTGTCTTCGGCCAGCAGCAATTCGACGGCCTGCAATCTTTCGAGTTGCGCGTCGAGTTCTGTCGAACTGTTCAGGAGACGCCCCCGGAAGCGTCCCGATGACAGATCCAGCCAGGCGATGGCCATTTCCTGTTTTGTCCCGGCAATCGCGGCAATCAGGTTTTCGTGACGTTCCCTCAGTAGCGCTTCATCGGTAACGGTGCCGGGTGTGACGATACGCACGACCTGTCGCTCGACCGGCCCTTTACTGGTTGCGGGATCGCCAATTTGCTCACATACAGCAGCCGAGGCACCCTTTCTTAGCAGGCGTGCGAGGTAATTTTCAGCGGCATGATGCGGTACGCCGGCCATCGGAATGGGTGAACCGTTGGATTCACCCCGGGTGGTCAGGGTAATATCGAGCAATTCAGCAGCCCGCCGGGCGTCATCGTAGAACAGCTCATAGAAATCGCCCATTCGAAACAGCAAAAGCGTGTCCGGATAATCTGCCTTGATGCGCAAATATTGCTGCATCATCGGAGTGTGTCCGGAAAGATTACTGGTGGCGGGTTCAGACATTGCAGGAAGTGTAACGTACCGATGAATTTCAATGAACAGCGGAGCACCCGCGACACAAGCAGGTCAAGCATCAAATGACAAATATGCTGGATAATTCAATCAATGAAGTGGTGGAGAACCTGGCTGCGGCCCTTGTGGAACGCGGCTGGCGCCTCGCTGCTGCCGAGTCCTGCACGGGCGGTTGGATCGCCAAGGCCTGCACGGACCTTGCGGGCAGTTCTCGCTGGTTCGACCGCGGTTACGTGTCTTACAGTTACCCGGCCAAAGAGGAACAGCTGGGCGTGATCCAGGCGGATCTCGAGGTCCATGGTGCGGTCAGTGAACCCATAGCCGCACAGATGGCATTAGGCGCACGTCAGCGCAGCGGTGTGGAGCTGACCCTGTCCGCGACGGGAATTGCCGGTCCGGACGGTGGCTTACCGAACAAGCCGGTCGGAATGGTCTGTTTTGGCTGGTCTATGCGTGGTGCAATCCTGGTCACGGACACCCATGTTTTCGAAGGGGACCGTGAGTCAATACGTCATCAAACCGTCTTGCATGCCCTGAAAGGCTGCTTGCAGGTTCTTGAGCAGTAACACCGCCACGTTATTCTTTGCATTGTGGCCGGACCGGCGCCTGCGCTCTGAACTTGTCTCTGTCCAGCAGCGATTGAATGCCAGGGGCAAGCCCGTTGAGGCGGAGTTGCTGCACATGACCCTGGCCTACCTTGGACCGATTTCGCATGAACGAATTCCAGACCTGGAGAGAGTGGCCGAGGATTTGGTCATGCCTGATTGCGGACTGGTCCTCGATCGCATTGGCTGGTTTTCACGGGCGCGCGTTAGCTGGCTTGGAAGCAGCGAAGATCCTCTACAACTCGGAGAATTTCGTCACTCGCTGTTGCACGGAATAAAGCGCTTGAATGTGACGCCTGATGCAAGACCCTGGAAGCCTCACATCACGCTTTATCGCGATTTGAGAATGCTTCCGGGCAAGATAGAATTCAAGCCGCTTGAGTGGGCGCCATGTCAGTTTTGCCTGGTGGAATCAATCCGGTCTGAAAACCTGGTCCGGTATCGAAAAATCGGGCGTTGGTGAACGGTAACCATTGCCATCTGCTGGAACTTACGTAGGAAACTGCCGCACCATATCGATGGTCACTTAATGCGATGAACAGCCTATGTCATAATGCCGCGCAGGTGGCGCTGGCGGGCACCAGGCACTCGGACAAATCAACAGGAGATAATCGTGGACAATAACCGGAAACAAGCCCTTTCAGCGGCGCTGACCCAGATTGAACGGCAATTTGGCAAGGGTGCGATCATGCGTATGGGCGATGACTCCAGGGCCCTGGACGTTGAAGTCATCTCTACCGGGTCTCTGACCCTGGATGTCGCGCTTGGCGTCGGCGGCTTGCCCAAAGGGCGGGTGGTTGAAATTTACGGGCCGGAAGCGAGCGGCAAAACCACGTTGACTCTTCACGCAGTTGCCGAAGCCCAGAAATTGGGTGGCACGGCAGCATTCGTGGATGCAGAGCATGCCCTTGATCCACAGTATGCTGAACGCCTAGGCGTCAATGTTGAGGACCTGCTGGTTTCGCAGCCAGATACCGGCGAACAGGCGCTTGAAATCACGGACATGCTGGTGCGTTCCGGAGCGGTGGATATTGTTGTCGTGGATTCAGTAGCAGCGCTGACACCCAAAGCCGAAATCGAGGGTGAAATGGGCGATACCCATGTTGGCTTGCAAGCGCGGCTCATGTCACAGGCATTGCGCAAGCTGACCGGCAACATCAAGCGATCGAACTGCATGGTGATTTTTATTAACCAGATTCGAATGAAAATTGGTGTCATGTTCGGCAGCCCCGAGACCACCACCGGCGGCAACGCGCTCAAGTTTTATTCTTCGGTGCGCCTTGATATCCGGCGGATCGGGGCGATCAAGAAGGGTGACGAGGTGATCGGCAACCAGACCCGCGTCAAGGTGGTGAAAAACAAGATTGCACCGCCGTTCAAACAGGCAGAATTCGAGATTCTTTACGGTCAGGGTATTTCCCGGCACGGCGAAATTCTTGACCTTGGCGTTGCCAATAACCTGGTTGATAAATCGGGCGCCTGGTACAGCTACAATGGCGACCGCATTGGCCAGGGCAAAGAGAATTCACGGCAATTCCTGATCGAGAACCCAGACGTGGCAGATGACATTGATCGCAAGTTGAGAGAATTACTGCTGATCCCGGCCAAGCGTCCTGAAGCCGAGGAAGTTGCCGAAGACTGACTTTACCCGGTTAACCCGCAATGACAGGTCAAGGCGATCACAAACCCGGCGTCAGCGATGCCCGTTCAATCGCCTACCGATTCCTGGGCAACCGCGAACACTCCTGCCAGGAACTTCGGGAAAAGCTTGAACGCAAGGGCGTCGACGGCGATATCGCCTACATGGCCGTGGATGAACTGGCAGAGGAAGGCCTGGTCAGTGATCGTCGCTATGCGGAATCCTTCGCACGCAGTCGCGTCGCACGGCTGCAAGGGCCCTTCAAGATTCGTGCAGAATTGAGAAATCGCGGTGTTACAGACGTACTGATTGACGAGGCCCTGGCTGGTTTCGAACAGGAATGGATAGAACTGGCCGCACAATGGATCAGCAGGCGCAGTCGGGACCGCCTGGACAAGGCCGAGAAAGCACGCTTGTATCGTAATGGAACCCGGCGTGGCTTCAGTCACGAGCACATGATGCGGGCCCTGGAGACTTTTGAATAGCGGTCCGATTCACTTGAATTCTTTAAATTTGCGCCCATTGCAGTGCTTTGACGCTTTCATGCGGGCCTGTCCATTCGTTACACTGGCTCGCTTGACCAGGCCACAAATCTAACGCGTACAGGGCTAATTGCATTGAAAACCACCGCTGAAATCAGACAGGCTTTTCTGGACTTTTTTAAAGAACGTAATCACCGCGTGGTCGCGTCGAGTTCGCTTGTGCCCGCCGAGGACCCGACCCTGTTGTTCACCAATGCCGGCATGGTGCAATTCAAGGATGTTTTCCTGGGCGCAGAGAAGCGTGAATACCGAACAGCTGCCAGCTCACAGCGGTGCGTGCGCGCAGGCGGAAAACACAATGACCTTGACCAGGTCGGGTACACCGCACGGCACCATACGTTCTTCGAAATGCTGGGTAATTTCAGCTTTGGCGATTACTTCAAAAAGGAAGCCATTGGCTACGCCTGGGCCTTGCTGACGGGGCAGTTTGGCTTGCCCGAAGAGCGGCTCTGGGTGACCGTTTATCACAGCGACGACGAGGCCTACGAAATCTGGAAAGACGAGGTGGGTGTTTCACCGGAACGCATCATCCGCGTTGGCGACAAGCCCGGAGGAGCCGAGTTCGACAGTGACAATTTCTGGGCCATGGGCGATACCGGGCCATGTGGCCCGTGCACCGAAATTTTCTACGACCACGGAGAGCACATCGAAGGCGGGCCGCCTGGTTCGGATAATGAAGACGGTGATCGCTACGTGGAAATCTGGAATCTGGTGTTCATGCAGTTTGACCGGTCTGCCGATGGCGTGATGACACCATTGCCCAAGCCCTGTGTTGATACGGGTATGGGTCTCGAGAGAATCGCCGCCGTTATGCAGGGTACGCATGACAATTACCTCACTGACCAGTTCCGGGCCTTGACCGCGGCAGCCGCAAAAGCCACCGCAAGCAAGGAACAGCAGAGCAAGTCCCTGCGCGTGATTGCAGACCACATACGCGCCTGTGCGTTTTTGGTCAGCGATGGCGTGCTTCCTTCAAACGAGGGCCGCGGCTACGTGCTGCGACGCATTATCAGGCGCGCAGTCAGGCATGGTTTCATGCTGGGATGCAAGAAACCATTCTTCAGTACGCTGGTGGCGCCCCTGGTCGCCTTGATGGGCGATGCATATCCCGAATTGGCAAAGCGGGCTGAAAAGATCGCCAAAACCCTCGAAGACGAGGAAGTCCGCTTCGCGAGGACGCTCGACACCGGCCTGGGCATTCTCAACAAGGTGATGTCTGAAGCGAGAAGTTCCGCCTCGAATATTGACGGCGAAACGGCTTTCCTGCTGTATGACACTTATGGATTTCCACTTGACCTGACTGAAGATATCGCCCGGGAAAATGGCCTTAAGGTGGATATTGACGGATTCAACACCGAAATGGAAAAGCAGAAGGAGCGTGGCCGCAGTTCCGGTAAATTCCAGGCTCGTGAAGGATTGAGTGCAGGTGCCGTCAAGTCGCTTGAAGCTACCGAATTTACCGGTTACACCGATCTTGAAACCAAGGGCGTGACGGTCAGCGGCATAGCCGTCGATGGCGAATTGGTGGGGCAACTCGAAAATGGCGCTGAAGCCACGCTGATCCTGGACCGCACGCCCTTTTATGCAGAGTCCGGGGGGCAGGTGGGCGATACCGGCGTTATAGAAGGGGACGGCTTCCGTTTCATAGTCGAAGATACCACCAAGCTTGCCGGCGTATTTCACGGCCATCATGGCAGGCTCGAGAGCGGCTCACTTGCCGCGGGCAGCGAGGCGCAGGCAAAGGTGGATGGCAAACGCAGACGCTCGGTCGTTCTGCACCATTCGGCGACTCACTTGATGCATGCGGCCTTACGCGAACTGCTGGGCGAACACGTTGAGCAGCGCGGCTCACTGGTAGCGCCGGACCACCTGCGTTTTGATTTTTCCCACCCTAAACAGGTGACCGCGGATGAATTGCACGCGATCGAAAGGCACGTCAACCAGGCGATCCGCGCAAACCCGCCGGCCACGGCTGAAATCATGGGTTTTGACGATGCCCTCAAAACAGGTGCCATGGCCTTGTTCGGCGAAAAATACGGGGACCGGGTGCGTGTTTTGCGATTTGGCGACCTGTCCACCGAATTGTGCGGCGGCACACATGTCGATCAGGTGGGTGACATCGGGCAGTTCAAGATTGTCGAGGAATCCGCCATTGGCGCTGGCATCCGTCGCATCGTGGCCGTGGCCGGTGAGCAAGCGGTGCATTACATTCAACAAATGGAGAATCGCTTGCAACAGGTTGCCGGGGCCCTGCAGGTTGGGCCTGAACTGGTCGATCAACGGTTGCACCAGACTCTGCAGCGGGTGCGCGATCTGGAAAAAGAAGTTGAAGCCCTGA
Organism: Lysobacterales bacterium; assembly: GCA_013002505.1. Lineage (GTDB taxonomy): Bacteria > Pseudomonadota > Gammaproteobacteria > Xanthomonadales > SZUA-36 > JABDJL01. The sequence continues at coordinate 1,126 of JABDJL010000126.1, read as the reverse complement.
AATCAAGCCTTGCGAGCAGTGGTAGCAGCGAATTAGCTGAGCGGGCAGAAGAGATCAATGGCGTCAGGGTACTCGCAGCGCGATTTGATGACGCAGATGCCAAAGCATTGCGCAGTGGCATTGATCACCTCAAAGATACGCTCGGCAGCGCCATCATTGTGTTGGCAGGGGTCGAAAGTGGTAAGGTAAGAGTGGCTGCGGGTGTTACGCCCGATTTGACTGCTCGGATAAAGGCGGGCGATCTGGTAAACTTCGTGGCCGGACAAGTAGGAGGCCGCGGTGGCGGTCGTCCTGATTTCGCCCAGGCCGGAGGCAGCGAACCAGAAAATCTGGAAAACGCGCTGGCATCAGTGTCCGCCTGGGTCAAAGAGAAGGTATGAGTGTCAGGGTGCCTGATCAGCATCTAAGGGATTGACACGGGGTTTTAATATAATTGCTGGTAGCCAGTAGCATCCAGGCTGCCAGGTACCACAGGAAGGTACTCATGCTGATTTTAACGAGGCGTGTTGGCGAGAAACTCGTCATCGGAGAAAACGTCACTGTCACTGTTCTGGGTGTCAAAGGCAACCAGATCCGAATCGGAATCGATGCGCCACCAGAGATTCAGGTTCACCGTGAAGAAATATATCGCCGCATTCAGAAAGAGCGCGGCGAGTTGGATCGTTCAGATAACAACGGATAGTTGCCATTCGACTTTACCGTTGCTCAATCTGCCGTTATCCTTTGCGCCGCCATTCTCGGCTGTGTATCGTAATTCGATAGTTTGCCCAGCACTGATTGACCCGGAGAGGTGGCCGAGTGGCTGAAGGCGCTCCCCTGCTAAGGGAGTATGGGTCAAAAGCCCATCGAGGGTTCGAAACCCTCTCTCTCCGCCAAACAGAAAACCCCGCTTTTGCGGGGTTTTTTGTTTGACTCCGAGAAAGTGATCGAACCCTCGGGTGGCGCGCAGCGCCACTTGGTTCGACTAATCGGCAGGATTGCCGATTTGGACCGCGCAGCGACCCGAACGAAGTGAGGGCGAGGTACATGGATGTACCGAGTCAATCCCTCTCTCTCCGCCAAACAGAAAACCCCGCTTTTGCGGGGTTTTTTGTTTGACTCCGAGAAAGTGATCGAACCCTCGGGT
>JABDJL010000109.1 GCA_013002505.1 Lysobacterales bacterium | reverse complement strand
CTGGCGCACCGCCGCGGCCACGGTTGCCGGAATGTCGAACAGTTTCAGGTCGGCGAATATTCGCTTGTTTCGCTTTTTCAGTTCGGACAGCAATTCAAAGTAGTGACCGGAAAGAAACAGCTCCAGTCCGAGCTTGTAAAACACCACGGAATCGCCGAGTGTCTCGATCAGGGATATCGCCTGTTCCATGTCAGCGACATCGAGCGCGAAAATCAGCCGCTCGCGCACCGGAATGTCTTTGATGTGAGTCATGTTCGCCTCGCTTCTTCATTATCCAGGAATTGACACACCAGGGCTGCCGTCTCACGCGCCTTGTCCATGTGAAAATGATGATGGCCCTCGATTTGGGCCTGCTGCATATTCGGCACCGCCCGGGAACGGCCGGCAATCATGTCCTCGCTGACAAAACGGCTCAGCGGTTCGGCCACGATCGCCAGAACGGGTGCCTCAATGGCTGCCAGGATCTCCAGTACCTGGGCTTCAGTCAGCAGTGATGGAGAGTGCCAGTTGAGCGCCGGGTCGGTGTGCCAGCGGTACACGCCATTGGTGCGGGACAATGCACGCGAGACGATCAGGCGCGCCAGTTCCCCCGGCAGGCCGCTGACCTTGCTGCGCGCCAGCGCTGCCTCGTCGATACTGCTGAAATCCCGCAAGCCGCGGCTGGACCGGCGGACTGATTCCAGGGAGCGGCGCAACCTTGCCACCGTCTCGCCTGGCCTGGCGGTCAGTGGCCCAAGGCCATCCAGGGTAATCAGCTTCTGCACGCGCCCTGGCGCTGTTGCGGAATACAGGGTTGCCACGACGCCGCCCAGCGAATGCCCCATCACGTTGCATTGGTCCCAGCCGAGTGCGTCCAGCACGGCATCCAGGTCCCAGGCATTGTCCACCATGTAATAACGCGCGCCGCGCGGCCGGTGTGCGGAATGTCCGTGACCGGCAAAATCCAGGGCGATCAGATCGTAATGTTCAAGGTAAGGCGCCAACGGGATGAACGAGGCGGCGTTGTCCAGCCAGCCATGCAGGCAAATCAGCTTCGGAGCCCCCGGGTTGGGCCAGGCCAGCACGGCAAACGTGCCGTGCCGGGTGTCAATGGTGAATTCTTCTCCGGCGTGCATCAAAGAGTCAGTCTCTGCAGTGGGTCATTGCCGGACCAGGAAAGCTAGGCAGCTTCGAGATTCGCATAGGCCAGTACCAGCCACTTGGGACCCGCGTTGTTGAAGTTGACCTGCACGCGCGCGTGCTCACCGGATCCCTCGAAATTGACCACGGTCCCATCACCAAATTTTCGGTGCCGGACATTCTGGCCGAGGCGGAACGGCCAGGAATTGTGCTGACCGGATTTCGGGCGTGCGCTGACGAATGCCGTTCGTGTGCCCATTCGGGGGCGGATTTCTTCAAGGTACTCATCCGGAATTTCATCGAGAAACCGCGACGGCCGGCTGTGAGATTCCGAGCCGAACATGCGACGCAGTTCGGCATAGGTCATGTAAAGTTGCTCACGGGCGCGTGTCATGCCGACATAACAGAGCCTGCGCTCTTCCTCCAGACGCCCGCCTGATTCCTGCACGGAGCGGTTATGGGGAAACAGGCCGTCTTCCATGCCGGCCATGAATACCAGTGGAAACTCCAGTCCCTTGGCTGAATGCAATGTCATCAGCTGGACGCAATCGTCCCACGCTTCTCCCTGTGTTTCGCCGGCCTCGAGTGCCGCATGGCTGAGGAATGACTGCAACGGCGAAAGCCCGGCATCCTCGTCTTCAGCAGGCAGGGCAAAGGAAGTCGCCGCATTGACCAGTTCGCGCAGGTTTTCAACGCGGGATTCCATCTTTTCGCGCGGTTCTTTTTCGTAATGCGAAACCAGGTCACTGTGCTCGATAACGCCCTGGGCCTGGTTGCCCAGGGTCCAGTCTTGCATGCGTTCACGCATCTCGCTGACCAACTGCATGAATGCGCCCAGCGCATTGGCGGCGCGACCCGAAAACACGCCCTGCTTGAGACTCGCCGCGGCCGCCTGCCACAGTGGTAAACCACTTTCCCGTGATTGGGCGCGTAGCAAGGCCACGGTTTTTTGTCCTATACCGCGGTTGGGCGTGTTGATCACGCGCTCCATAGCGGCGTCGTCGTTGGGGTTCTGCAACAGGCGCAAATAGGCCAGTGCATCCTTGATCTCTGCGCGCTCGAAAAAGCGCTGGCCGCCGTAGACGCGGTACGGAACTGATGCGCGCAGCAGGAATTCCTCGAACAGGCGGGACTGGGCAGTCGTGCGATAGATGATGGCGGCTTCTTCGGCGCGCCGCCCCTGGCTGATCCAGTGCTCAATCTGTGCGACGACAAAGCGCGCTTCTTCCTGTTCGTTGAATGCGGCGTACACCTGGATGGGCTTTCCTTCCTCGCCCTCGGTCCAGAGCTTTTTGCCCATTCGCCCTTCGTTATTCGAGATCAGGGCATTTGCGGCATCAAGAATATTGCCTGTGGACCGGTAGTTCTGCTCCAGCTTGACGGTGGTGACGGCCGGAAAATCCTTGACGAAATGGCGCACGTTCTCAACCTTGGCGCCGCGCCAGCCGTAAATGGACTGATCATCGTCACCGACCACGAATACCTGGCCGGTATCGCCAGCCAACATCCGGATCCACGCGTACTGGATCGAATTGGTGTCTTGGAACTCGTCCACCAGCAGATGGGTCAAGCGCTTGCGATAGTGGTCGAGCAAAGCGGGTTGCTTGAGCCACAGTTCGTGGGCCCGCAACAGCAGTTCGGCGAAATCAACCAGGCCCGATCGTTCGCAATATTCCTGGTAAAGCTGGTATAGCCGCACCCACACGGTGTTCATCGGGTGGTCCATGGTTTCGATGGATTCGGGACGCAGCCCTTCGTCCTTGCGCGCATTGATATACCACTGCGCCTGGCGGGCGGGCCACTGGTTTTCATCCATGCCTTCATCGCGGATGATGCGTCTCAGCAAGCGGTGCTGGTCATCGGAGTCGATGATCTGGAAGTTTTCCTGCAGGCCGGCCTCGGCCCAGTGCATCCTGAGCAGGCGATGGGCGATGCCATGAAACGTGCCGATCCACAGGGGCCGCGTCGATACGTTCAACAGGTCCTGGACGCGTTCCCGCATTTCGCCGGCAGCCTTGTTGGTGAATGTCACGGCCAGCACGCTCAGAGGTGACTGGTTCTCGACCTGGATCAACCATGCCAGGCGGTGCACCAGGACACGGGTTTTGCCGCTGCCCGCGCCAGCCAGGACCAGCACATGGCCGCCCTCGGTAGTGACGGCTTCACGCTGTGCCTCGTTCAGTTCATCTAAAAGATGTGAAACGTCCATCAGGGCCTGTCTATGGCGCGGTGGCCGATGTCGTGGCGGTAATACTTGCCGGTCCAGTCAATAACCGCCGCTGCGCGGTAGGCTTCTTGCTGCGCCTCGTTGACCGTCTCGCCCAGCGCGGTGACGCACAGCACCCGCCCGCCTGCCGTAACCGTCTGACCGTCACGGATGGCGGTTCCGGCATGGAAAACCTTTACGTGCCCGGGAAGCGGCGTGTCCAGCCCACTGATGACCTGGCCGGACTCGTAGCTGTCCGGGTAGCCCTTGGCGGCCAGGACGACACCGAGTGCGGCACGCGGGTCCCACTCGACGTGATGCTGATCGAGTTCGCCCGCAATCGCCGCCAGACACAGCTCTACCAGGTCGGATTTAAGGCGCATCAGGACAGGCTGGGTTTCCGGGTCACCGAAGCGAACATTGAATTCCAGCACCTTGACCTTACCTGACGGTGAAATCATCAAGCCCGCATACAGGAAACCGGTGAACGGCGCGCCATCGGCCGCCATGCCGCTGACGGTCGGCTCGATCACTTCGCGCATGACCCGCTGATACATGGACTCGTCGACAACGGGTGCCGGTGAGTAAGCACCCATGCCGCCCGTGTTGGGCCCGGTGTCTCCCTCACCAACGGCCTTGTGATCCTGGCTGGTGGCCAGCGCCAATGCCCGTTGTCCGTCGCAAACGCAGATGAAACTGGCTTCCTCACCTTCCAGGAATTCTTCGATCACCACGCGGTGCCCGGCGTCGCCAAATCGATTTCCCGCCAGCATGTCATGCACAGCCTGTTCCGCATCGTCAACGGAGTGGGCAATGATGACGCCCTTGCCCGCTGCCAGGCCGTCAGCCTTGACGACGATTGGTACCCCGGTTTGCCGGATAAAGCGGGTCGCCGCCTCAGTCTCGGTAAAGACGCCGTAAGCGGCGGTCGGAATTCCGTGACGCGCCATGAAATCCTTGGCGAAAGCCTTCGACCCTTCCAGTTGCGCGGCGGCAGCAGTGGGGCCAAAACAGGCCAGGCCGCGGTCGGTGAAATGGTCAACGACGCCGGCCGCCAGGGGTACTTCTGGACCCACGATCGTCAGGTCGACCTGGTGATCGAGGGCAAAGGTCACCAGCGCTCCGGTATCGCCGCTGTCGATTGCTATATTCTCAATGCCGGGCTCCATTGCCGTGCCGGCATTGCCGGGTGCGACATACACTTTTTCTGCCCGGCGTGACTGGGCCGCCTTCCACGCCAATGCGTGTTCCCTTCCGCCGTTGCCAATGATCAGTATATTCATGTCTGGTCGTTTTCCACGTGCTGTTGCGAACTCAGTGCCGGAAATGGCGCTTGCCGGTGAATACCATTGCCATTCCATGTTCGTTTGCGGCCGCGATCACCTCCTCGTCACGCATGGATCCGCCAGGCTGAATCACCGACCTGGCACCCGCCGCGGCGGCTGTGTCGATGCCGTCCCGGAATGGGAAAAAGGCATCGGACGCCATCGCGGAGCCTGCCAGGTCAAGCCCGGCCGCTTCAGCTTTCCAGGCTGCAATGCGTGACGAATCGACCCGGCTCATTTGTCCCGCGCCAATACCCAGTGTGCGGTGTTCGCGGGCATAAATGATGGCGTTGGACTTGACCATGCGGACCATTTTCCATGCGAACTCAAGGTCGTCCCACTCGGTGGATTCGGGTTGCCGGCCGGTAACGCAACGCCACTCAGAGCGGTCAGCCAGGCCCAGGTCATGTTCCTGTACCAGGACACCGCCGGCCACAGCATGGAAATCGAAATCTGGAGGGGGTGCATCCTGGTTGCTCTGAAGCACCCTGATATTGGGCTTGCCGGCCAATGTTTCCAATGCCCCTGCCTCAAAACCCGGCGCTACCAGCACTTCGACGAATTGCCGGGAGATGATCTCCCCTGCGGTGGCCTGGTCCATCACTTGGTTGAAAGCGATGACGCCGCCGAAACTGGAGACCGGGTCTGTCTGGTAAGCCCGATCATAGGCATCGAGCGTATTGGCTGCCCGGGCGCCGCCACAGGGATTGGCGTGCTTGACGATGATGCACGCCGGGCCGGAACTAAACTGGCGCACGCATTCCAGCGCCGCATCGGCATCTGCGATGTTGTTATGGGACAGGGGCTTACCCTGCAGCTGCCTGAAGGTATCGACCTGGTTCGCGGCACTGTACAGCGCCGCTGACTGGTGCGGGTTTTCGCCGTAGCGGAGGGACTGCCGCCGCGACAAGCATGGCGAAATATGGACAGGCATACCCTGTTCGTCCGGCTGAGCTTCGTGTTGCAGGTACCCGGCAACGAGGCTGTCATAGCGGGAAGTATGGGCGAAGGCCTGTGCCGCCAGCCGTGCGCGGCTAGACTCTGAAACGGATCCGTTCTCAGCCAGCTCCGTGACGATGGTTGCGTACTCAGTGGGGTCAGTCACCACCGTGACCCTGGCGTGGTTCTTGGCCGCCGCACGGAGCATGGCGGGGCCGCCGATGTCGATGTTCTCGATGGCCTCATCGCGGCTGCAGCCTGGTTTAGAAGTAACGGCTTCAAACGGATACAGGTTGACGATCACCAGCTCGATCGCACTGATGCCGTGATCGGCCATGACTCCGATGTCCTGGTCACGCCCGAGAATGCCACCGTGAATCACGGGGTGCAGCGTCTTGACCCGACCATCCATGATTTCCGGGAACCCGGTATGCGCGCTGACATCATTCACTTCCAGTCCTGCCTGCCTCAGGGCCCTGGCGGTGCCGCCGGTACTCAGCAGCGTGAATCCGGTTTCGGCCAGTGATTTTGCAAGTTCGGTGATACCGGTCTTGTCGGATACGCTGAGTAACGCATAGCGCTTTCCAGGCGAACGAATTTCACTCATGGGGCTGGCAGATTCCTGTCAGGGTTTCTTAAAGGCGCTGGGAATGATCCGGAGCGGGACTATTATACGCTGTGGCGGCCCGTTCGATACGGGCATGGGATTGCGTAAATCCTAGTGTCCTCCTATGGAATACCGCCTGAGTTTGCTGCGCAGCGTGTTGCGTGTCATTCCCAGGATGCGAGCGGCGCGAGACTGGTTGCCATGCGTGTATTTCAACACTTCTTCGATCAACGGTGGCTCGACTTCTGAAATCAGTCTGCGATATACGTGTTCCGGCTCGGTACTTCCCATGTCTTCGAGATACTGGCGTATCGTGGTCTGCACGTGCGTTCTCAGTGGCACCGGCGCTTTGCTGCGTTTGGGCAACGATCTGCTCTCTTGATGGAACGGGGACTGGCGAACTTAGCACATGTTGTGAAACTTTGCGCTGAGCGGTGCTCCCTCAGTGGAATTCGAGTGAAAATCCGGTAACCCTGCTGCCGGGATCCATAAATTCGAGCAGCACCGGCACGTGTACTCCGGGTGACAGGCCCTGTTCAGGAACATGCCCTCCGGGTAGGTATTCTGCTGGTGAAAACTCGCGCTGTGCCACCGCGTTGTTGCCGGCGTCGGTCAAAGTCAGTTCGATGGCCGGGTAGGGTTGCGCCTGGGGCGCGCGGCTGACGAACGTGGCGCTCAGCGCCAACATGCCCGCCAGGGTCGGGTGTTGATGTAAATCGCGGCTGACCAGGTGAATCGAGGCGGTGTCCCGGTAAGGTTCATCAGCTGCTTCGTGCAAGAAACCCGCGGCAATCAACGCATCCCGAACGGAATTGTTTTCCAACAGCTGCTCGCGGAATGTCCAGGCGAGATTGGCCATCGTGATGACCACCATTAAGGCCAGTGCCGATTTCCAGACCCATGATTGGTGACCGCCAGGCGATGCGGTTGGGGGTTCGGATTGGGCGGTGTCGTCGGGTGGCGGCAATATGATGCTGCCCACCACGGGTTCATGAATTGAAGGGTCACTGGCAGGCGGCGCCTCTGTGGATAACGGGCGATCATCAAACAGGCTTGAGAGAGATTGATAAACATGTTGGCAATTTCCGCATCGCACACGGCCCCGCGCGCTGGCCAGCAGGGCTGCACTCAGCAGGTGAATGGCCTGGCATTGCGGACAACGAGTGTACATGGTGCCTGGTTAACTTTTCCAATCGCCCGTGAGGGTCTCAGCATACTACGCGGGCCAGGTGGTTTAGTCAGGACAACATCCCAAGGCTAAATGAACTACAGCCGCTGCCGTTGCTCAGCTTTCCTCGATTGTGCTGCCTGGAGCGCCACCGTTGGCCAGGAACCGGTATCGTTCAATGTCATCAAGGAACGTGGCCCGGATCTCTTCTTCTCGTTCCCGCAGCTCGGCCAGCGAGTTCTCATTGCGCTGCAAGCGTTGCCGCAACTGGCTGATCTCTCCGGTCAGCGCTTCCTCCGGCGGCATGCCGGCCCGTTGCTGATTGGCCGCCTTATTCACTTGCGCCGTCAGGGCCGTGAGCACACTGGTCATGGACTGATTGATCAGCCTCGCGTCGTAGCCAAGCTGGGCAACCTCGACTTCCATAGCATCACGGATGTCGTCTTCCGACTGGTAGCGCAACATCAGCAGGCGGTCTGATCGCAGTCGCACTTCGTGCTCGGAAAACAAGGGCTCCGGTTTCTTCTCTTTTTGTGCTGGGGCCTTTTCCTGTTCGAGCCTGTGGGCCACGGGGTCTTCGATACGCTCAATCACCACGCCGTTCTTGCTGAGAATTTCATAGGGACGATTGGCCGCTTCGGGTGGTAAAGTCAGCCCGTAATGAACCTTGCCATTCTCATCGGTCCAGCGATATACCTCGCCCTCAGCGAGGGCGGCCGATGTCATCATGATGGCGGCCAGTAAAAGTAAAATCCTTTTCATTCACTGTGCTCCTGCAGTGCCATATTCCCGACGATAACGCCGAATTGCCTTAATGTCGACCTGTCCATTGTCGTGGAGTTCCAAGTAACTGACCAGGTCGGACAGGGTGCCAACGGCGATTACCGGGATGTCGAACTGTGCCTCGACCTCCTCAGCGGCAGACTGCAGTCCCTGGCCGCGCTCCTGGCGATCCAGTGCTATGGCCACGCCGGAGGGCTCTGCACCGGCCTGTCGGATCAGGGAAACCGACTCGCGTACCGATGTGCCGGCGGAAATGACATCGTCAATGATCAGCACCTTGCCTGCCAGTGGCGCACCGACCAGCGCGCCTCCCTCGCCGTGATCCTTGATTTCCTTGCGATTGTAGGCATACGGCATTGCAGATCCGTAGAGATCGTAGATGGCCATGGCCGTTGCCGAGGCCAGCGGGATGCCCTTGTATGCGGGGCCGAACAGCAGGTCGAAACTTATACCAGATGCTTTGATCGCCTGCGCATAACAGCGCGCCACTTGCGACAATGACTGGCCATCATCAAACCCGCCCGCGTTGAAAAAGTAGGGGCTCAAGCGGCCTGACTTCAACGTGAAAGAGCCGAAGCGCAAAATGCCCTTGGCGAGGGAAAGGTCGAAAAATTGCTTTTTGTAGGCCTGCATCACTGTCCCGAATCTCATCAGCGCGCAAAGTATCGCGCCACCCGCGGGGTGTTGCAACGAGAGTGCGCGCCCGGGTCAGGGCCCATGATAGTATGCGGCGACCGACAGCGGGCAGGCCGCAGTCACCGATTTGAATGCGACATACCCCGGATATGCGAATCATTACCCTCAACGCCAACGGCATTCGTGCCGCAGCCCGAAAGGGCTTTTTCGACTGGCTGGCCGAGCAGGATGCGGACGTCGTTTGCATCCAGGAAACCAAGGCCCAGGAGCATCAGCTGACCGACCCGGTATTCAGGCCCGATGGCTACCACTGCTTTTACCACGACGCCCAGAAAAAGGGTTACAGCGGAACCGCGCTGTACTGCCGGCACGAGCCGGACGGTGTTCACCACGGGATCGGCTGGGAAGTGATGGATGACGAAGGCAGATGGTTGCGCGCCGATTTTGGGGATTTAAGCGTTATTTCGCTATACCTGCAATCGGGGTCATCGAAAGAAGAACGCCAGCAGATCAAGTTCCGGGCCATGGACTACCTGCAGCCTCGCCTGCGCGACATGGCCAATGACGGCCGCCATTACCTGGTATGCGGTGACTGGAACATCGCGCACCGAAAGATAGACCTGAAGAACTGGCGAGGGAACCAGAAAAACTCCGGCTTCCTGCCCGAAGAGCGCGAGTGGATGTCCGAGTTGTTTGGCCCGGTCGGCTGGGTCGATGCCTTTCGCAGGGTTGAGCCCGGCGAGGAGCATTACACCTGGTGGTCGAACCGCGGCCGCGCCTGGGATAACAACACGGGGTGGCGCATTGACTATCATGTCGTCACACCCGCAATTGCAGACAGGGCACGCAAGGTGCACATCTACAAGGAACAGCGGTTCTCGGATCATGCACCACTGATCATCGATTACGACTACGAGATTCAAAGCGGGTGAGCGCAGCACTGGCCGATAACCCCCGTTCGTGGAAGGAGATCCTGCTCAGCCGCAAGATGCTGACCTGCATGTTCCTGGGGTTCAGTTCGGGAATGCCGCTTTATGTGCTGGTCTCGCTGGTACCGTTCTGGTTGCGCATGGCGGGCGTGGATTTGGCGACCATAGGCCTGTTTGCACTGATCGGCCTCCCGTACACCTGGAAGTTCCTGTGGTCTCCGGTCATGGACCGTTACTGCCTGCCATTCCTCGGCCGCAGGCGCGGATGGGCCTTGTTGTCGCAACTGGGCGTGCTGTTCGCGGTCGGCATGCTGGGCTCGTTTGATCCTTCAGGTTCACTCGATGTCATCGTGGTGCTGGTGTTCCTGGTGGCGTTTTTCGGCGCCAGCCAGGATATCGTCATCGATGCTTACCGGCGCGAACTTCTGGCCGACGACGAGCTGGGAACGGGCACATCGATTTGGGTTAATGCCTACCGTATTTCTGGCCTGGTGCCGGGCTCGCTGGCGCTGATCCTGTCTGATTTCCTGCCCTGGACCGCCGTGTTCTGGGTTACGGCCACATTCATGCTGATCGGTAGCATCACCATCCTGACCATCAGCGAGGTCAGCGATGAGGCGCTGGCGCCCAATTCTCTCAAGGAAGCCGTCGTGGACCCCTTCGTCGAATTTTTCAGCCGCGATGGCGTGCGGACGGGGCTGGCGATTCTGGCCTTCATGTTTCTCTACAAGCTGGGCGACAACATGGCCACGGCGCTGGCCACACCGTTTTACATAGACATGGGTTACACGGGGACAGAAATTGGATCGGTGGCCAAGGTCGCCGGTTTGTGGGCCAGCATAGCCGGCGGTGTGCTGGGCGGTATTGTGATGCTGAAAGTCAGCATCAACCGGGCGCTGTGGCTGTTTGGATTCGTCCAGCTTGCCACCATTTTTCCCTACGTCTGGCTGAGCCAGGCTGGGCACACGCTAACCGGCCTGTTCGTGGTGGTCAGCGGCGAATACCTGGGTGTGGGGCTGGGCGCCATCGCCCTGACTGCATACATGGCCCGTGAAACGAGCCGTGCATTCACGGCCACTCAGTTTGCCTTATTCAGCAGTTTTATTGCCGTGCCGCGCACCATTGCCAACGCCACCACCGGTTTCATTGTCGAGGCCGTGGGCTGGACGCAGTTTTACGTAATTTGTGCGTTTGTGGC
>JABDJL010000101.1 GCA_013002505.1 Lysobacterales bacterium | reverse complement strand
GTGCCCGAGTGGGTCAAAATCGCCAAGGCCAGCGGTCACGACAAGCACGGCCAGATCGTCAAGTTTCTCAAGACCGAGCACGGCTTCACGCACGGCTACGCCAACCTCGTCGCGCACCGCACATTACACAGCGCGGCCGACGAGCAGGATGACGGCGACCTGGTCGCGGCGCAGTACGCCGGGCCCAAGGCCGGGCTGAAGCCGATCTACGACAAGGTCATGGCCATCGTAGAAGGCTTCGGCAGCGGTTTCGAAGCTGCGCCCAAAAAGGCCTACGTCAGCCTGCGTCACAAGAAGCAATTCGCACTGGTACAACCATCGACCAAAACCCGCGTGGACCTGGGCCTGAACCTGAAGGGCAAAGACCCGGCGGGCCGGCTGGAAGCCTCGGGCAGTTTCAATGCCATGGTCAGTCATCGTGTGCGGCTGGAATCGCCCGATGACGTGGATAAAGAAATCGCCGCCTGGCTCAAAGAAGCCTTCGAACAGGCCGGATAAATAAACGAGCTAGAAATCACGGCGCGGCCATCCACCGCGCCGTTTTTTACTGCGCCGCCGGTTGACTTGCAGGCCCTGCGCGGGTTTAATAGCGCGCTCGTTGCAACCGGCCACTGGCCGGCATCAACGCCGCGGTGCTATTCTGCAAAACCGCAGTGAAATGCAACACCGTGCCCAGGTAGCTCAGTTGGTAGAGCAGCGGATTGAAAATCCGCGTGTCGGTGGTTCGATTCCGCCCCTGGGCACCATTCACTTTGGGCTTTCAGCCCAAATGAATGTGTCTAGAGTGAATCGAACCACTTGTGGTTCTCTACTAATCAGAGCCGCTTCGCGACTGCATCATTTGCGAGGATACTGCCTCGCAGCACACCCTTAGCCTTATTCCTTTGGCCAAATCAGGGCCATCGACTTTACGGTTTATACTGCCTTGCAAATTTCTCTCTGCGGGGGCAGGCAGGTCTTGGCAACAGCAAATAAACAACAACTGGCGGTCCTGAAGCGGGGGGCGGATGCCTGGAACAATTGGCGCGCTGATCATCCAGAAACCGAGCTTTGCCTGGCAGGCAGCGATGTCAAAGACATCGATCTCGCCGGGGCCAACCTTCGCGGTGCCAACCTGCTCGGTACGAATTTACTGCGCGTGAACCTGCAGGGAGCCAACCTTGAAGCGGCTGACCTCCGCCGGTGTAACTTTCGCGAGGCGAATCTCACCGGCGCAAACCTGCGCAACGCCCAGCTCTACCGGGCCAACATGAACCGGGCGATTCTGACCGACGCAGACTTGCAGGGCGCCAACCTTTACCGCGCCTACGTCAGTCGGGCAACGCTCCGAAATACCAATTTGCGCGGCACGGACCTGGGTCTTGCGACCCTCGTGTCCAGTGATATGGACGGTGTCAAACTGAGCGGCGCGCGCGTTTACGGAATATCCGTTTGGGACATGAAGGGCGAGCCTGCCGACCAGGCGGACCTTGTGATTACGCCCGACGAGCGCTCAGACATCACCACCGACAACCTGAAGATGGCGCAGTTCGTCTACCTGTTGCTTAACAACGAAGAAATACGCAACGTGCTGGACACGGTTGGCCGCAAGTCAGTCCTGATTCTCGGACGTTTCAGCCCGGAGCGAAAAAAGGTTCTCGATGCACTGCGGGGAGCCCTTCGCAAGATGGACTTTGTACCCATGATGTTCGACTTTGAAGGGGCGGACACCAAGGACTTCACGGAAACCGTCAAGATCCTCGCGGGCATGTGCAAGTTCGTGATTGTCGACATCACCAGCCCCAAGAGCAGTCCGCTTGAGCTCCAGGCGACGGTGCCGGACTACAAGATCCCTTTTGTGCCCGTGATCCAGGAAGACGAAGAGCCGTTTTCCATGTTCGCGAACCTGCAGGAATACCCGTGGATGCTCGACCTGTTGGAATACGAAAATGCCGAACAACTGGTGGACGTGATCGAAAAAGCAGTCATTCAACCCGCCATGATCAAATCTGACCAGATCAACCTTCAAAAGGCAGGCATTATCCGCAAGCGGCACGCCAAGGATTACTACTAGCGCTTCAGGGATATCGATCCCTGCCCGCCGGGCAAGGATGACCAGCCGTCTTTACCAACCACTCCCCAGTGTGAATATAATCTGCCCATGAACCAATCAGAAATTGTCGAATACCTCGAAACAAACCAGGACGCGCGGGGCATTGCGCACTGGGAGAGACACGCCGAAAAACCCGGCGGGTTGAAGGGCTACGGCGTCGGTTTGACGAAGCTACGTAAATTCGCCAAGACGATCGGCAAGGATCCGGAACTGGCCCGCCAGCTCTGGCAATCTGATATCTACGAATCGAAGATCATTGCACTGCTCATCGATGACCCCAAGGCCATCACCATTGAGCAGGCCGAGGCGCAGGTTGAGCAGTTGCAGGGCGGCTACCTGGCACACGTGTTTTCTTCCTGCGATGCCACGCTGGCCAAGGCGCCGTTCGTCGTCGAACTCGCCGAACGGTGGGTCAAGAGCGATGACCCAATGCGCCGGCGCTGCGGTCATGGCCTGCTGTACGAAATCTCCAAGAACTACAAGAAAAGCGCACCGGACGAGGAGTGGTTCCTCGCACACATTGAGCACATCGAGAAGACGTATCCGAAACAGCCCACCAATGTGCTCATGGCCATGGCCAGTGCCCTGATGGGGATCGGTAAACGAAGCAAAAAACTCAATGCTGCCGCCCTCAGGGTTGCACGCAAAATCGGCCCCATCGATTTCGACCCCGATGGGCAATGTGACCCCATGGATGTAACCAAGCACCTGACCAGCGATTACGTCAAAAAGAAACTCGGTCTTTAAAACTGGCACCCAGTTGCCCTGGATGGCCTCGTGTCCAGGAAATTCAACCAGCAAGGAGCGCCGCATGTGCCGGTCGTCCCGGAAAAACTTGAGCCTTTCGCTTATACTGACTGGGTAGCGTTTGTCATGGCTTCAGGATAAAAACCAAGAAAAACATGCTGTTCAGACTTCGACCCTCGATCATTTTTTGCGCCGCCCTGCTGTTGTCCGCAGCGCCCGCACACGCGCAATTTTGCGATGAAGTACTGGAGAACTCGGCCGATTCTCCATCATATGCTTGCGCTGACACCGGTTATTTCGTGGATGGAGCTGATGGCCAAGCGGGCGAGCAATTATTTTCGGATTCAGAGATCGGCCTGCTTGGCGCAGACTTCGATGGCTTAGATTTGTTCGACCCGCAAGATCCAGATTTGGCAGCGCCCGACAGCATTAAAACGCCATTTTTTTCCAATATTCAGATGAACCCATCTATCGAAAGCCTGAACAGCCTCTTTAATCTACGGCACCGGGGCGCAGTTTCGATGGGCGCGCGAAATTCCATTAACCAGGCTGCAGCCTACAATACCCGCTCGCGGGTCACGTTCATCCCCGTCACCATCGACAATAGCCTCGACCCGGTCACGCTCAACCTGTCCTTTGACTTTGATTTCACGCTGAGGGACCCGTCGGACAACGCCACCACCGGCGATGCCGCGGTGATCGCCATTGCGCGAATGTTCGACGATATTCAGCAACTGGTATTCGAGTTTGGGGGCCTGTCAACGCTCGACCTGGCGACCGACCCCGAGCCGCTTTTTTTCGGTGACTTTGGTGGCCCTAACACGAGCTTCGAGCCAACAGGCCCCGACATCGAAGATGAGTTCGACGTCGATCTTCTGGAAGTATTGGTACGCCAAGTACCCGTTGGGAGAAGGTTGACTCTGGAAACCGATACCTTCGGCCAGGTATTTAGCGACGGTTTCGAATCGGGCGATACTTCGTCGTGGTCTGTGTCCAGCGACGATACATTCGTGTTCACGGTGAGCAGCGATAACCCCAACGTCCGCTTCAAAATGGTCACCGAACCGACGATCAACGCCGGTATGAATGACGCCTGGGTCAGCGCCGATGCGCCATTGCAGGGGTTTTTCTTCACCTATTATCCGCAAGCCAATATCTTCTTTTTGTCCTGGTTTACCTTTGATTCTGTCATCCCCGGCGGCCCGTCTGCGGTATTCGGTGCAGCAGACCAACGCTGGGTGACGGGTGTCGGCACACCCGACGGCAACAAAGTAACGATCAGCGTGGAGTTGACCAGCGGCGGTGTATTCAACGATTCCGACCCAACGGCAACACAAACGCCCAATTACGGCACCATTACGATTGAGTTCATCAACTGCAACGAGGCCTTGATGACCTACAACTTTCCTTCGCTGGGCTTGTCCGGTGAAATGACCCTCACGCGGGTGCTTACCAGCAATGTACCGCTGTGCCAGGAGCTGGCAAGCCCCTAAACTTCGAGCAGCAGCGGGGGAATCCAGGACCCATGACCGAAGCCAAGCGTTCCAGGGTAGTCGTGATCGGCGCCGGTTTTGGCGGCCTCTTCACCACGCGAGGCCTGGCCAAAGCAGAAGCAGACATCACCCTGGTTGACCGGCACAACTATCACCTTTTTCAGCCCCTGTTGTACCAGGTGGCCACGGCCGGCCTGGCGCCTTCCGACGTGGCCTGGCCGATTCGTGGAATACTCAGCCGCCAGAAAAATGCCACCGTTTTATTGAACGAGGTCACCGGCGTGGACACCGCCGCCAGGGTGGTGGTGACATCAAGCGAGGAAATCCCTTACGACTACCTGGTCCTTGCAACCGGCGCGCAGCACGCCTATTTCGGGCATCCGGAC
>JABDJL010000075.1 GCA_013002505.1 Lysobacterales bacterium | reverse complement strand
GGATGTGCTGGACCAGGTACGCGCCGAGGTAGCCGACCTGAACGCCAATGAACTGGCGCGCGCCGGCCTGGTCATGGAGCAGAACTACGACGAGTCTGATTATGTCAATGCCTCGATCAGCATGGTGCGTAATAACCTGCTGCTGGGCATGGCACTGGCCATAGGCGTGTTGTGGTGGTTTTTGCGCAAGTTTCGAGCAACGCTGATTGTGGCGCTTTCAATTCCCCTGTGCCTGTTTGCCGCATTCCTGGTCATGAACGCTGCGGGGCGAACCCTGAATATTATTTCGCTGGCCGGGCTGGCATTTGCAACCGGCATGGTGCTCGACGCTGCGATCGTCGTTTTGGAGAATATTTTCCGGCAACGCGAGGCAGGGCGCTCGGGCAATGACGCCTCGGAACGCGGTACGGTTCAGGTGTGGGGCGCTTTGCTCGCATCGACGGCCACCACGATTGCCATTTTCATGCCCGTGGTGTTTCTCAAAGACGAGGCGGGCCAGTTGTTTTCCGACCTGGCCATCACGATTTCGGCGGCGGTCGCCGCTTCGCTGCTGGTGGCCGTCACGGTGCTGCCTTGTGCCGCGGCTAACTGGATCAAGGGCGAGGCGATAGAAGACATCCACCGCGAGTGGTGGCGCTGGACGACCAATCACATCATGAAATGGACCGATACTGCGCGGAAACGCTGGACGTGGATCGCCGTCCTGACCGTGGCGCCTTTTGTGTTGGTCATGCTGTTGAAGCCGGCCGCCGATTACCTGCCCGAGGGCAAGCAGAACTGGATATCCGGCTTCATGATTGCGCCCCCGGGGCTGGGCGTGGAGACCAGCAAGAGGGAACTGATGGGCGTCATTGACAAGCGTCTCGAGAAGCACATGAATGGCGAACACCCGCTGCAGCTTGATAATTACTACATGGGTTCGTCCCCCGGCTTTGGCACATTTATTGGCGGCAAGGCGTCGGACCCAGACCAGGTCGAGGAGCTGATTGGCGTCTTCAACAGTGAAATCCTGACGGGAATTCCCGATACGCTGGGTTTTGCCAGCAGGGCGCCGCTGTTTGGCGGCATCAGGGGCGGCCGCCAGATCAACCTGGACTTGCAGGCGGACTCATTCGAGTCGCTGCTGACGGCAGGCAGGGCCGGGTTTTTCAAGGTCATGGAAGTGTTGCCGGGCTCCAATGTCAGGCCTTTGCCCGGGCTTGAGCTGGCAGAACCCGAACTGCGGCTGGTACCCGATGACCGGCGCATTGCCGAGGTTGGCTGGAACCGCAGCCGCATGGCAACCATCGTGAGGGCGCTTGGTGATGGTGCGTTCCTCGGCGAATATTTCGATGGCAACCGGCGCTACAACGTTGTCATGCGCGCCGAGCAATGGTTCACGCCTGAAGAGCTGGCAAGCGTCCCGGTCGCCACACCGAGTGGTGAAATTCAGACAATCGGGGAGCTGGCCCAGCTGGTCCGTACGGCGGGTCCCACGCAGATCAGGCGGGTGGACCGCAAGCGGACATTGACGCTGGCCATCACGCCGCCCGCGGAACTGGCCATCGAGGAGGCGCTTGATATCGTGCGCGAGCAGGTGCTGCCCGATGTCTATGCCGCGCTTCCCCAGGATGGCACGATCAAGCTGCGGGGTACGGCAGAGGCGTTGGACGAAGCGCTCAAGAGCATGTCAGGCAGTTTCGGCCTGGCGATTGTGATTCTGTACCTGTTGATCTCGGCCCTGTTCCGTTCTTTCAAGGATTCTTTGCTGGTGATCATGACCATCCCGATGGCGACGGTCGGCGGCATCATTTCGCTGCGCCTGGTTGACCTGGCGCTGACAGCCAACGGCGGCCAACAGATGGACTTGCTGACAATGATCGGTTTCGTGATTCTGCTTGGCCTGGTCGTTAACAACGCGATACTTCTGGTGTATCGTGCGCGCGACGCCGAACGCGAGGGCATGAGCCGCCGGGACGCGGTGGAAAGTGCGGTGCGCCTGAGGTTGAGGCCCATCCTGATGAGTACAATGACCAGCATCTTCGGCATGTTGCCGTTGATGCTGATACCGGGTTCCGGCTCAGAGTTGTATCGCGGCATGGCCGCGGTGATCGTCGGTGGAATGCTGGTGAGCACGCTGTTTACACTGGTTCTGCTGCCAAGCTTGTTGCGCATGAACGAAGAACGGAAGATGGTCATGGTTCCGTCCACGAGGACGGCTTGATGATAGGGATTAAGAATTTGAAGAAGACTTTGAAAGGCATCCTGCTGGCCTGTGTTATCGCATGGCCCATGCTGACGATGGCACAGGGTGGACGTCCTGCACTGGTGAGGGTTGCCGTGGCCGAGCAGCAGTCCCTGGCGCCGGTAAACCTGGTGGCCGGTACCGTTGTCAGCCGCAGCGACGCAAAGCTTTCTGCTGAAGTCGAAGGGCGGCTGGTCGAGGTCGCAGATGTGGGCACGCGCGTGACAGAAGGTGATGCGCTGGCCCGTATCGAAGACACGACCTTGCGCCTGCGGCAGCAAGAACTGCGCGCAGAGGTAAGCCGCGCAGAGGCCCGCCTAAAATTCCTGGATGGCGAGGAAAGAAGGTTCACCCGGCTGGCCGAATCGAACCTTGCTGCAGCAACCCAACTGGACCTGACGCGTTCCGACCGGGACGTGGCTCGCGGTGACCTGGCGGTCGCGCAGTCGCGGCTGGCCCAGAACAGAGACTTGCTGGAGCGAACTGTGATCCAGGCGCCGTTCGATGGCGTGGTGGTTGAGCGGCTGATGACGCCCGGTGAGCGTGTCAGCGAAGGCAGCGACGTCGTGCGGCTGGTTGACCAGCAACACCTGGAAGTCATCGCCCGCGCACCGCTGGAAAATTATCCCTACGTGTTCGAAGGCCTGGATCTCGAGCTGCGCGCCGGTCCAATGGTCGCACAGGGTGTTGTCCGGACCGTGGTCGCGGTTGGCGATGAAAATACCCACCAGTTTGAAATCCGGCTCGACCTGGACGGTTCTCCATTCCCGGTCGGACAAACGGTGCGCGTCGCGGTGCCTGTTGCCGAGGTCAAGAAAGTGCTTGCGGTGCCTCGCGATGCGCTGGTGCTCAGGCCCGAGGGAATTACCGTGTTCGTGGTTGACGCCAACGACCAGGCCCAGCAGGTCAACGTGACCACGGGCATTGGCGCAGGCGACAAGATCGAGATTTTTGGCGCCGTGGCTCCCGGTGACCGGGTAATTGTGAGGGGAAACGAACGGCTACAGCCCGGGCAGGCCGTCAGCGTGCAGGAAAGCTGATTCCACATCAGCGTCCAGGATTTTCACGGTGACCGCGGTGGTGGTCACGGCGCCCGTGACGTGGCTGGAGCGCCTGATCCAGGTCCGTCACGGCGAATGGGGCAGATTCCTGCTCGCTTTTGCCTATTTCTTTTTCCTGCTGGGCGGTTATTTCATGCTGCGTCCGTTGCGCGGCACGGTTGCATCCAATAACAGCGACATCCTGCACCTGCTGTACACGGCAACTTTCTTCATTATGCTGGTTATTGTTCCGGTGTTCGGCTGGCTCGTGTCCCGTTACCGGCGCAGCCGTTTCATTCCCGGCATATACCTGTTTTTCATGACCAACCTGGTGTACTTCATTTTCACTTTTGACGGTGATGACACTTCACTTTGGGTGCAGCGCGGGTTTTATGTCTGGCTCAGCGTCTTCAACCTGTTCGTGGTGTCGGTGTTCTGGAGTTTCATGGCGGATATTTTCAGGCCGGAGCAGGGACAGCGGTTATTCGGCAGCATCATGGCCGGCGGCAGTCTCGGTGCAATCGCCGGACCATTGCTGACCGCCAGCCTGGTGGCCGATTTCGGCTCGAAGGGCGTGATGACAGCATCGCTGGCCTGCCTGGCCATCGCAACCGTCCTGGCCGTCGCTCTCGGCCGCAGGGTTTCCGATGAAACGGGTGGCGCGCAGCCGGAAGTTATCGGCGGCCGGATTCTCGAAGGGGCCGCCCATGTCTTCAAGTCAAAATACCTGCTACTGATCTGCCTGTTGATGCTGTCTCATAACCTGGTTTCGACGTTTCTGTACAACGGCCTGGCGGTACTGGTCAATGACAACCTTGAAGGGTTTGCCGTGCGTACAGAGTTCTTCTCCTGGATTGACCTTGCCGTGCAGGTGCTGGCGTTCACCTTCCAGTTCCTGATCACGTCCAGGCTGGTGGTCGCGCTTGGCATGCCGCGCGCCGCCATCATTCCGCCGGTATTGCTGGCTGGCGGTTTTGTCATCCTTGGCAGTTCGATGGGACTGGTTCTGTTCGCGGCGGTACAGGTAGCCCAGCGCGCACTGAATTACGGCCTGCTGGGGCCGGTCAAGGAAATGCTGTTCACGGTCGTGGACCGAGAGACGAAGTACAAGAGCAAGAACTTTATCGACACGGTGGTTTACCGCGGCAGCGACGTAACCGCCAGCTGGCTGTTCAAGGGGTTCATGACGCTGGGCATGAGCGTCGGCCAGGCCGTGTGGATGTACCTGCCGATCATGGCAATCTGGAGTATTGGTGCGTGGAAGCTGGGACGGGGATACCAGGCTCTCAGGGCTCAGCTGGAGTCGGACCGGAAAGAGGGGTGAAAGCGCATGCCCTCGGGCGTCTGGATCATCTGCACCGGGCACTGGTACAGGCGTTCAAGCTGATCACGGTTAAACATCTCGACAGCCGGTCCCGCAGCCCAGGCGCCATCACCAAACAGCATCAAAACGTGACTGCAATAGGTGGCCGCCAGGTTGATGTCGTGCATGGCGGCTATGGCGAGACGCTTTTGCGTGTACACGAGGTTTCCGATGGTGCTCATGATTTTCACCTGGTACTTGAGGTCGAGGTGATTGCTGGGCTCGTCGAGCAGCATGATCGGGGTGTCCTGCACCAACAGGGTGGCAAAGGCCAGGCGGCGCGCTTCGCCGCCAGACAGGCTGGTGACATTTCTCTCAGCCAGGGTTTCCATTTCCATGGCCTGCAATGCGGCCCGCGCCCGTGCGAAATCAGCATCCGATTCCTGACGCCAGCGGCCGAGGTGCGGGTGGCGGCCGGTAAGGGCAATTTGCATAACGGTGGCTTCGAACACGTAAACCGTATGTTGCTGCAACATGCCGATACTGCGGGCCACATCCTGCCGCGCCTGTTTGTGCAGGTTCGTGTCGCCCAACCTGAGGGAGCCGCGGTCCGGGTGCTGCAACCCCGCCAGGCACTTCATCAAGGTTGTCTTGCCGATCCCGTTAGCCCCCATCAGTCCCCAGAACTCTCCCGGCCTGGGATGAAAGTCCAGGCCGGACACCACCTGTTTACCGCCTATGGAAAGATCCAGGTTCAAACAGGCCAGTTCGGTCACGGCTGCTGTCCCTTGAGGCGTGCCCGGTTCAGCAGCACCAGGAACAGCGGCACGCCGAGCAATGCAGTAACCACGCCAACCGGTAACTGGCGCGGCGCCAGGATGGTCCTGGCCAGCGTGTCCGACAAGACCAGGAAGCTGCCGCCGAACAGTGTCGAGGCGGGTATCAGGATACGGTGATCTGATCCGGTGACGAGCCTGACGAGGTGTGGAACGATGAGGCCGACAAAGCCGATTGTGCCCGCCACCGAAACTGCGGCTGCGGTCAGCAGGGAGGCCAGCAGGTAGACAAACCACATCATTGCGCGGCTGTTTTCACCCAGCAGGCGGGCGGTTGTTTCGCCCATCGATAGCACATTGAGGCTACGTGCAAGGCTCATCGTCAAAACCAGTCCTGCGAGCAAAGTAACGGCCGCCCAGCCGGGCAAAAGGGCGTAACTGAAATCACCCATCAGCCAGAAAAGCATGCCGCGCAGGCTGTTGTCCGGGCCGGTCGCCAGAATCAGGCTGATCAATGCGGCCCAACCTGCCGCGGTTACGACGCCCGTAAGCAGCAGGCGGGTTCCGCTCCAGGGACCGGATCCGCGCGCCAGTCCAAACACGATCAGAATGGATACGAGGGCGCCCAGCATGGCCAGGAACGGTGTAAACACGGCAGCCAGGCCGAGCGTCATGCCCAGCAGCGCCGCACATGCCGCACCCCCGGACACGCCGAGAATGTAGGGGTCTGCCAGCGGATTCCTGAGCAAGACCTGCATCAGGCACCCGGACATCGCCAGCATGGCGCCGACCACCCAGGCAGCGGTGGCCCTGGGCAGGCGCAATCTCCACAGCAATTCACCCGCCGTACTGTCGGGCTGTCGCAATGCCATCCACCATTCCGACAAACCCATGGCATGGGCGCCGGCCATGCTGGCGATCACCAGGCTTGCCAGGGACAGCAAGACCAGGGCAGCCAGCAGGGCGGGCCTGGACGCAAAGCGCATCATCGGGTGATTGGCATCGTCAGGGTGAATTGATTAACATTCAGGGCGTTGATACGGCAAAGTATCACAAGCCCAAAACTGTACCAAGCCAAACGGAAATTACCGGTGCCCGTAACATGATTGATGCTGACGGATTCAGGCCCAATGTGGCAATCGTCATAATGAAAGAGGATCAGCGCGTTTTCTGGGCGCACCGCTCCAGCAATGACGGCTGGCAGTTTCCCCAGGGTGGCATGAACACTGACGAGACGCCCACCGAAGCAATGTTTCGCGAACTGCAGGAGGAAACGGGCCTGCGGGAGGAACACGTTGAAGTGCTGGGCTCAACACCAGGCTGGTTGCGCTACCGCTTACCGCGCCGCTACCAGAGACATCACAGCAAGCCGCTGTGTATCGGGCAGAAGCAGG
This sequence comes from Lysobacterales bacterium, assembly GCA_013002505.1. Classification (GTDB taxonomy): domain Bacteria; phylum Pseudomonadota; class Gammaproteobacteria; order Xanthomonadales; family SZUA-36; genus JABDJL01. The sequence goes on along the minus strand of JABDJL010000075.1, from coordinate 16,756 downwards.
TTTGGTTCCTGCTGAGGCTGCTGAGCGACGATTCTGTCGTGTCCCTGGATACCTCCGAAACGCCCGAATTCTACGAATATAAATGGGTTGATTTCTGGTATCCCGTTAAGAATGTGATCCCGTTCAAACGGAGGGTCTACCAAAAAGCCCTGACCATGCTGGACCCTTATCGCCAACAATTTTTGAGAAACGGCGCTGGCCGGGCCTGAATTCGTCCAAGACAACAGAGTCAAAAACATGAATCGTATAATCCTGACCACCTGCATGGTCCTGCTGGCTTCATGCGAGCGCCAGGCAGCGTCTCCGGACACAGCTGCAAAGTCGGCAACGGTAATTGACGAGCCGGTCGCCGAGCTTCAGCAAAACGCACTGCAGAATCAATTGGCCTGGCAGTTACTGACTTCCCTGACATCGGAGGTTGGCCCGAGGCTGGCCGGTACCGAAGGAGATGCCCGCGCCGTCGAATGGGCGGTAGGGAAAATGAACGAGTTGGGCTTCGATCGTGTATGGCTCGAGCCGGTCGAGTTTCCGGTGTGGCAGCGGCACAGCGAATCCGGAAGAATCGTGTCGCCAGAGCCGTTAAGCCTCGACCTGGCAGCGCTGGGTGGCGTGCCCGGCACGGACGGAGACCTGGAAGCCGAAATTGTGCATTTTCCCAATCTTGATGCCCTGAAAGCCGTGGAAGACGGTTCATTGGTGGGCAAGATTGCATTTATTTCTGAACGCATGCCACGTAGCCAGGATGGTTCCGGTTACGGACGCGTCGTTCCGCAGCGCAGCCGCGGGCCATTTGTCGCCGCTCGAAAAGGCGCTTCTGCTTTGTTGATTCGTTCGGTAGGCACGGACACCGAAAACTCCGCGCCACATACCGGCGCCATTTCCAGCACCGAAACCGGCACGCCTTTACCTTCTGCGGCCTTGTCCAACGAGTCTGCCGACCAGCTGCTGGCGGTGTTGAACCAGGGTCAGCCGGTCAGCGTTTCACTTAACCTCGATGTCGGCTTTGCGGGCATAGGCGGCTCCAGTAATGTCATTGGCGAGTTTGACGGCAGCGACCCGGACCAGGGATTCCTGTTGATTGGAGGACACCTCGATTCCTGGGACCTTGGCACCGGCGCCCACGATGACGGCGCCGGCACTGTCATCACGATGGTGGCCGCGAAGATGATCGCCGACCTGGAGCAGCGGCCGGCCCGCGGCGTTCGCGTGGTGTTGTTCGCCAACGAAGAACAGGGCATTTATGGCGCCAAGCAATATGCGCAGGTCCACGCGGCCGAATTATCCAGCCATGTCATTGGTTCGGAATCCGACCTCGGCGCCGGCAGGATTTACGATTTCCGCTCGCGGGTCAGTGATGCTGGACAAGGCGAGATCGCGAGGCTCGAATCGTGGTTGGCGCCGCTGGGAATTCCGTATAACCCGCATGTGCAGGCAAGCGGTGGCGCAGATATCGGTCAAATGCGCAAGATCGGACTGCCGGTCATTGATTTACGGCACGACGCAAGCCGCTATTTTGATTTGCACCATACGCGCAATGACGTCCTGGAAAATGTCGATCCGGCCGACCTGCAGTTCAACATCGCGGCATGGGTGACTTTTATCTACTGGGCGGCAACCAGCGACGCAGAATTCGGCCCGGTGCCGCCTTCGACCTAGGCCCGCATTAAAATCCGATGCGCGCGCCGAGCAGCCAGCTGCGGTCCTTTCCGGGCCGCGCGCCGTAAGGCTGCCTGCCGGCAATCGATAGTTCACTGGTCAGGTTTTCAACCGCGGCATACCACTCGATGTTGCTGCCGGTGCGATATTGCACACCCAGGTCGAACGTCGTGCTTGATTCTGTTCGCTCAAATGCCCCGCAGGTAGCCACCGTGCAAACCGCATCGACATAGCTGCCGCTGAGGTGGGCTGACCACGGTCCAAGGCTGAATCCAATGGACGCGAACAGTTGGTGGTCAGGAATGTAAGGAACCGGGTCGCCGGCGGTGACGTCACCGAAAAAGGCGGAATCGGCAATGTCGGTTTCGAACTCAGCGTCCATCCACGTGTAACTGACAGACAGGGGGATCGACCAGCGTTGACCCGTTGCGAAATCGTGGTTGAACAGCAGCTCCAGCCCGGGCACTGAAACGGCGTCGCCATTGAAGGCATCGCCGATCTCGCAGTTTCGCCCGCTCGAGGCGGTGCAAATTCCCTGCAGGTTTTCGTAGTCGTGAAAAAATGCGATGACGTCCAGGGCGGTGGAACCATGTTGATACCGAAACCCGGCTTCGTAATTGATGCTTAGCTCGGCATCCACGCCATCCCGGTCACCGGGTGCGCTGAAGCCCCGATGTACGCCGCCCAACACAGTCCAGTGCTCATTGGCCTGGTACATCACGCCCATTCCGGGAATCCAGAAGTCTTCTCGATTGCCTCTTTCGCTCACCAGGCCACTGGCGCCGCGCACGGCCGGGTTGTCCGGATCGGCGCCGTAGTTGAAACGCTGTTGGCGTACGTTTTCGTAGCGCAGCCCCGGGCTCAGCGCCCAGTCGCCCAACTCGATCCTGTCCTGGACGAAGAATGAAAACGCTTCGGCCTGTTGTACCCGGTTGCCGGCGTTACCTTCCATGCCAATTGCGTTCAGTACCAGCAATCCGCCTGCCTGTTGGTAGGTATCATTGCGTTGCAGCCGGTCTTCCTGGTCTTCGTGCAGCCGCACACCAAACTTCAGTTCGTGGCTGGCACGTTTTCCCTCGAGTGACAGCAGGCCGCCGCCCTGGACACCGCGTGAATAATAATCCCGCGAGTTGTTTCTTAGCTGGATGCTGCCCGGAGCCGTATCCGCACCATCGAGGATGGCCTGTAATGACCCGGCATCAAGACCGGCCGCGGAGGCCTCCATGTTGATCGCTGACACGATTGACGCCCAGCTGGTGCGCTGAAAATCGTCCGGGCTGTCACTTCCATCTGCGTCGAGACCTTCGGTTTTGTACCAGGCTCTTTGGCTTTCGTTGTTGTATGCCGTCACGAACAGCGCCAGTTGGTCGCTGGGCTCCACGCGCCAGTTCAGAACGACCTGGTCATGACCACTGTCCATGGTATCGAGTGCTGACGCGCCATAGCGCCTCAGCGGCTGTCGGTGGAAATCAACATCGGTCAGGCCGAGATAGCTCTGCTGTGAAATCTCGTCAGACGTCTGGAGCTTAATGTTGAATTCCTGGTAGATCGCCGCGGCCGGGTCCGATCTGAAGCTCATCTTGGCCAGGTAATCAGACTTGTCCAGCCCGGTCGCGGAGTCACTCCGGTCAATATCCTGATAGCCGTCCGACTGCCACTGGTGGGTTTCCACCATCCAGCTGGCCCGGGTGCCGGAATCACCAAACCAGGCATGCGCCCGCCAGGTGTCATCTGAACCGGCTTCAAGGCTGACCCTGCCGGAGCGCGAATCGGGGACCGGCGTGGACACGAGGTTCAGTGCGCCACCAACGGTGTAAGGGCCCTGGCTGATTCCGGCCGGGCCCTTGAGCACTTCCACGCCGTGAATTCGCCCAAAAGTCGGAAAGTAATACGCCGAGGGCGCCGCGTAGGGTGCAGGTGCGATCAGGACATTGTCTTCCAGCAAGGTAATGCGGCTGGATCGCTCGGATGGCGTGCCACGGATGCTGATGTTGGGGCGCAGGCCGAATCCGTCCTCGGCTTGCAGCGACGCGCCCGGTACCCGGCGCAGGGCACGAACCACGTCGGTGGTGGCGAATGCCTGGAGCTGTTCCTGGGAAATTTCGCTGGCGCCGCCGGCGACGTCGCGCGAGTCCTGTGCAACACCAAAAATGGATACGGTTTCTAGCGGGCGGCAGGCGGCCTTTTGTGGCGCCTTTTCGCTTTCCGGGTTGTCCTGGCAGTTTGCGCCATGGCCGGGTGCCGGCGATAAAAGAAAAACAATCGTGGCGAACATGATCCGCATCATGCGTGGCGCTCCTTGAATCAGTAATATTTGGTTTTTGAGAATGGTTCTCATTTAGAGCCAATGATACGGGTATTAAGTGTAATTGACAATCATTCTCATTTGCATTTAGAATGATCGACATCAAGTAATCACGAAAATTTAGAATTTAGGGTTATTCCATGTACGTATGCCTTTGCCATTCAGTGACTGACTCCGACATCCACGATGCGGTGGCTGACGGCGTGCGCAACCTGAAGCAGCTTTCTGCTGAAACGGGCTGCGCCAGCGGGTGTGGCAGCTGCCGCGACATGGCTGCTGAAGTGCTGAAGGACTCCCTGCGGGAACAGCGCAATTTCTTGTCCGTGGTGACCATGGGTTCCGCGGCCTGACCGCAAACCGAAATCATTCTCATTCCATCATTGAATTCATGCATTCGTTAGAATGAATGCATCGTAGTGACATGGAAAATCGAGGAGTCAAGCAATGAAAGGCGAGGCAAAAGTTGTCGAATTCTTAAACAGCGTTTTGCGCAACGAACTGGCGGCGATCAACCAGTACTTTCTGCATTCACGCATGTTCAAGGACATGGGTCTGAAAGACCTGGCCGAGCATGAATACGAAGAATCGATTGACGAGATGAAGCACGCTGACGAGTTGATTGAGCGCATCCTGTTTCTCGAAGGATTGCCAAACCTGCAGGATATCGGCAAGTTAATGATCGGTGAACATCCCAGGGAAATGCTCGAATGCGACCTGAAGCTGGAGTTGGAAGCCTTGCCGGTGCTTCGTGACGCCATTGAATACTGCGAATCATGCCGGGATTTTGTCAGCCGTGACCTGTTCGCGAGTATTCTCGATTCAGAAGAAGAACATGTCGACTGGCTTGAAACCCAGCTGGACCTGATTGAGCGTGTTGGCGTCGAAAATTATCTCCAGGCGCAGATGGATTGAGGAAGACGGGCATCGAGACAAGTTATGTTCAGCCAGACCAGCCAACCCTGCCAATTTGAGCGCGACTGCGAGGTCGTCATGATCCCGTCCGGGGACGAAGTGACGCTGCCGGTCGGTACCGTGGGTTACATCACCCAGTCACTCGGTGGCAGCTTCACGGTGTTTGTTGATGGAAACCTGTTCCGGGTCGCCGGCGTGGATGCTGACGCGATCGGCAAGGAGCCGGTAATGCCGCCCAGCCTGCCCGAAAACGCCACCGATGAAGATGTCGAAAAACTGGTCTGGTCCCAGATCCGCACCTGCTACGACCCGGAGATCCCGGTCAACATTGTCGAATTGGGCCTGATTTACGACTGCGAACTCAGCGTGGACGAATCCGGCAAGCGAATCGTGTCGGTCACGATGACGCTGACCGCGCCCGGTTGCGGCATGGGCGACATACTGGTCGAAGACGTGCGCAGCAAGATCATGCTGATCCCTACCGTTGACAGTGTCGAGGTCGAACTGACGTTCGATCCACCCTGGAATCACCAGATGATGTCTGACGTGGCCCGGCTCGAGACGGGGATGCTCTAGCCCTCGCTGAAGCGGCCGGCTGGCAGTGTCACGAAGCGGATCGCGCTGATTACTTTTTGTTCGGCGATCAGAAGGGGCGCCATGACCTGCGTCGCGATCACGTTGCCATCCTGTTCTATGACCAGCACGGACTCAAGGCCCAGGTCCGCGGCGACCTGCTGCCATTCGTCCGGCCCGGCGACCATCAGCGCCGTTGCGGCGGCATCGGCGAACCAGCCTTCATCACTGACCACCGTCACCGACACCAGTCCCGACACCGGTTGACCGGTGCGCGGATCAATGATGTGCGGAAATCGCTGGCCTTCCTGCTCGAGGTATCGTTCGCTGCTGCCAGAGGTAAACACGGCGCCCCGGCCAGCCAGTTCGATGCCGACCTGCACGCCCTCGGGCCCCCGGATTCCAACCCGCCACGGGCTGCGATTGCTGCCACCCACGGCGCGCAGATCGCCCCCGGCATTGACCATGCATTGGTCAATGCCGCGGCTTTCCAACAAGGCAATAATCCGGTCTACGGCAAAGCCCTTGGCAATACCGCCAAAATCCAGTTGCACGGCAGGATTGCCTGAACTGAAGGTCTGTCCGTCGGCGTGAATATCGAATGTGGATGGCCCCATCATCAAAATACGCCTGATGTCGTATTCGGTGGGCGGCGGCGAACTCACCGGAAACTCCGAAGTGTGAAAACCCCACAGAGCGACCAGCGCACCAGCCGCGGCATTGAATCGCCCCTCGGTCATTTCTTCCATCCAGCGCGACATTTCGATCAGGATCGGAATGTCGCCTCCCAGCGTGACGGTGCGGCCCAGCGAAAAGGCCTGGTTGAGGCGCGTTAACGGACCGGGCTCCCAGGCGTGTAAATCCCGGTGTAATGCTTGCAGTTGCTGTTGTATCTCCGCGAATGCGGCGTCAGCGGTGGCCTGGTCGGTATCCCGGACAAGCACGTCGACCAGCGTGCCGAACACATAAAAGCGTGCGCTGATTTCTGGCTGCCTGACGGAGCACGATGCAATTACCGCCAGGGCCAGCAGCGCAATCCAGAAAGCCCTGATTCCCATGCTGCCATTGTGCACAAAAACAGGCTCAACTACAGAGATTGCTTGACGGGAATTGAGCGATACTGCATTCTGAAAACGAGTCTGCAGGTGTCTCTTTGGCCGCTCGGCCAGGGGATTAAACGGGAAGACGGTGCGTCCCAGGACCATTCCGTCACTGCCCCCGCAACGGTAGGCGAAGACTGGATCAATGCAGCCACTGTACTTTGTATGGGAAGGCGATCCGGTACCGGCGCATTGCGCTCTTCGCGAGTCCGGAGACCGGCCTGCTGTTTTTCACTCTGCGCGTGCGGCGGGCTATCGCGGGTGTAATGTCCCCAGGGGCAATCCACCGTCAAGTTCCGTTGCAGCGTGCCCATTGCGTTCGGGTGAGAGCGCACGTGGAGTACATGATGAACAGCCCTACAACTCTCAGCCGGTCCGCAGCGTTGCTGCTGGTCGTCACCTGCGCTGCTGCGTGGGCGGATAATCCGGTATTGGAACTGGAAAACATGGTCGTGACTGCTGGCCTGGAGCCGGTTGCTGCCGACGAGGTGGCCGCCTCGATGACCGTGATCACGGCCGAAGACATCAGAAACCGGCAGGCCATGTTTTTGTCAGACCTGTTGCGTACCGTACCCGGGTTTGCCGTCAGCCAGTCCGGCGGGCCGGGTGCACAAACCCAGGTCAGGGTGCGGGGTTCCGAAGCCAATCACGTGCTGGTGCTGGTGGATGGCATGCGCGTCAACGACCCGGCTTCTGCTGACGAGTTCCAGTTCCAGTACATGCTCTCAGAGCAGATCGAACGAATCGAAATATTACGCGGCCCGCAAAGCGCCACCTGGGGCACCGACGCCTTGTCGGCGGTGATCAATATCATCCATCGCAAGTCGGCAGATAGATCTCGCGCTACAGCGACCGCGGAATTGGGTTCGTGGAACAGCAGGAAGCTTTCCGCAAGCGGTGAGCACGCTGACGGGCGTTATCGCGCGTGGGCCGGCCTGTCTGGTTTTGAAACGGACGGCATCAATGCTTCCAGCACAGGTACTGAACGGGATGGAAATCGCAACACGGCCGTCAATGCCGGACTCGACGTTGATTACAGTGATTCGATTCAACTGGGATTTTCCGCTCGCCGGCTCGAGGCGGAAAGTGAATTTGACGATTTTGATTTCACAACCGGTCTGCCTGCCGACGCTGACCGCCTGAGCGAAGCCAGCCGGACCTACCTGCAGGGCACGCTTCGCTTTGCACCCAGGCAAAGCCGCTGGAGCGGTCATGTGGCGGTCAAGTCCATGCACAGCGACAACCAGAATTATGCCGACGGGCGGTGGTCCGGCAGCACGGCTTCGGACAGTTTGGAATTCGCGGCCCAGGCCACGGCCTGGCTGGGCGACACCGATCAACGAAAACATCGTGTGACGCTGGCCGCTGAGCGGCAGGAGATTGAGTTTCAGCAGCGCGGGATTGCCGCCGTGTTTGGCGATCCGAACCAGGACCAGGAATACGATATCAATGGCGTGGCCGTCGAGTATTTCAGCCGTCCATTCGAAGGTTTCAACTGGAACGCCAGTGCCCGGCTCGATGATTTCAGCGATTTCGACAGCGCGCGGACATGGCAGTTGGCTGCCAGCTACCGCGTCAATGACCGCCTGAGGTTGCGTGGCAGCGGCGGAACCGGGACCAAGGCGCCGACCTTTACCGAGCGATTTGGGTTTTTCGAGGGTTCGTTCCGGGGTAACCCCGGACTTGAACCCGAACAGTCCACGGGCTGGGAACTGGGCCTGGAATCCGAAATGCGCGATGGTGCGGCGCGTCTTGGCGTGGCCTGGTTCGAACAGGATCTTGAGAACGAGATTGACGGCTTTGTATTCGACCCGGGTTCAGGCCTGTTTACCGCGGTGAACAAATCGCTGGACAGTCGTCGCAGGGGACTCGAGATAACCCTCGACATGTCTCTCAGCGAAGCACTCGACCTTGCTGTCAACTACACCTACACCGATGCGACCCAGCCGCTGGCGGGCGGCCTGGAGCAAGTTGAAATCAGGCGTCCTGAACACTTGGCAAACCTGAAACTTGATTACCGTTTCGGGGATGGCCGCGGCAGGCTCAATTTCGCGCTCAGATTCAACGGTCACCAGTTCGATTCGTTCTTTTCACCAGTTACCTTTATGGCGGAACAGGTCGAGCTCGGGGATTATTGGCTTGCCGACCTGGCCACGGCGTGGCAACTCAGGCCTGGCGCAGAATTGAATGTCAGGGTTGAAAACCTGCTCGATGAGCGATACCAGGAAGTGCTGGGCTTCGCCAGGGCCGGCCGCGCCGTTTACGCCGGCCTGCGAATGACGTTTGGGGCTTCGAGCCGTTAATTCGGGTCGAATTGGACGAGATCTGCCCGGCAGCATTGCCGGGCAGAAACAAACTGGCTTCAGGCCGCGTGCGAGGTCATGATCTCCCGTACATCCGACTGCCCAAGCCTCAGGATATCCGCCTCGAATTCATCGACTGAAATGATGTCCAGGGTCAACTTGCGGGTGCGCCGCAGCAGGGCCGCCTCTTCGCCTGATATCAGGGACTGATCCAGCGCCTGCTCAAGCTGCGCGTCCCAGCCCAGCGCATCCAGTTTTCCGGCGCGCTGCGCTTTCAGCAAACGGCGCTCCAGCGGCTCGGCTTCGATAATGTCCGGCAAAGCCTGCTCCATCATTGAAATGGCGTGCCCGCTTCCGGGTGTGTTGTAGATACCCTGGGTCAGGCGCTCACGGGTTTCGGATGGCGACAGCAGCAACTGGGCAACCTTGTGGCTCAGCCGGTCACCGGGCTCACGCTCGAAGCGGCCCAGCGGGAACAATACAAAGCGCAGCATGCCCCTCAGCCAGCGGTTCGGGAAATTGTCCGCAACGCCGCCCAGTGCGACCTGCATCTTGTAGATGGAATCATGAAATGCCCACGCCAGGATCGGCTGGTCAGCCGCCGGCCGGCCCTGTGATTCATACCGTGCCAGCATTGCCGAGCAGATGTAGAGGTGGCTCAGCACATCGCCCAGGCGGGCCGAAACCCGTTCTTTCTGCTTGAGACGGCCGCCCAAAGCCAGCATCGCAATATCGGAAGTGAACGCAAATGCGGCTGAGTAACGTGACAGCTTTCGGTAGTAGCGCGACGTTTCACGGTGCACCGGCACGCCTGCTAGTTTGCCGAAACTCAGGCCGAGCAGGAAACTTCTGACCGCATTGCGGATCGTGTACCCGGCATGAGCGAACAGCAGCTTGTCAAATGCCTCCAGCGATTCTGAATCTGACTTGATGCGCGCGGCCTTCATTTCTTTCAGCACGTAGGGGTGGCAACGTATTGCACCCTGTCCAAAGATCATCAGGCTGCGGGTCATGATGTTGGCGCCTTCAACCGTGATCCAGATGGGTGCGCCCTGCCAGGCCCTGCCGAGATAGTTTTTCGGTCCGAGCATGATGCCCTTACCGCCATGTATGTCCATGGCATCGCGGATCACCTCGCGTGACATCTCGGTAGCGTGGTACTTGGCGATTGCCGACGGCACCGCGGGCTTTTCGCCCAGGTCGATGGCGGTCACGGTCATGCGCGACAGGGCGGATACCTGGTAGCAGCGCCCGGCTATTCGCGCCAGGGCCTCCTCGATGCCTTCGAAGCGGCCGATGGGCATGTTGAACTGTTTACGGATACGCGCGTAGGCGCCGGTTGCAAGGGCGCCCATTTTCACACCGCCGGTGGACGATGAAGGCAGCGTAATTCCACGTCCCACGGACAAGGCCTCGACCAGCATCTTCCAGCCCTTGCCGGCCATGTCCTTGCCGCCAATCAGTGCGTCGAGTGGCAGGAACACGTCTTTACCGCGCACCGGCCCGTTCTGGAACGGTACGTTCAGTGAAAAGTGACGCGCGCCGATTTCAAGGCCCTCGGTATCCCGGGGCATCAGTGCCAGGCTGATACCGAGATCTTCCTTGTCCCCGATCAGGCCATCGGGGTCATACAGGCGGACGGCCAGGCCAACCACCGTAGCGACTGGCGCCAGCGTGATATAGCGCTTGTCGAAATTGAGTCGCATGCCCAGCACTTCGCGACCCTGGTAAGTGCCTTTGCAAATAATTCCATGATCGGAAATGGACGTGGCATCGGAGCCGGCCGTGGGACTGGTCAGCGCGAAACACGGAATTTCTTCACCCACCGCCAGTTTCGGCAGGTAGTGATCTTTTTGCTCCTGGGTGCCGTAGTGCATCAATAATTCTGCCGGCCCCAGCGAATTGGGAACCGCGACCGTGGTTCCGGCAACCGCGCTGACCGACGCGACTTTCTGGAGCACCGCGCGATGCGCCAGGGCGCTGAATCCCAACCCGCCGTATTCCTTGGGAATAATCATGCCGAAGAAGCGTTGTTCCTTGAGGTAGGTCCAGACCTCGGGCGGTAAATCGGCCAGTTCATGAGTGATTTCCCATTGCTGCAACATGCCGCAAAGGGTTTCTACCGGCCCGTCAAGGAATGCCTGTTCCTCCCGGGTCAGCTTCAACAGCGGGCGGTCGAGCAGTGATTTCCACTTTGGCTTACCTGAAAACAACTCGCCTTCCCAGCCCACGGTACCTGTTTCCATGGCTGCCGCTTCTGTTTCCGAAAGGCGTGGCAACATTGACCGGTAGTAGCGCAGGAAGGGTTCGCTGAGCAATGAACGGCGCAAGGGCAGGTGATTGAGCGGCACCAGGATCACGGCCAGCAGCAATGCGATCGTGATCAGGGCCAGGATCGGCACTTCACCGCTGATTGCAAACAGCAGGTAAATCGCAGCCAGTGCGCTCGTCCAGATGGCCAGCCTCACGCCAAGGAATGCACAGGTGATCGATGCGCCGACCAGGCTCAATATCAGGTATGTCGTCATTTCAACCAACTCCACTTGTCAATTACGGCCCGTCTTTTCAGATTCATTTCACCTGATATAGACCGGATTTTCGGCCTCGGGATCACGGCCGGAAAAATATCCATACGCCAGAGTATGGAAAATCAACACTACGAAGTCAATGATGATCGCGCGCTGCTGGTTCTGCAGTTGATCATGGTCAAGTTCTGACCGCGGTCAGAGGTGCAGCTGAACGAATACCCGGCAACAGGGCAGGAAGTGCTGGTATCTCGACTGCTAATTGCTCAAAATGGGTGATTCACAAGCGAAATCTCCGGGCATGCAAACTGGCGCAAAGAAAAAAGAACGATCCACGTTGACGGCGCGTGACTGGGAACGAGGGGCGCTGGAGATGATTGCCGAACAGGGCGTGGCATCGCTTGCGGTTGAGCCGCTGGCGCGCCGCATGGGGATTACAAAGGGCAGTTTCTACTGGCATTTCGCCAATCGCGAAGCTTTGCTGGAGCAAGCATTACAGCGCTGGGAAGAGCACGACGCACGCAATCTGAATACCGCCCTCGGTGCCATTGCCAAGCCCAGGGACCGGCTGATTTCATTCTTTCGGCGTGTCGGCCAGGAACGACTTACCCATGACGTTTACAGCGCATTGTGCGCTGCGGCAGACCACGCGCAGGTCATTCCGGTGCTGGACCGGGTTGCCGAGCGGCGGATGCGCCACATCGCCGCGGCGTTCGAGGAACTGGGTTTTACGACCGGCCGGGCCCGGCACCGGGCACAACTGGTCTATTCGGTTTATCTTGGTTTTTTGCAGTTGCAGCGCCAGAAGCAGGCACCTGAGTTGAGCAGCAACGCGTTCGAGGATTATGTCGACCATGTCATTGAAACCCTCGTGCCGGCGTGAAACCCGGGCGTCGTCGTTGAAAAGCGGGGTTTCAGCCGCTATCCTGCGCGCCTCTACTACACGGGCCCATTACGGTGACCAATAATCAAGCTTTGAATGAATGGGTGGCGTCGGTTGCAGAACTGACGCGGCCCGATGATGTTCGCTGGGTAAGCGGAGATGATGATGAACATCGCGAACTCGTCCAGGTGCTGATGGACAGCGGTGACTTTATTGAACTCAACCAGGAAACACACCCCGGCTGTTACTTGCACCGCTCGGACCCCGGCGACGTCGCGAGGGTAGAACACCTGACGTTTGTGTGCACATCCGAGGCAGAGGACGCCGGCCCCAATAATAACTGGATGGAGCCCGGGCAAGCCCGCGAAAAGATGCACGGCTTGTTCGAAGGCTGCATGCAGGGTCGCACTATGTACGTGATTCCTTATTGCATGGGGCCGATTGATTCGCCGCTGTCTCGCTGTGGCGTGGAAATCACCGACAGCCCCTACGTGGTGGTCAACATGCGCCTGATGACCCGCATGGGTCAGCCGGCGTTGGCCCGTATCGAGCGGGAGGGCGGCTTCGTACGGGGCCTGCATTCGACCGGAGACCTTGACCCGGACCGTCGCTACATCATGCATTTTCCCGAGGACCTGGAAATCCAGTCATTCGGCTCCGGATATGGCGGCAACGCACTGCTGGGCAAAAAATGCCACGCGTTGCGCATTGCCAGTTACCAGGCCCGCGACGAGGGCTGGCTGGCCGAGCATATGCTGATCCTCGGTGTCGAAAACCCTCAGGGCGAGACTCATTATATAGCTGCCGCATTCCCATCGGCTTGCGGCAAGACCAACCTGGCCATGCTGATTCCGCCGGAAAGTTACCCGGGATGGAAAGTCTGGACGGTGGGCGATGACATTTGCTGGATGCGCCCGGGCGACGATGGCCGTTTGTGGGCCATCAACCCCGAGGCCGGTTTCTTTGGTGTCGCTCCTGGTACCGGGCCGAAAACCAATCCGAATGCGCTGGCGATGCTTGACCATGATGCAATTTTCACCAATGTCGGCGTGACCGCCGACAACCAGCCATGGTGGGAAGGGATCGGTTCTGGCCAGCCGGTTACAGATTGGCAGGGTCGTTCTTACGATCCCGAGGTCAGCAAGGCAGCGCACCCGAATTCACGTTTCACTGTGTCGGCGAAGCAATGCCCGACCTATTCACCCCAGGCTGAGGCGCCGCGTGGTGTGCCGATTTCCGCCATTATTTTCGGTGGAAGACGGCAGCACCTGGTGCCGCTGGTGCAACAAAGCGATTCCTGGGCCCACGGCGTCCTGCTGGGCGCGAGCATGGCCTCGGAGACCACGGCAGCGGCAACGGGTGAAGTCGGCGTGGTCAGGCGCGACCCGATGGCGATGAAACCGTTTTGTGGCTATAACTATGCCGATTACTTCAGCCACTGGTTGGAATTGGGCGAGCAAATCGCCAATCCGCCGCCCATATTTCACGTCAACTGGTTCCGAAAAGACGCGGCCGGTAATTTTATGTGGCCCGGTTTCTGCGAAAACATGCGCGTGCTGGAATGGGTGATTCAGCGCAGCCAGGGCGCCGCCGGAGCGAAAGACACCCCGATTGGCAAGCTCCCGTCAGAACATGCCCTGAACACGGATGGCCTCGAGATTGACCCGCAGACCCTGTCGGCCCTGTTGGCCGTTGATGAACAGGCCTGGCTGGCAGAACTCGATCAGATCAGGGAATATCTCGAAGGTTACGGAGACCGGGCGCCCCAAGCGCTGTTCACTGAATTGGAGCGGGTTCGGGCCAACCTGGTCAACTGAAGACTCGTTAAATAGATCCGCCCTGACACGTCACGCGCTTGCGCGACGTGCCGGGCTGCCGGAAACTGTCCCTGATATTTTCAATCCTTGTTTAAACCCGCGGTGATGATGCACCGTCAAAGGCTTATGGGAGGAATGCACGCAGTGTCAGGCCCGCAACCGGCAAAGGCGCGACCCGGCGACGAAAAGTTGACGGTCACCCATGCCCAGCAGGGCGACACCAAGGCATTCGAACGGCTTTACCGGGTTCACCGCGACCGCATTTATGGGCTGTGCTGGCGGCTCAGCGGCGGTAATGCGGCCCTGGCCGAAGATCTCCTGCAGGAAGCCTTTGTGCGTGCCTGGAACAAGCTGCACCTTTTCAGGGGTGACAGCAGTTTTGGCACCTGGATGCACCGGCTGGCGGCCAACGTGGCGCTCAGTGACCGGAGAATCCGCCTGCGCAGGGTCAAGCGGGAGCAGCCCATGGACGAAGGCACAGAACGAACCGCCACCGGCGCGAAGGATGTCGCCCAGGCGTTGCGGATGGATCTCGAACAGGCCATCGGCAGTTTGCCCGAAAGGGCCAGGACGGTATTGGTGCTGTATGACATCGAAGGTTACCGGCACAAGGAGATTGCCGAAATGACCGGAATGGCGGTCGGCTCGTCAAAAGCCCAACTACACCGGGCCAGGAAGCTGGTTCGGGAGGCACTGGAATCATGACAGAACGGATCAAAGACGAAAATGAGCTGCGCGATGCCTTGCGGGCGTTGCCTCGCGAAATGACACCGCAGAACGAGCTGTGGCCCGGCATCGAGAAGCGTTTGGGCCCGCATCAGCCAATCGTGTCCAATGGCTGGAGAGTATGGCCCATGCGTGCCCTGGCGGCATCCGTGGCCGTCGCCTTTGTGGCCGGGCTGATGTTTGGGCGCCAGGAGAGCTTTTCGCCGCCGCAGCCATCGACTGAGGTCTCAGCCAGCCTGGCCATGCTGGCCGCCACCGAAGCCACCGAGCGGGAATACCAGGCGGCATTCCGTGAATTTATACCGGTCGGTACGGCGCGTTCCGTGCTGAAGTCGGAAACCATCCAGAATATTGAACAGAGCTGGGTTGAATTACAGCAGGCGGAAACGGCGCTCCTGGCGGCCCTGCACGAATACCCGGGCAACTCGTTCCTCAATCAGAAACTGCTCGATCTGCGTTCGCAGCAACTCGGATTTATGCAACAACTTGCGGTGCTGGATCAATTCAGCCGGAGGAGAACATGAAAAACCTTCAACAATTTATCATTTCGCTGGCCATAAGCGTGGCGCCTGCGGCGGCATTGGCAGATGACATTGACGTGCGGCGCGATATCGCTTCCGACGCGACGGTTTCGGTCAGCAATATTGCCGGAAGCATTGAAATTACGACCTGGTCGCGCAACGAGGTGCACCTGACGGGTGAAACCGGCCCGAACCAGGAATTGATTGTCACCGAGAGCGACCAGGGCATCCGCTTCGAGATCAGGGAGATCGAGAAAAAAAGCTATTCCGGCGAGTCTGATCTCGAACTGGTGGTCCCGGCAACCGCGAGTATCGTGGCGATCGGTGTCAGTGCCGACATCACCATTAGTGGCAGCCGGGGTGCACGCCTGACGGCCGAGTCGGTCAGCGGTGATGTGGAAGTCGAAGCGGATGTGGGACGCGCTGACCTGGAATCGGTCAGTGGCGACGTTCTGTTCCGTGGCTCTGCGGAACGAACCTATGCAGAATCAGTGTCCGGTGACGTGGAGATTCACGGGGTGGGCGGTGAAGTTGATGTTCAGTCCGTGTCCGGTGATGCGATCGTCTTTGCTTCCATCGTGACGCTGGGTAAGTTTGAATCCGTTTCCGGCAGCCTGGAACTGGATCTCGAAGCTGCCGATGGCGGGCGCCTCACCATTGCGACCATGAGCGGTGATGTGATTCTGAATCTGCCGGCGTCACAATCCGCCGAGTTCAGCGCGCAAAGCTTCTCCGGTGATATTGATTCGCGTTTTGGCGAGGTCAAACATGAAAAATATGGCCCCGGATCGCACCTCAAGTACAGTTCCGGCAATAGCGGAACGGTGATCAGGGTGGAAAGTTTCAGTGGCGATATCGATATAGACCATAAGTAACAAAGACCTGTAGGCCATTGGTCACGGTCCTTTACTACCTTAATAATCGTACGATTAAACGCCCGGTCGGCGCTTTCCGACCGGGTTTTTTGTTAAAAAACACCGCTCAAAACAGTCGTGAACCGCATAAAATAAAGCTTTCAACCATTTAACAATTCATTAACAAAGTCTTTTCATTTTGTTCAACTTAGTGATAATATGCCCGCCAAGTTGGGGAAATTCCTGGCCGGCAATATTGTGCATGCAATTTAATATTGCCTTTCCAGGACTCTTCGATCGATAGATAGACCAACCTGACCAAATCAAAATTTGGGAGATATGAGAAATGAAAATCAACCGTAATCCACTGTCCAATGCAGTGCGTAACGGCTTGAGCAGCGTGCTGGTCCTCGGACTGGCTGCTACTCCGCTGTCGGCGCTCGCACAGGATGACGCAGATGACGAAGAAGGCGTCGAGCTGGATCGTGTCCAGGTAACTGGTTCACGCATCAAGCGTACCGACGTTGAAGGCGCACTGCCCGTAACGGTCATTGATCGCGACATGATCGAAATGAGCGGTG
>JABDJL010000063.1 GCA_013002505.1 Lysobacterales bacterium | reverse complement strand
TGCGGTAGCCGGAGGCTGGACCCCCACCGTGCACCTGTTCAGCCAGGGAAAGGGCAAGCTGCGTTACCTTGATGATCAACATTGTTTTGTCCCGGCCGACCGACCGGTAAACAATCGTGGCTACGAGGCCGGCGCCTGCAAAGCGACCTGGGATTTACGCGGCTGCCTGGCCGAAGGCGCCGAAGCCGGCGCGGCGGCGGCGCGGGATGCGGGATTCGCCGACGCCGTGGCCTGCGCGGTTCCCGAGGTGGAAACCATCGAGCAGGGGCCGATGCGGCCGGTTTGGATTCTGCCGACAACGCATCCCATCGGCCAGGGCAGAAAGAAACATTTCCATGAGCTGCATAACGACGCCACCGTCGGCGATATCGCCCTCGCCGCGCGCGAGGGATTTCTCTCGGTCGAACACCTGAAGCGGTACACCACCACCGGCATGGGCACCGACCAGGGTAAAACATCCAACGTCAATGCGCTGGCGGTCATGGCGGAGATCAGGCAGCAGACGATTCCCCAGGTTGGCACCACCACTTTCAGACCTCCCTTTACCCCGCTCAGCTTTGGTTCCATCGTCGGCCACGATCGCCGCGAACTGTTCCTGCAGAAAAGAAAAACCGCGATCCATCCATGGCACGACGCCCATGGCGCGGTCTACGAAGATGTCGGCGACTGGAAACGACCGTTCTATTTTCCGAAATCTGGTGAAACCATGCACCAGGCGGTGCATCGCGAATGTCTTGCGGCGCGAAATTCTGTCGGCATCGTCGACGCATCGACCCTGGGCAAAATTGACATCCAGGGACCGGACGCCGTGCGACTACTCAACATGGTGTACACCAATGCCTGGAGCAAGCTGCAGCCCGGGCGCTGCCGTTACGGCCTGATGCTGAACGAGCACGGCATGGTGTTCGATGACGGCGTCACCACCTGCCTGGCGGAAAACCACTACCACATGACCACCACCACGGGCGGCGCGGCGCGGGTGATGGGTTGGCTGGAGGAATGGCTGCAAACCGAATGGCCGGAGTGGCAGGTGTACTGCACCAGCGTCACCGAACAGTGGGCGGTTGCGTCGATTACCGGCCCCAACGCCCGCCAGCTTCTGTCTGAATTGTGCGACCAGCCCCTGGATGATGACGCGTTTCCGTTCATGTCAATGCAGGAGTTCAGCGTTGCCGGCATCCCTGCCAGGGTGTTTCGCATCAGTTTTACCGGTGACGTCACTTTCGAGATCAACGTCAAGGCCCGCTACGGCCTCGCCCTGTGGAAAGCGCTGATGGAGGCCGGTGAGAAGCACCAGATCTGTCCCTACGGCACCGAGGCCATGCATGTACTGCGCGCCGAGAAGGGTTTTATCATCGCCGGCCAGGACACCGACGGCACGGTAACCCCGATGGATCTCGGCATGGACTGGATCGTGTCGAAAACCAAGGGGGATTTTCTCGGGCGCCGCTCCTTTGCCCGCAGCGATACGGCGCGCCAGGGTCGAAAGCAACTGGTCGGGCTGCTGACCGAGGATCCGAATTTCGTTCTGCAGGAAGGCGCCCACGTGGTGGCGGCACTGAAGGATCAGCCGCCGATGGACATGCTCGGTCATGTCACCTCGAGTTACATGAGCCCAAACGTGGGCCGCTCCATCGCCATGGCGCTGATCAAAGACGGCTTCAACCTGAAGGGCCAGACCCTGCACGTGTCGCTGATGGAAGGCGGCAGCCAGCGGGTGACCGTCACCGATCCCAATTTTCTTGACGCTGGCGCCGCCAGTCACTGAACCCACGACCGCTACCGCAATGGACAATATTCCTGAATTAACGTCTGCCTGTTACGCGCGTCAGCCGGTTGACGGCCCTCACAGTCTTCGTGAACTGCCCCTCGAGGGCAAACTGAATCTGCGCGGCAACATCGCCGACACTGAATTTACCAGCGCTGTCGACGAGGTGCTCGGCACTAAACTACCCGCCGCTGCTCACACGTCCACAGAGGGCGCGTCAGGCAGAATGGTCTGGCTTGGTCCGGACGAATGGCAGTTCTGCTGCGACATAGACAGTGCGGATTCCCTCTTCCAGGCGTTGCGCGATCGGCTTGGTCCTGTGCATAGCGCGGTTACTGAAGTCTCCGACTACTACACGGTGCTGCGGCTTACCGGACCGGATGCGGAGGCAATTTTACGTCGCGGCTGCCCGCTTGATCTGCACCCGGATAAATTCACCGCGGGCACCATCACCCAGACGCGCTTTGGCCACGCCAGCATCCTGCTGCAAAAAAACACCGACGGTGAATCGTGGGAAATCCAGGTGCGGTGGACCTACGCCGAATATTTGTGGGACTACCTGGTAAGCGCCATGAAGGCAGTTGAATCATCCTGATCTGACCAAATCAGCGCCGCCAACTGTGCGCTGTTCGAAGTGATACGTGTGTTTTCCTTTCGGCTGCGATAGAAGAGACTGCATGGAAATTATCCTGCCCTACATTATCCAATTAGCTGCCGGAGCCGCTGGTGGCATCGCTGCGGGCATCGTATTTAAATCCCTGAGTCTTGGTCCGGTGGGCAACGCGCTGGCGGGAGTCGCTGGAGCCGGTATCAGCGGCCAGATGGTATTGATGCGCGGCGGCGGTGGCTTGCTGGAAGGGGTTGCC
>JABDJL010000020.1 GCA_013002505.1 Lysobacterales bacterium | reverse complement strand
GACCCGGCCTCGCCCGACAACGTCAAGGTCGTCACCGCCGTTGTTGATGCGTGGAACGAATCTTCGGATACCTTCGGCGCCGTCAAGCGGGGCGTCGAGTTGATGCCCGACCGTGCCGCAGAGATTGCCGCGACCATTGCCATCAAGAAAGACTGCAACTGCCTGGCCGGTGGTATCTGGCCCCAACAGCGGGTTGAAGAACGCATCCGGGTTGAAATCCGCCACGCTTTCGTGGACGTGCCAAGGGCATGTTCTTGCTCGCAGGCGGCGATCTACGGCGCTGTTGCCGGCTTGCCCGAGAATACGGAATTCATGGCTGAGGCCGAAGAGAATGAAGCCGGGCGAGCCAGCATCACCGCCCGCATGGTCGAAAAATCGAATGAAATCATAGCGCGCACCAATGCCGCGCAGAGCCGCAACGACTGGGACTGCGGCTGCACCGACGTAAACCTTGCGGCCACCATGCGCGGTATTCACGATGAAGACCTGCGCGAAGGCACCTGGGAAGGGCTGGGCCGGAAGTACGCCGATGAAGCCGGTGACGCCGGCCTCGTGGTGGACGCATTTGGCACCGTGGGAAGGCACCCGGTCAGCGCCTGGGGTTCGGCCGACATCAATAGCGATCAGCACACGCTGCGCCGCAAACCCACCGTCTACCGCGGTGACCCATTATTGCTGGATCCATTTGATCCTTCTGCGGAGTGGGTCAGCCACACCGACAACGACGCGGTAGGCCTGCTGGACCACCAATACGACAATGACCCGATTCCGACCGATGTGTTCCTGTCCGAATACATCGAGGGCTGGAACAGCGAAGCGCTGGCCAAGCCGGCAGAAGAACGCGACCCGGACGAACGCAACCGCGTGCTGGAGTTGTACAACGGCTCTGACAAGGACATCGACCTGGGTTCAGACCAGTACTTCCTCGAGATTTACGGTGCCGGCACCACACCGGTGGCCGCGCCACCAGCGATGGTGAAGAAGAACACCATTTCGCTGGAATCGGGCGTGACCTTCGAACTCGACAAGTGGGAAGTCAGGCCGGAGGCAGCCGAGACCCTGCAGAGCATCGCCGATACCATCAACCAGGCGGATATTTTCAGTGAATTACTGATCGTCGGGCATACCTGTGATATCGCCAGCGATGAATACAACCAACTGCTGTCAGAACGGCGCGCACAGTCGGTTCGCGAGTACCTTGAAGGAATTGGCCTCGACGTCAGCGCAATCCGCATCGAAGGTCATGGCGAACGCGAGCCGCGCCTGCCAAATACGTCGGAAGCGAATCGCAGTCAAAACCGGCGCATCGAAATCAGTTTCGTAACCCGCGGCGACCGCGAGATTCAAAAAGTTGTCAAAGAGGCCGACGGGCGGCGCTACCACGAGTTCTCGTGGGTTGATGCCGATGGCGCTGCGACAGCGGCTGCCGTGGCGATCCCGCTGGTGCTCGGCGATGATCAATACGTCGAGGGTGACGACAGCCCACGCGAGGTCATCGGGCTGAATGGCCAGGTTGAGGCCGGCGGCACGTTCGTCATTGCCTATGATGAGTCCGACGAAGAAATTACAGAGATCGCAGATGTGGTCACCGGCCAGTTAAACTTCCTGCCCACCGATACCCTGGTACTGAGAAGGTTTGGCGGGTCCAGGGCCTTATCGTGTAATGCGCATACCTACGCGTTCCTGTTCAACTACCCGCCGTATATCTTGACTACGCCCAAGACGCTGCAGCCGTTGATTGACCCGATCTGCGGTTCACCACTTAACTGCGACGGTTCGGACCAGGCGTCGCCGAACTAGGTTTTTAAACCGGGCCATCACTGCTTCTGCCAAGTCGGCTGAAGACATACGGCAGGGTTTGCCTGAGCAGCTCTGAACGCTGCTTCCAGCCAGGTAATCTGCGGCCATATTCCAGTAAGTCATACCAGCGCTGTTCACAGCAGCGCTGGTATTGGCGTTTCCTCGCAGGATCAATGCGCGAAACCAGTTCGAGAATCCCGCCACGATGCCGGCAGGGGCCCAGTACCCGGTCCGCGAGCCCGCAATAGTTGGCCAGCACGTCCACCAGGCCGGTGTCACGCGCCTCGGCCACCAACGCATTGAATTGCGCTTGTTCAAGTTCATCGAGCAGCAGGAAAATATCCAGCAACCAGCGCAAATCCACCGGCATGTGGGGTTTTGCCGCGGCCAGGTGAACGCAGGCGATGAGCAGGGCGTCGCGCGTCGTCGGTATCCACGCGCAGCCGTCCGGCAGGGGTAGCTGCTGGGCCCGGTCGAGCAGGGTGTCTACCGACAACCGGTTGCGGAAGAAACGCCGGTTGGTCAGGTCCCAGTGCAGGTCAACGACAAATGGCCGGCCCTGGTCTCTGCCTTGCCATGTCCGCTGGCCGAACATGTGTACGCCCTCGAACGCGCCCGGCGTGTAACCCAGCTCTGCCATGACCTGTTCACCCAGTTCCAGTTGCACGGTGTCCATCAGCAGGTCGAAATCGCCCGATGGCCGGCAGGCGCCGGATGGATAAATCGTGCGCGCCAGGGCCTCACCCTTGATCAGCAGCAGCCGCAGGCCGGCTTCGTCGGCCGCGGCAAAAATACGCGCCAGTTCGAAATCGCCCGACAACTTGTCCGCCTCTCCGGTCATTAGCGAATGACGCATCTGCAGGCTGATTTCCCCCGGCACGGTGAGACCGGCCTGGAGCGCCCGGAACGTGACGAAATTGATGATGCCCTCGTTGCGCGCCGACCCCAGCAGGCCACGCCAGTCGATATCTGCGTCCCGGGGCTCACCGCTGAGCAAGGCACGCAGGATACCCGGTGCTGGTCCCCAGCCCGCTTCGTTGACCACCGGCGCATCAGGATAGTAATGCGTCAGGGCAGGGTCGAGCTTCGCCAGCTTGTCCGGGTCGGGTTGGTTCACGATTCAATATTCAAATGTTGTCAAAACAGCGGCGACCAAGGTGCTTCCAGGTTCACATGATAGGACAATCGAGTAGAATGCATGCTTCGTTTTACAGGGGATCTGTGTTTTATGCGGGTATCCATTATTGGCAGCGGTTATGTGGGATTGGTCAGTGGCGCCGGGCTTGCCCAGGTGGGCCACCACGTAATCTGCATGGACATAGATGAAGATCGCATTGCGATGCTCAAGCAGGGCGAAGTTCCGATTTACGAACCCGGCCTTGAAGAGATGATTGCAGAAAACAGCGAACAGGGCAGGCTGGACTTCACCACCGACATCAAGACCACGGTTGACCACGCCGAGGTGATTTTCATCGCGGTCGGAACGCCGCCTGAAGAGGACGGTTCCGCTGACCTCGGCAACGTGCTGGCTGTTGCGCGCGACATCGGCGACAACATGGATCGTCACGTGCTGGTCATCATCAAGTCGACGGTGCCGGTCGGCACCTGCGCCCGGGTCAGGGCAGCGTTACAGGATGCGCTCGATGAGCGCGGTGAAGACCTGACCTTCGCGGTCGCTTCCAATCCCGAATTCCTCGCCGAGGGCGTGGCGATTGCCGATTTCATGAAGCCGGACCGCATCGTCGCCGGGGTCGAAGACGAAGTATCCGAGGCGACGATTCGCGAATTATACGCACCGTTCAACCGCAACCACGAAAAGCTGATGATCATGGATATTCCATCGTCCGAGCTGACCAAGTATGCGGCCAACGCGATGCTGGCGACCAAGATCAGCTTTATGAACGAGATTTCCAACGTGGCCGAGAAAGTGGGCGCAGATATCGAGCACGTGCGCCTGGGAATTGGCTCCGACCCGCGCATTGGTTACTCGTTTATCTACGCCGGCGTCGGTTACGGGGGGTCGTGCTTCCCAAAAGACGTCCGCGCGCTGGGTCATACCGCCAACGAGTATGGCTACAAGGCCGATATCCTCGAAGCCGTGGAGGCGGTCAACAACCGCCAGAAGCGCAAGCTGTTCGAAAAGCTCGATGCCCATTTCGGCGGTGACCTGGAAAACCGAAGCATCACGGTCTGGGGCTTGTCATTCAAGCCCAATACCGACGACATGCGCGATGCGCCGAGCCGCGTGCTGATTGACGAGCTGCTCGAAGCCGGCGCCAGCGTGAACGCCCATGACCCCAAGGCCATGGATGAAGCCGAGCATTTATACTCCTCGGAGCAGAACATCTCGTTTTTCGAGGACCCTTACGATGCCGCCGAGGGCGCCGATGCGCTGGTGCTGGTGACAGAGTGGCGGCAGTACTGGGCTCCGGACTTTGAGCGGCTGATGTCCGAAATGGCAGATAAGGTTATTGTTGACGGACGCAATATCTGGTCGCCCGAAGTGGTGCGCAAGCGTGGATTTACTTATTACTCGATAGGACGCCCCTAGGCCTGATATGAGCAAACGAATACTGATTACCGGCGGCGCCGGATTTTTGGGCTCGCACCTCAGCGAACGCCTGCTCTCGGAAGGGCACGAAGTGCTGTGCGTGGATAATTTCTACACCTCGACGCGGCAAAACATTACACATTTGCTGGACCATGCGCATTTCGAGTTGATGCGTCACGACGTGACATTCCCGCTGTATGTCGAAGTGGACCAGATCTACAACATGGCCTGTCCGGCCTCGCCGATCCATTACCAGCGCGACCCGGTGCAGACCACCAAGACCTCGGTGCACGGTGCGATTAACATGCTGGGCCTTGCCAAGCGCACCGGCGCGACCATTCTTCAGGCCTCCACCAGTGAAGTGTACGGAGACCCGGAATTGCACCCGCAGCCCGAGACTTACTGGGGTAACGTCAACCCGATCGGGGTGCGTTCCTGTTACGACGAGGGCAAGCGATGCGCCGAAACGCTGTTTTTCGACTACTGGCGCCAGCACCAGCTGCCCATCAAGGTGGCGCGAATCTTCAACACTTACGGGCCCCGCATGCAGCCCGATGACGGCCGCGTGGTGTCGAACTTTATCGTCCAGGCCCTGAAGGGCGAGGACATCACGATCTACGGCGACGGCAGCCAGACGCGTTCCTTCTGTTACGTGGATGATCTCGTGGACGGTCTCGTGCGCCTGATGAACAGTGCAGGCAAGGTCACCGGCCCGATCAACCTGGGCAACCCGGTTGAGTTCACGATACGCCAACTGGCCGAGCAGGTGGTGGCCAAGGTGGATGGTCCGTCGAGGCTGGTTGAGAAACCCTTGCCCAGCGATGACCCGACCCAGCGCCAGCCGGATATCACCCAGGCGCGGGACGTGCTGGGCTGGCAGCCGAAGGTGCCGCTGGCCGACGGGCTGGATGCGACCATCGAGTATTTCCGGCAGTTGCTGACCAGGACTGCCTGAGTCAAATTTTCTTCCTGTATTGGGCAAGAAATAATTTGTAAGCTATTGTTAAAACTATTTGTTCAACATTTGAACATGTTATAGGATGGTGCTCCTTCTGATCGGGGTTTTGGGTGCAGAACAACCATCCACAGTGGTTTGCCGTGTATGCCAGGCCGCGCCAGGAACGCATCGCGCGTGACCACCTGGAGCGGCAGGGCTTTAAGTGCTTTCTGCCTGAAGCGCTGAACCCCTATCAGCGCCGCTCGAGAGCGAACAAGCCGCTGGTCCAGCCGTTGTTCCCGCGCTACCTGTTCCTTAAAGCCGTACCCGAAACACAGAACCTCGCCACCGTGCGCTCTACGCGCGGTGTCGTCGGGCTGGTGCGTTCGGGTTTCGAACTGGTACGCGTACCAGAAGCCGTGATCAACATGATTCGCGCCCGGCTGGATGAATCCGGCCTGGTGCGGCTGGACCCGGCGCCGGTTGAAGAGGGCGACCGGGTGCGGGTGTTTGACGGCCCGTTCTGCGGCGCCGAGGGCATACTCGAGGCGAAAACCGGTGAGCAGCGGGCCATGCTGCTGATGGACCTGCTTGGGCGCCAAACGCGCGTCGAGGTGGACGCGATGCTGTTGCAGCGCGTCGGCTGAAACCTGGCTGCAGGAGCGAGCGCTGGTCGCGATAAGGGGCCCGAGTCTTTGAAAACCGGTGAGGCAGTATCTTAGGCAGTCTCATCGTACAAATATTCCGTCATGCGGCGCCGCAAAAAGCACTGCAGGGCGGTAGCGTACTTGTTTTAAGTCTCAATCTTTTGCACTCACCAGACATACAATCTCATACAAGTATCCAGGACCCCCCCCTGGTGAGCGTGATTGTCCCACTGTTCAATCATGCAGAATATATCGGTAACGGTTTACAAAGTATTGCCGATGACCCTTATCCCCGGATTGAATTGATCATCATTGACGATGGTTCGTGCGACAACTCCTTCGACGTTGCCAGTCAGTGGCTTGATCAGCATGCGAAGCGTTTTGAACGCACCAGTATCAGGCAGCAGGAAAACGCCGGTATTCCGGCCACGTTTAACCGGCTTGTGAAACAAAGCACTGGTGAATTCATTTTCCCTCTGGCCAGTGACGACATGGTGGCGCCCGGCGGCATCAATGGACTGGTTTCCTGGTATCTTGATCGCTGTATCAAACCCACATTGCTGTTCTCAGAACTGGCGTTCATGGATTCGCGAGGCAGGCCATTACCCGCTTCGGCCTTGCCAGGATACAAACGTGACAGCATTCGCCTTCAGAAATCCAGGCGCAGACTGAAATTTGAAGTCGTTACCCGCTGGGGCGCGCCGTTCCAGATGCATTTTTACCCCAGATCCCTTCATAGGGCGTTTGGTGGCTACGACGAATCACTGCACTTTGAAGACCTCTATTTTGCGCTTAAGGCGGTTGCATCCGGACGCGCTGAGTTTGCACCCATTGTTTCGCGGCGTTACCGTCTCAGACCCGGTGACATGGTCACACCGGGACTTGAAGACGAACAGTTTTCACCCGTTCCTTCGCGCCACGCTGTACTGGACGATTTCAACCTCGCTTACCGTATACTCATACGCTTGATGAATTGGCGTAGCAACTGGCTCAACAGGGGTAAAAATGGCTGAATCAAAGATATTTGTGCACAAGGACGGACTCGTGGAACAAGGTGCCACATTGGGAGTCAACACGCGGGTATGGGCATTTTCACACGTGTTGCCTGGTGCTGTCATAGGCGATGACTGCAATATCTGCGATCACGTGTTTATCGAGAATGATGTCCGGATCGGAGACAGGGTAACGGTCAAATCCGGAGTCCAGCTCTGGGATGGGGTACGGCTTGAAGATGATGTATTCGTCGGACCAAACGTGACGTTTACCAATGACAAGTTTCCACGCAGCAAAAATTACCCGGCCAAATTTTCTGAAACCGTGGTGAGAAAAGGTGCATCAATTGGTGCCAATGCCACATTATTACCGGGCATTGATATTGGCACCGGCGCAATGGTCGGCGCCGGGGCAGTGGTCACAAGTGATGTACCCGCCCATGCCATCGTGACGGGAAACCCGGCGAAAATTACCGGCTACGTTGATGCGATACAGCCCCAGCCAGAGGTGGTCAAAGCCAGGCCTGGCATAAGCGATTCAAGCGTGGCCGGGGTCAGCCTGTGCAGGTTGAAGTTCATCACCGATCTTCGTGGTGACCTGTCGGTGACCGATGTTGAAAAAGAAGTGCCATTCACCATAAAACGAATTTTCTGGGTGTACAACGTACCCAGCGAGCATGTCCGGGGCGCGCATGGGCATCGCAAATTGCACGAGTTCCTGGTATGTGTGAAGGGCTCTGTCTCGGTGGTGGTAGATGATGGCCAGAACCGCGAAGAACTGGTGTTGAATGACCCGTCTACCGGCCTGCACCTGCCGCCCAGGGTCTGGCGTTCACTGTATAAATACTCAACAGACGCGGTATTGCTGGTCATGGCATCCCATGAATACGACCCTGGTGACTACATCAGGAACTACGAGGAATTCCAGGACTACGTCCAAACGTGATTCGAGTCCCTTTCTTGGATATCCAGGCCGCCCACCATGAAATCAGGGCGGAACTCGATGAGGCGTACCAGCGTGTTATGAAGTCCGGCTGGTTCGTACTGGGCGAAGATGTCGAGCGTTTTGAACATGACTTTGCCCGCTACTGTCATGTGCAGCACGGTGTAGGCATATCCAACGGGCTTGATGCACTGAGATTGATCCTCGAGGCATACGATATCGGCAAGGGCGATGAAGTGATCGTCCCCGCACACACGTTCACTGCCACGTGGCTGGCGGTGATCCAGGCCGGTGCCATTCCGGTGCCCGTTGACTGTGACGCAACCACTTACAACATCGATCCGAAAGCCATCAGCGCGGCCGTCAGTAGCAGAACCCGGGCCATCATGCCGGTTCACTTGTATGGACAAGTTGCCGACATGGATCCGATTATGCGTCTCGCAGAACGGAATTCCTTGCTGGTTATCGAAGATGCAGCGCAGGCTCACGGAGCCATGTACAAAGGCCAGGCGGCTGGATCCATTGGACACGCTGCTGCCTTCAGTTTTTACCCGGGCAAAAATCTCGGCGCGCTCGGGGATGCCGGGGCGGTGGTCACCAATGACGCACAGATTGCAGAACGGGTCAGGATGCTTGCCAACTATGGTTCCAGGGTCAAGTACCAGCACGAGGTACGCGGCTACAACGCGCGGCTTGATGCATTACAGGCAGCATTCCTCGGGGTCAAGCTGCAACACCTAGATGAATGGAATCAGCGGCGCAAGGCGCTGGCGGATTCCTACAAGGCAGAATTGGCGAACATAGAAGGACTAGTTCTACCGCAAAAGCCGGATGGCTCAGAACCGGTATGGCATGTGTTCGTGGTCCGTCATGTGCTACGTGAGTCCATGCAAGCGCATTTGGAGGCGCATGGAATCAGCACGCTGATTCACTACCCGGTTCCGCCGCACCTGCAGAAAGCGCATCGTTCTCTCGGTTTTTCGGTCGGCGATTTTCCGGTGACTGAAAGAACATGCAACGAGGTTCTAAGCCTGCCATTCGGGCCGCATCTCGATGCGGTACAGCGTGCACAGGTCGTAAAGGCGTTGCGAACATTTTGCGAAACTGGGTAGCCCGCTAAACTCTTGATTGATCTTCCGAGCAATACTCGCAAATGACCAGGTCAACGGATCAGCCTGAAAAAATTATCTTTGCCGTGCAGATGGCTGAATTCATCAATCACTATAAGAACATCTGGCGTCACCTGTCGCCGGAAGAATTTGAAATCGTCTTTGCCGGGCAAAACCCTGAAGACTCCTCTGAAATCCGGCAGTTTGCGTCCCGCCACGGCTACGTGGCGCGGGCATTGAACGAAGTTGAAGGTAAAGTTCAGTACGGAACGGTGGTCAGCAATCATCCGTTCGTATTTGGCCAGCACGCACACTTCATGCCCCGGTTGGCGGTGCTGGGACATAAGCACGTACGGCTGATGTATAGCCTCGGCAAGGCACGCTGGAACTTCTCAAACTGGAACGATGTTTACGACCTGGTGCTGACCTTCGGCCCATTTCATGAAAAGGGCCTGGGTCACCTGGAAAGTGCCCGCACAAGGCAGGTGGGGTATCCGCGATTCGACCACTACTTCCGCGGTGAAATTGATACGCGGCAGGTTGCAACCGAGCTCGGCCTGGAGGCTGCCCGAAAAACGGTCCTATGGTTACCCACCTGGGCCGAGTTGAGTTCCATTGACACGTTTGTGGATTCAATCGCTGCCCTGAACGAAGAATTCAACCTGCTGGTTAAGGTGCACCCTCTGACAGCGACCCGGGAGCCGGCGCGGATGAAACGACTGGCAAATGCGGGCATACAAACAATGGCGGACATCAATCGCGACAACGTCGAGTTGTTCGCAGTCGCTGATTTTGTCTTGTGTGATTATGGCGGTTCAGCGTTTGGCGCCATTTACATGGATAAAAACCTGTTGTTGCTCAATTCAGAGCAGGCCGAATCCGACGAATACACCGGCAATCAGTCCATGGACGTTCAACTCCGATCATGGATTCCCAATATCGGTGCTGAACGCAAGAATGAGCTGGCCGGGATGCTCAGGGATGATGCAATCTGGGCTGACCAGGGTGGAAAAAGGCGCCATATCGAGCAAAAAGTATTCGCTCCGAACAAGGGGACTGCTTCAGAAGTTGCGGCGCAGGCCATCCGTGAACTTCATTCAGCGAAACGCCCGTCGCAGTCGGATGTAGCAGCCCGATGGAAACAGCAATTCCCACCGCCGGGAATGGTGGACAGGATCAAGTTTTTAGGCCGCAAAGTGATGTCGGGAAAGTGAGCCAATTCAAGGCAGTGATTCTCGGGGCGAGTGCCGGCAAGCGCTTTGTCGATTCATCAAAAAGTACACCCTCGGTGCTTACTACGGTAGAAAAAGACCGTTCAGTGCTTTCGTGGATTCGCCAGGCGCTGAATGGCCGCGAAATCTCGGACACCGTGTACGTCGGGGGCTATCACATCGAGAAGGTAGTTGATAACGCACCCGACCTTTCTTTTGTGTTTCAGAAGAACTGGCAAAGCGAAGGTGATCTCGGAGCGTTCAACCTGGTGAAGCTGGAACAGGGCAACGACTACCTGGTGTTGCGCGGCGATTTTGTGCTGTTGCCTGGGGCTGTTGATCGCCTGTTGGAAATGGATTTACCGGTGGTATTTGGTGCTACCAACACTTCAGGTCAAGTCTCCATCACTGGAGCGGTGTTGGTTCGGGCAACAGGCTTGCAGGAATTTTCGAACAAGGTTGGCGAGATCTTCGCGCAGAACCCCAAGGCAGGCCTTTCTGATCTGGCTGGGCAATTTCAAACTTCTGCAACCGTTGATCTGTCCGGGGAAGCAGCGTTTGTGCAGGACCAACTGGCTGTCAGCAGGCTGGTTTTTCGAGGTAAAGGGCAGACCCTCGAGCAACTCAGGCAACTCACCAGGACCGCGATCGTCCTTGAGCAAACCCGGTTCACCGTGGCGCAGTGGCGCGATTCCCGGCAGGAGCTGATTGATTGCATCCAGCAGGAAATACCGGACGGTCCCGTGGTCGTTCGGTCTTCCAGTACATCCGAAGACTTGCTAAGCACCTCCGGGGCAGGGCGATTCCAGTCGATACTGGATGTGAACGTCCGAGATTCCGTTCAAATTGCTCAGGCCGTTGACACGGTCATTGAAAGTTATACTCGCGACGGTCGGACTGTAAAAGACGCAGATGAAATCCTGGTTCAGCCTCAAGTGACCGACGTGGCGTCCAGTGGCGTCATGTTCAGTCGGGACCTGGAAATCAAGGCGCCTTATCACACCATCAATATTGATCGTCACTCAAAGCGCCCGGATGTGGTCACTTCCGGCACCGCTGGACACCTGGATACCAGTTTCGTTGCATGGAACGCAGACAGGGATCTCC
This sequence comes from Lysobacterales bacterium, assembly GCA_013002505.1. Lineage (GTDB taxonomy): Bacteria > Pseudomonadota > Gammaproteobacteria > Xanthomonadales > SZUA-36 > JABDJL01. The sequence goes on along the minus strand of JABDJL010000020.1, from coordinate 10,428 downwards.
TCCCGGATGATATTCGCCGCCTGGTTTGCCTGGCCGAAGAGCTGATGGAGCTGACGCAGCTGGATGCACTGGATATCGAATTCCTGTTCGACAGCAGGCAGGAGTTATACCTGTTGCAGGTTCGCCCCATGCCTCTTGGCCATAGCAGTTATTCTCTTGCCGATACCGACCTGTTGGACACCGTCAGCGAGGCCCGGCGCTTCATTGCGCAAAATTCAGGGCCCAGCCCGATACTGGCCGGCAGCACCACGATTTTTGGCAACATGCCCGACTGGAACCCCGCGGAAATGATCGGCAAGACGCCACGGCCGCTTGCGCTGTCGCTGTACCAGGCCTTGATCGGTGATTTCCACTGGGCCAGCGCGCGCGCAGATATTGGATATCGGGATGTCACGCCCGAACCGCTGGTCGTGGCTATCGGCGGAAAACCATATATTGATGTTCGCACAAGCCTGAATTCATTCCTGCCCGCCAGCATTGACCGTGAGTTTGCGGGTGCCTGGATAGACGACTGCCTGGCGAGGCTTGCGGCCCGGCCAGAGTTGCACGACAAGGTTGAGTTCGAGGTCCTGCCGACCTGCCTGGCATTTGACTGGGACGTGCATCATGGCCACATGCGCGCTGCTGGCTTGTCTGCAAGTGCTATTGACCAATACCGGGCGCAACTGGCGAAGTTGACATCAACCATCCTGCGGGATCGGGAAATTCCCATCAGCAAGCTGTTGGCAGACGTCCAGGGCCTCGAAAGCATCCACCAACTGAGGCGGCAGGATGGCGCTGATAGTGCAGGCGCATTTGCACGACGTGCACAGTTGCTTTTGATTGACTGTGGCCGCTATGGCTTGCGGCCCTTTTCCATCCTTGCGCGCTATGCGTTCATATCACTGGCTATCCTCAAATCACTGGTCTCGTCCGGGGTACTCAGCCGTAGCGACATGGACCGATTCCTGCAATCAATTCCGACCGTTGCCAGTGAATTCACCAGTGACCTGGAAGCCTTGCGCAGCGGTGCGATGAGCAAAGAGTTATTTGTCGAGCAATATGGGCACTTGCGTCCTAATTCCTACGAAATCACTTCTCCCAATTATGCCAGCGGATTCGAGCGTTATATTGGCCAGGGCGAAGCAGGCCTGTTTGCCGGCAATGATTGCAAGCCAGGTCGGTTTGAACCGAACGCATCCAATGAAGCAGACCAGGCGCTTCAATCACTGGGACTCGAGGTCAGCGCCGGGCAATTATTTGAATTCATGCGCGCTGCGATTGCAGGCAGGGAAAAGGCCAAGTTTGAATTTATGAAGAGCGTCAATTCAATCCTGGAGTCCATTACCAAGTTCGGGGAATTCATCGGTTTAAGTACCGGGGAGCTGTCTCACTTGCATGTTAATGAGGTGTTGCAGCACGCCAAGAGCAGTATGAACGGCTCCAGCGCCTCGCACCTGAAACGGCAGGCCTCGTTCAAGAAAAAGCAGATGGAAGTCACGCGCGCATTCAGAACACCGGACTTGATACGTCATGCCGATGAGGTGCTGTATTTCGAGCAAGAAACCTGGAAACCAAATTTTGTAACCCAGAAAACCCTGCAGGCCGAGGTAGTTGACCTTCCGGGTGAGCCTGACAACCGGAATCTGGAAGGTAAGATTGTGCTGATCCAGGCAGCGGACCCGGGCTATGACTGGATTTTCGGACACCGGATTGCCGGGCTGATCACCGAGTACGGCGGTATTGGCTCACACATGGCTATTCGTGCTGCGGAGTTTTCGCTGCCTGCCGCGATAGGATGCGGCGGTGTACTTTTTGAACAGGTCCGCAATGCGAGGCGAGTGGAGCTGGATTGCGCCAATGAGCGCCTGAAGGTGCTGGCATGAGCCGGGGCATTGTTGCGGTCAGCATGCGCCTTGCGCCGGCCACTGGTTACCACGAAGACCGCGACGCAATCAGCCATGACTGGTGCGTGTTCATCAGCAGGCTTGGTTTGTCGCCGGTGTTGATCCCCAATGTAAGTGAAGATGTGGTCCCCATCATGAAGGCCACTGGCGTGGAACGCATTTTGCTGACCAATGGCGATTCGCTCGGCCCGTTGGACAATGAAAAAGACGGCCCGCGCCCGAGCCGGAGAGACATGGCTGAGTTCGCAATACTTGATCATGCTGTGGCGCACGAGATTCCAGTACTTGGGGTGTGCCGGGGCTTACAGGCCATCAACGTCTATTTCGGTGGTCGACTGACGCGAAACCTGGAGCAGGTCACGGGTGAGGCCCATGTGGCGCAAACGCACGAAGTTGAACTGTCCGGCGGCAACCGCTACGAGGTCAACAGCTACCACGATGAAGGGGTGCTCGAAGGACAGCTTGCGGAGCCGCTCAGGGGTATTGCCTTTAGCGCCGGTGGTGTGGTCGAAGCGCTGGAGCATCATTCATTACCCATCTGGGCCGTTCAATGGCATCCCGAACGTACCGGTGCCCCGCAGCGGCTGGACCGGCAGATTCTTGAACGCTGGCTCAGGATATGAAGCTGCTGATCCTGGCTGCCGGCATGGGAACGCGGCTTAAGCCTCTGACCGATGACAAGCCCAAGGTCCTGACAGAACTGAATGGTAAAACGCTGTTACAGCGCCAACTGGACACGGCCCACGAGGCGGGCGTGCACGACGTCGTGTTGATCGGCGGATACCTGGCCGATCAACTACGGGGTTTTGGCGCAGAGCTGGTCATTAACGAGGACTACGCCACCACCAACATGGTGCAGTCGCTGTTTTGTGCGCGAAGCCATTTTGGTAACGATTTCATCATGAGTTATGGCGATATCGTCTATGGCCGGGCCGTGCTGGACAACTTGCTGGAATCGCAAGAGCAGGTAGCCGTGGTCGTGGACAGCAGGTGGCGGTTCTACTGGGAGCAACGTTTTGAAGATCCGCTTTCAGATGCAGAGAGCCTGCAGATGGACGAACAGAACCGGATCAGCAGCATTGGGCAGAAAGTCCGGGACATTTCGGAAATCGAAGCCCAGTACATTGGCCTGGTGCGATTCCAGCGCAACGGCGTCCGCCAGTTGTGCCGCAGTTACGATTCAGCCTGCGAGGAAAAAACAGGCGTGGACGACATGTACATGACGGACCTGTTGCAGGCCATGGCATCCGAACCTGTCGGCCTGGCGCCGGTACTGATTGATGGAAACTGGCTGGAAATCGATTCCGTGAGCGACCTGGAACTGGCTGAGCGCCTTTTGCGGCAAGGCAGGCTTCACTGATGGTGGTCTGGATCATTGGCCTGGCCGGGGCGGGCAAGTCGTCGATTGGTCAGGCGGTGTACCAGCAATTGCGCGCGCAGGACCCGGCCACGGTTTTGCTCGACGGCGACCACTTTCGCCAGGTCATGGGTGGCGACCTGGGGCACAGCCTGGGCGAGCGTGAAGAAAATGGCTGGCGCATGTGCCGCCTGTCCCAATGGCTGGATTCACAGGGCGTCAACGTGGTTGCCTGCGTGCTGTCCAATTTCCCTGAACAGCAGGCATGGAACCGCAAGCACCTGGACCGCTACTTCGAGGTTTACGTTGATGTGCCGATGGAAGTACTCGAAGCACGCGATCAAAAAAGGCTCTACAGCGGGGCACGCACAGGCGCGGTTCGCAACGTGGTGGGGGTGGACCTGCCATTTAACACGCCGGTCTCTCCGGACATGGTAGTCCGTAATGACGGTCCGCGCGAAAACATAACGCAAATCGCCCGCGAGATCGTTTCGGCGATATCCGAGCGCTGGCCTGCTGAAGGGGACAAAGGCTGACAGACGTTTACCCATATGACCGGGCGGACTTTCGGAAACAGCGATCGCTGTACATGTACGCCCCGTTCAAGGGCCATGAACTACTCGACGCGTACCAGTCAAAACGGCACGCGATGATCGCGCGTCTTGCAGCGGAAGTCTTCACAGAAGCTGCAACCGAACTTCCAGCCCTGGATACACACACACAAGACCACCCATCCATTATTGAGGCTTGTGCATCAGTGTCCGCCACAGAGCCGTCCAGCGAGCGACTGAAACAATGGCTCAATCACTATTGCCGGCAGGTAGAAGCAGTCAAAAAGGTTTGCCGTGGTGAGCAGGACTCACCAGAAATCAACATGGACAGTTACGCCGCTTTATCGGCGGCGTTTGCACGGGCCTGCGAGCATCGCATTGACTGGCGCTGGTTCAATGTATTGCTCAAGTTGAATGATCTTCTGGTCTTCCATATCGAAGACCTCCTCGCCGAACAAGCACGTTCACGACTTTCTGTGGCGCTGAAAATTGAATTGCGCCTGGTAAGGCAGGTGGCCGACAAGCGAGGCATTGTAACCGGGAACGGGGGTGAAGCTTGAGTCGTTCATTCGCCATGCTGCTCAGCGACACGTCGCGCTCGCGGGCCTACCTGGATTCTATCCATCGGGCAGGTCTGGAACCCGAGTTGGTCATTTTTATAAATTGCCGGGGAACGGTGTCGGCCGCAGCGGAGCGATTTGAATCCAGCTTTTTTGAAAACCGTTACCCGGTGGATGAAATGTGCCGGCGGCTGGGTTTTAAGGTCCGGACGCTGGAAGTGGACAGTATCAATGACGCTGCGGTGCTGAGCCATGTCGAGGCACTGGAGGCCGATCACCTTGTTTACTCCGGCCCGCCAGGCGCTTTGCTGGGTAAGGCTTTGCTTGCAACAGGTAAATGCTTTATTCACGTACACCCCGGTAAATTGCCCGCTTATCGTGGCAGCACCACCATGTATTACTCCCTGCTGGCCGAAAATTCGCTGAGTGCTACGGCGATGTATCTCTCGCCGGAAATTGATTGCGGTGAATTGGTTGCAGAGCGTTCATTCCGGCCGCCGGAAGACGGTAGCGCGATGGACAATGAATTTGACCCCTGGATGCGCGCCAGCCTGCTGGTTGAAGTGCTGCAGAGACTGGTCACCGAAGGTCACCTGGCAGGCCGACCGCAGCCGCAGACCAACGAACTGCCGTACTACGTGATTCACCCGGTGCTGAAACACCTAACCATCTTGCAAACAGGTTCAGGGGAACAGGCGCCGTGACCAGTTCCTACCGCCAGATCACCCACTCAACCACCGTCTTCGGCATGGTTTCATTGATCGATATCGTGCTTCGCATTATTCGTGTGAAGTTTGTCGCTGTGATACTGGGTCCGGCGGGAATCGGCCTGCTGGCGCTTTACCAATCCTTTGTACACATGGCGACCTCGATCGCGGGTATGGGTATGGATACCAGCGCCGTGCGCCAGTTGTCCCATGCCCGGGGACGAAATGATCAAGCCATGATTGCGCATGCAACCTCTGCTGTGAATATTGCCGCAGTGCTGTTGGGACTTGCTGGTGCAATAGTGATTTTTGTTTGGCGTGATTTAATCGCAATCCGTTTGTTGGACGATGCGAGCCGGGCTGGTGCCGTGGGTTGGCTCGCGGTGGCAGTATTCGCGTCCGTGTCTGGTGCATCCTTCAGTACTCGATTACGAGGGCACAGGCTGATTCGAGAGCTGGCCGCGGTGCGCGTGGCAACGGCGGTGGCAGCGACGCTGGCCGCTGTTGTGCTGGTTTACATGCTGGGTCAAAAGGGAATTCTGCCTCTCGTTTTGGCCGTTCCGGTAGCTGCAGCACTGTTCGGTGCAATGCTGGCCAGAAAAATACCAGTCAGCACGCAGGCACTGAACCGTGGAGCGATATCCGGGCAAATGGAAAAGATATTCAAGCAGGGATTCCTGATCATGTTGGCTGCCGCGCTGATGAGTCTCGCGGTGCTGGGGGTCCTTGCCGGTGTGAACAGGGTTTATGGTCTGGAAGGGGCGGGAATTTTCCAGGCAGCCTGGGCCGTTTCCTTCGTCTACATGGGTTTTATCCTGGAAGCCATGGGAACCGACTATTTTCCGAGGCTGACAGAGGCAACCGAGTCCGGCGAGGACGTTGTCCGGCTGATCAATGAGCAAATCCACGCGGCCTTGTTGACGGGGGCCCCATTGTTGGTCGGCATGATCGCGTTTGCGCCCTTGCTGGTACAAGTGCTCTATTCCAGTGAATTTTCTGCGGCAGCCAGGGTGATCCAGTGGATGGCGTTTGGCAACTTGGTCAAGTTGGCCGGCTGGCCGGTGGGGTTTATATTCGTGGCCAAGGGCCGGAACGGCATCTTTTTGCTGACACAAATTGAATGGGTGGTCGTGTTCCTGCTTGGCGCCTGGATCGGCACGAAGCATTTTGGAATTGAGGGCCTGGGAATGGCTTTCTCGGCCGTCTACTTGTTTCATATTGGCCTGGTTTGCTTTTTTGCACGGAAGGTCGTGGCATTCAGGTTTACGCGATCCAACCTCCAGATTTTTTCGTTGTTGCTGGCATGCTGTGTCTTATTGTTCTGTCTCTCGCGCATTTCAGTGGCAGCCTCGTACATCACTGGAGCGCTGGCGATTGCAGTGTTCTCTGTATTCGCATACAAGACATTAAAGGCGCTTTTAGGGCACAGCCCGCTGGCTCGACTGGGATTGGGATCGGGTAGTGGCTGATTTTGTTTCTCGCGGCCTGCTCTGCCTGATCGTGGACTACAAGGTGACCAGGTGATTCGGCGCCAGGCGCTGAGACTAAAGGGCAAGGTTTTCGAGCAGGCACTAAAGGCCGCCGATGATGCTTCGATGCTGTCCGGTTTTTGTAAATTCATTACTGAACGGATTCTGGGTCACCGCATTCTGCCTCTGGTATGGATGGACCAGAGTGGACCGCACGAGCGCGGTGTGCTGAGTCCAGGTAAAGAAGTCACCATTTATGGTCCAGATGTCATTGGGCAGGGCCAAAAGAACACCTGCTTACAGTTGCCAGATGTCGCTTACTTCAGGTTTCTGAACGGCCGTGTCTCTGCCCGTTCCTCGTCGGTGATCAGTCGCGATAATACGGCCTTGGTCGAGCGATTCAGGGCGCCGGAGCAGGCGTCCTTTGAATACGCATCAGGGCAAATTGCAAAGCACAGTTCGAGCAGTGCCGTTGTGACACCTGACAAGTCTGAAGTGTTGGAGCGGGGTATTTTTCTGGGCGGCAATGGTTCGGAAAATTATTACCACTGGATCGTGGAAGTACTTACCCGCACCGAGTTTATTGAGAAGCTTCCGGTCCAATTTTCAGACTTTCCGCTATTGGTGGGCGCCGAGTGCATGGCATGGCCGTCTTTCCGTGAATCACTGGCCATCTACGGTGGTAACCGGCAGTTGGTCGTGCTGAACGAGGCGACGCCTTATACGGTAAAAGACCTGGTTTACATTACCAGTCCGAACAATATTCCCTTCAATCTCACGCGCGGCTCCCGGTTCCAGTTGCACCATTTCGCTACCGATGGCCAGTCCATGCGCTACCTGCGAGACAGGGCGTTGGCTGCCTGCAAACCAGCCATTTCGGACCAACGGCCTGGCAAGCTAATTTTCCTGGCGCGCCGAAATACTCGAAGAGCCTATAACGAGGAGCAGGTCTTTGGCATTTTGCAGCCCTATGGCTTCAAAAAGGTGTATTTCGAGAATCTCAGTTTTGCGGACCAGGTTCGGACCGCACATGCCGCAGAAGTTCTGGCGGGCCCGACTGGTGCAGCCTGGACCAACTTGCTTTTCTGCCGACCTGGTGCGAAGGCACTTTGCTGGATGGCGTGCGAGAATGGTGAGTTCGCTGCCTATTCGACCATTGCTCATGAAGCAGGCGTAAACATGAAGTTTCTGCAATACGAAGCGGGATTTGAAACCACCGAAGAGCTCTATTCGCACCGTTACCAAATCGATGAGACCAGGATTTATGAAGGATTGCAGGCACTTCAAATTGGAGTGTCCGAATAAGCCAGGTTGGTACAGCCGTGAAGACAAAGCCGGCCAATAACAAGTGTCACAGCCTGTTAAGCAGTGCGTTCAAGTGTTGAACATCATTTACAATCGGCGCGACCTTCAGTGGTCAGTAGAAGGCAATACCCATAATTCAGTATGCGGAACCACGTGGTTCTGCAGGGCGGTAGCGTGCCCGCAATATCTTAAAACCCGATCATGGATCAGGATACCAATCTAAAACTGCTGCGCTACCTCGAAGCGCACCCCCAGGTCAGCCAGCGCGAACTGGCCGAACACCTGGGCGTCAGCCTGGGCAAGGCCAACTACTGCCTGAAGGCGCTGATTGACAAGGGCATGGTCAAGGCGCGCAACTTCAAGAACAGCGACAACAAGCGCTCCTACCTGTATTTGCTGACCCCCAAGGGCATTGAGCGCAAGGCCTCGATTACCGTGTCGTTCCTGCAGCGCAAGATGGAGGAATACGAGCACCTCAAGCACGAAATTGCCCAGTTGCAGCAAGAGGTTGCCGAAAATGGCGCCAATGATGAGCAGGCCGGGGGCCCCAAGGCATGAGCAGCGGCACGGTACTGGTGACCGGTGGTGCAGGGTATATCGGCTCTCATTGCTGCAAACTGCTGGCTGCCGAAGGTTTTGAGCCGGTCACCTACGACAATCTTTTTCGCGGTCACCGCGAGTTGGTCAAGTGGGGCCCGTTCGTGGAGGGGGATATCCGGGACCGGGACTTGCTCGAAAAAACAATACGGCGTTACCGGCCGGCGGCGGTTATGCACTTTGCCGCGCTTTCTTATGTCGGGGAGAGTGTTGAAAACCCCGGGCTTTACCACTCGGTCAACGTTGGTGGCAGTGAAGTGCTGCTGCGGGCGATGACCGCGTGCAAGGTCAAGCAAGTGGTTTTTTCCAGCACCTGCGCAACCTACGGAATGCCCGAGTCCATGCCCATTGATGAACAGCACCCGCAGCAACCGGTGAACCCCTACGGCGTCACCAAGCTGGCCGTCGAGCAGGCCATCGGGAAGTGGTCGGCTGAAACCAATGGAAGCAGCGTGATGCTGCGCTACTTCAATGCGGCCGGCGCTGACCCGGAGCTGGAGACCGGTGAGTGGCACGAGCCCGAGACCCACCTGATTCCACTGGCCCTGGCCGCCGCCGATGGGCAGGGACCCGGCCTGACCATATTCGGCGATGACTACCCGACGCCGGACGGAACCTGTATCCGGGATTACATTCATGTCACAGATCTTGTCCAGGCGCATTTGCTTGCCATGAGAACCGATGCCCCGGCAGGTGAATCGCAGGCATATAACCTGGGTAATGGTGAGGGGTTCTCAGTGCGGCAGGTCGTTGATGCCGTGGAACAGGTGACTGGCAAAGCGGTGCCGGTCAGTAACGGCGCCAGGCGTGAGGGTGACCCGGCGTCATTGGTCGGTTCGTCTGCGCGGGCGCGGCGTGATTTGGGTTGGCAGCCCCGGTTTGATGACCTCGGCTCGATCATTGCAACCGCCTGGGGCTGGTATCAGCAGCAAGGAGCGTCCAGCCAATGAACAGGGTGCTGGTCACCGGTGCGGCGGGATTTATCGGTTTTCACCTGGCGCGACGCTTGTTGGAAGAAGGCCACGCGGTGGTCGGAGTCGACAACCTCAATGACTACTACGACCCGGCGCTGAAACAGGCGCGGCTGGAAATACTTGAGGGGTACGACGGTTTCAGTTTTCACCGGCTTGATATCGCCGATGCTGATTCACTGGCTGCGGTGTTTAAGGGCTGTCAGTTTGATGCCGTCGCGCACCTGGCGGCCCAGGCCGGCGTGCGTTATTCGCTGGAAAACCCGCAGGTTTACGTGCAATCCAACCTCGTCGGCTTCGCCAATGTTTTGGAATGCTGCCGCCATGCAAAGGTGCCGCACCTGGTGGCGGCATCGAGCAGCTCGGTGTACGGCGCCAATACCAAGGTGCCGTTTTCAGAAGATGATGCCGTTGACCACCCGGTGTCGCTGTATGCCGCGACCAAGCGTTCCAATGAACTGATGGCGCACAGCTATGCCCGCCTATACCAGTTGCCAATCACCTGCCTGCGCTTTTTCACGGTGTACGGGCCGTGGGGCAGGCCGGACATGGCGTATTTTTCATTCACCAGGGCGATCCTCGAAGGCCAACCGATCAAGGTCTTTAATCACGGCAATCACAAAAGGGATTTCACCTACGTCGATGACATCATCGAGGGCGTGGTTAGGGTTTTGAATGGCGGGTCGCGGAGAGAGGCAGGCGAGACCCCGTTCCGGATCTACAACATCGGCAACAGTCAGCCGGTCGTGCTGGGTGATTTTATCGGCGCGATTGAATCGGCGCTGGGCCGCGAGGCGCAGAAGATCGAAACCGATATGCAACCCGGCGATGTACCCGATACCTGGGCCGATTGTTCAAAACTGCAGCGGGATTACGGCTACCAGCCCGGTACGGACCTGGAGGAGGGTGTGCGGAGGTTTGTGGATTGGTACCGCGAGCACTACGGATCATGAAGAACAGTTTGATTGAGAAACTCAACGAAAGAACAGCCGTTGTCGGCGTGGTGGGATTGGGTTACGTCGGCC
>JABDJL010000015.1 GCA_013002505.1 Lysobacterales bacterium | reverse complement strand
GAATCCAGAATGGGCGGCAAGAAAAGCACAGTTTGACTTGCACGATGGAAACATCCGCAGTCAGATTCGATCCCCATCTTTTGCGGCCCAGGTGGTAAGCGACGGCACCGAGCGCCTGCATGCACGGAGCTAAGTGTTGAAGCGTAGCCATACCGGGTTCCCGCGGCTCCCCTGAAACCCTCAGGGTGCAACACGCTCTCTCTCCGGCCGGGCCGGGTACCGCGAGGTGCCTGGCCTGCGCTGTTGCTTGCATCTGCACATCCCTGTGCAGGTCGCGGCCGGGTGGCCGCTCCCACTACCAGTGGCGACCGCACTGGAATCGCGACCAGCGGTCGCTCCTACATCGCAACGAGGCCGCTCCTACAGGCGTAAGTCCCCCTTTCTTGAAAGGGGGATTCAGGGGGATTCATTCTGGCCTTCATCTAATCCATCCAAACCTTCCTTTGATCACAAAGGAAGGCTTAAGAGAATCGCGGCGGGGGCGCCGCTCCTACAACCATTAGCTGGCGCACTGGAATTGCGACCAGCGGTCGCTCCTACCTCACCCCCTCACCACCTCACCACCTCACCACCCAGCCTCCCAGCCTCCCCCTCCTGAGCTCAGGTTAGAATCCCCTCATCAACCAAGCGAGACCCACCGCCATGACCCCTGCCCCGATCAAGCCCGAGATCAGTATCGACGACCTCGACAAAATCGACATTCGCGCCGGCACCATCACCGACGCGCAAGCCGTCGAAGGCTCGCGCAAGCTGGCGGCCCTGCAGGTGGAGTTCGGTGATCACCAGCGCCAGATCCTGGCGGGAATCGTGCAAGAGCGCGCAGACCTGTCGGAGATCGTGGGCCTGCAGGCGCTGTTCGTGGTCAATCTGCCTGCGCGCGAAATGGCCGGCGCGCGCTCCGAGGGCATGCTGTTCGACATCGGTTATGCCGATGGCATCACCCCGGTGCTCGCAGTGACCGAACAGAACATTCCCAACGGCGCGCGGGCCGGCTGATCCGCCCCGGGAGTCCTCCGTTACTGCCGCGCCCGCCTGGCGCGGCGATTCAGCCACACGTCGATGCCGGCCACGTTCAGCGCAATATCCATGTCCAGCAGTTCGCGCAAGCGCGCGTCCGGCAAAGTCACGCCATGCGCACGCGCCGCCGCCATCAGCCAGTCGGTCATCGCCTGCCGGATGCGCGCCACCCGGTCATCGTCGTGTTCAAATTCCAGCCCCATCGCCTCGAAGGCATCAACACCCTCGACCAGTCGCGGCGCCAGCGCCTCCGGATGGCCGATGCGCCCGTAGTGGGTCAGGTACATCCAGTCCGGCTCCGCGTCCAGCAGGCGACCGATTGAATGCCGCAATGCATCGGGGTCGAAATCGATGGGCGTGGTGGTCGGGAATATGAACGGGCCGTTTTCAGTGTCCAGTTCCCGGTAGGACAGGCCAAAGGTGTCGCCGGTGAACCAGCCGTTGGTCAAAGCGTCGTGCACGCAATAGTGATGGCTGGCGTGGCCCGGTGAGTCTATGAAGCGCAATGTGCGCCCGCGCCAGTCCAGGCGCTCATCGTCCGCCACCTCGTGCACCCGCTCAGCCGGCACCGGGATCAGCGAGCCATAGGTCTGCTCGTACTTCTCGTCGCCGTACACCGCGCGCGTACCCGCCTCGAGCTTGGACGGGTCAATCATGTGCTTTGCGCCCTTCGGGTGCACCAGCAACTGCGCTTGCGGCAGGGCTTCCATCAGCAACCCGGCCCCACCGGCGTGGTCGAGGTGGACATGCGTGACCATCACGTAGCGGACATCCTCTTTTGCGATGCCGCGCTGTGCGAGCACCGCCAGCAGGCGCTGCGCGCCCAGGTGACCGCCGGCTTCGACAATCGCCGCCTCGCCGGCGTGCTCGATGACGTAGCAACACGCCATTTGCGGGCGGAACAGGCCGCTGTCCACGGCCAGGATGCCGCCCGGGTATTCGTTAACGCTGATGTTCTTTGATTCGCTCATGGCCTTTTGATCTGGGGGCGGGTTGGGACCGCGGCAAGCGGATTGTAATCCGTGGAACGTGTCGCGCAGGAGTTGCTCTAAAATACACGACCCCGACCCGACCTGGACATACAGATGAACCGCATATTGAGCATCACGATCGCCGCCCTCGCCCTCTGGGCATGCGTACCGGCCACCGGCACGGTCGGCGGCAATGAACCGGCCACGCAGGCCGCCCCGGAACTGCGCGGTGACATCGAGGCCGCGCGCCAAGGCTGGCAACGCATCGAGCAGGGCGCGCTGATCCTCGACGTGCGCAGCGAAGGCGAATTCGCAGCGGGCCACCTCGAAGGCGCGGTGCGGGTTGACTACACCGACACCGAAGCCCTCGCAGCGGCCATCGGCGACGACCCTGAACGCCCGGTCGTGCTCTATTGCGGCAGCGGCCGGCGCGCCGGCATCGCGCAGTCGGCGCTCGAAGAACTCGGTTACACCGAGGTGTTCAACGCCAGCGGGCTGGACGCGCTGGAGGCGACCCAACCCTGAAATGCGCCAGGTCATTCGCCGGTCACAGTACGTGAACCCAACCCGTGCGGGTGAACGGAAACGAAGAATTTCGTATGATATTCACCCCGGACCGTGAAATTGCCGATGCACGCTAGAACCTGCTGCCTGATGCTCGCCTGCTGTGCGCTGACCGCGCAGGCCGCCGATTACGTCCCCCGCGAACCCGAACAGTGGGAGCGGGAGAACGCCTGGCGGCTGTCCAGCAGTGCCAAAACGCGTGCCCACGAAATCGAGTTGCTGCAGCGGGTCCGCGCCGGCGACAGCGGCCAGACTTTGGCCTCCCTGCAGGCGGTGGACCAGGACCCCGATCTTTCGGCCCCGGCCCGCGAGCGCCTGCTCTTCGAGTTCGTCAACGCGCTGCGCCATGAGCCCCCGCAGGCGGTGGACCAGCGGGTCATGCAGTACCTCGCTGAGTATCCCAGCACCGTGTATGTGCCCCACGAAGACCACCCACGCACCTTGGTGCCGTTGTTCAGCATTGGCACGGTGACTGCCGGCGTGGTGCACGGCTGGACCCGCGAGGAATCGGCGCTGCGCGGCAGCCTGCTGCTGGCGCGGGACGCACGCGAGCTGGTCGAACGCTACGTCGCCGCCACGCACACCCCGGAACAACGCGGCCTGCTCGACGCCATGGTGACAGCGACGCCCGCGCAGCGCGATGAGGCCGCCTCGGTTGCGCTGGAAGGGCTGAATGAAACGCCGGCGCTGGCCGAACTGGTCGGCACCGCGGCCTTGTTGAACGAAGACGCGCTCATGATGGAGCGGCTGCTCACGCATGCCCGCGCCGAAGGCCTGCACCGCCTGCTGCGCGAGAGCGCCCGGCGCTTCGAGGCCGACCTGAACGCACACCTGCTGTTTACCGCGCTGGACCAGGGCGAGCCCGGGGTCGCCTCGCTGGCGATCGCCGAGCTTGCACCCGCGCTAATGGGCCATGCCGCCACGCTTGAGCGTTTGTTTGTCGAATTGTCGGTACCGGCAACAGGCGCGGCCGCCGCACTGGCGCTGGCCGGCAGCGCCGACCCGGCGGTGCTGACCCG
>JABDJL010000013.1 GCA_013002505.1 Lysobacterales bacterium | reverse complement strand
TCTAATATGAGAAAGATGGCGCATCCCTGGGCCAATTCAGGGGACGCTGCCTGTTTGCCGTGGTGGCTGACCGGGAACCGGCAGGCTTGAGCGACAGGGATGTCGCGACAGAGCCTACAGGGATGTATTCACGGCGTCCTGCCGGGGCCGGACAGGCACTGCGGCTGAAGAATCGCGACCATCGGCCTGCGGCCTCAGATCGCTCCCGCAGATGGTTTTCCCCTACACCAATATGGTTTGCACCGAGCTTCCCAGGCCGTAGTGGCTGGCCGGGAACCGGCAGGCTTGAGCGACACGGATGTCGCGACAGAGCCTACAGGGATGTATTGACGGCGTCCTGCCGGGGCCGGACAGGCACTGCGGCTTCAGGCAAATGTGGGAGCGCTGACGAAATAGACTGAACCGTCTTTGAGTTCGATGTCCACCGGCGTCAGTGATGCACCGGGGCAAGGCCCGGAGACACAGGTTCCGCTGCCGACGTCGAAAGTTGCGCCATGGTGGGCACAAACCAGTTTTCCGTCATCGGTGAACAGGAACTGGTCAGGCGCCCAATTCAGCGAACGGCCCTGGTGAGGACAACTGTTGAGATAGGCGCGAATACCATTTGCAGTCCTGAAAACCGCCACGAATCGAACATGGCCTTCCACGTCCAGCCGGAATTCTCGGCCCGACTCTGAGGTGATTTCGCTTTGCTGGCACAAGTACTGCAAATTGACTCTCCGTGCATCCGGCCCCATATTTTCATGGTTGCTGCCAGAATCTGGAGCCGTAGTGCCATTGTACATAAGCCCACCCCCCCGAAACCCGCTGTCGGCGGCGATCGCCGCCGTGATTGGCGCCATCGTCGTGGCTGCGGCATTTTTTCTCGGATTCATCGTGCTGTTGATTGTGGCAGGCGTTGGCTTGATTGTCTGGCTGGGGCTGGTGATCAGGTTCAAGTGGCTGCAACGCAGCCTGCGCAAGCAGGGCAAAGAGCCCTGGCCCTCCCCGGAAAACCGCCAGAAAGGGCAAAGCACGGGCGGTTCAGCCATCGAGGGAGAGTTTACCGTGGTGTCGCGTGACGCGGATGATTGAGCTGCAAGCAATGTTTACTTGAATTTGACGGTTCTGTGACTAGACTTAGGTAAAGTCAGCAAAGGTCAACTGCATAATGTCTACCATTTCTGAAATCATTGATCGAAAAGGTGGGCTGGTGCTCGCGGTCAAGCAAAACGACTCCGTATTCGATGCGATCCGCCTGATGGCGGAAGTCAACGTCGGCGCCGTCCTGGTCACCGAGGAAAAGAGCATCATCGGCATTTTCACCGAACGCGACTATCTTCAAAAAATCGCGCTGAATTCACGCTCCTCCCGAAATACCGAGGTCAAGGAAGTCATGTCTTCGCCGGTGATTACCGCAACGCCTCACGATTCGGTTCGCCAATGCATGGAAACCATGACCAGCTGCCGTTGCCGGCACCTGCCGGTTGTGGACGGTGAAGAGTTACTCGGAATCGTGTCTATCGGTGACCTGGTCAAAAAGCTGCTCGAGGAAAAAGAGAGCGAAATTGAGCAGTTAAGCCATTACATCGCCGGCAGTTACTGACCAAACAGCCTGGCGAATTGCAGGATTCAGATATCCGTGGGGCGATCCTCGCCGCGGGCTTTGCGGTGCGCAGCGTCAAGCGCTTTTTCAATGGCCTGTGAAGCGTTTCGTGAAATACCCCCTTCACGGGCCTGTTGCCGAACCACGTTTTCGGCCTCGCTGAGCAACATGTCAATCGAGCCCACTTTACCGCCTTCTTCCAGGGGTTCGTGGTTTCCAAACAGGTTGATCCACTGATCGGACTGGCGGCCCAGTTCGATTACCCGGTTGAACTCCCTGCCAGGTTCATCGCCACCCCGGGCTAAGCCAATGACGGTGGCCACCAGCGAAATCGGAACCATGATGAAATCCCGCGTTCCATCGGCCAGCAGTTTCAACTGAAAAATCAATGAATTCCGGATCAGCGCTGTTCGTTTTCCGGTGTTGGGATCGTTCATTACATCTCCAGGCGTTAAACTGTCACCTGATTATCCGCCGTGACACCATAATATGAAATACCTGCACACCATGGTCCGGGTCAGTGACCTGGACGCCTCTCTCGATTTCTATTGCAATAAACTCGGCCTTGTCGAGCGACGGCGCCGCGATGTGCCGGCGGGCAAGTTCACGCTGGTTTTCCTGTCTGCCCCGGGGGACGAGGACGCAATGATCGAACTGACATACAACTGGGCGCCGGAAAACCTGACGGGTGGCCGCAATTTCGGCCACCTGGCCTACCAGGTTGATGACATTTACAAACTCTGTGAAAGTTTGTCCAAGCAAGGTGTCGTCATCAACCGCCCGCCCAGGGACGGGCGCATGGCATTCGTTCGTTCGCCGGACGGTATCTCCATCGAGTTGCTGCAAAAAGGTGAAGCGAAACCAGCACGGGAGCCCTGGGCCAGTATGCCCAATACCGGAAGCTGGTAGGTTTGTCCTATACTCTGGTTTGGCACCACCTGCGGTACACGGAGGACTTTGTCTTGAATGACCCGACAACGCATGAGCTGCTGACCGAGATTCGCGATTTACAAAAAGAATCCCTGCGCATTGCGCGGGACAATCACGCCATGGCTGCCAAGCAGTTCGAGCGCGCCGAAGCACTGCACGAACGCGCTGAGAATATCCAGGCGAAAAGCGAATCCATGATGGCAACGGCCCGCAAGGCCCTGGCATTCGTGCTGCCGGTCATCGTGATCCTGTTGTTGTACCTGACCTGGTTGATTTTCCGATAACAAACGGAGGAGATCGCTATGAGCATCTGGCTTATCCTGGCCGCTGCTGCGTCATCTTTTGTGCTTGGTTTCCTGTGGTACGCGCCATTCGGTTTTCTCAAGCCCTGGTTGCGAGAGAATGGCCTGCCCGAGGATTTTGATGCCGGCCACCCAGCGCGGGTATTCGGAATCAGTTTCATTTTCGCTTTGTTGGCGGCTGGCGCATACGCTCACCTGGTCGGGTTTTCCGATGATATCGGAGCTTCTGCGCTGGAAGGAGCGGCGGTCGGGGCGGGGTTCGCCGCGACCAGCTTCGGCATCAACTACCAGTTTGCTGGGCGCAGTATGAAACTTTGGCTGATTGACGGCGGTTATCACACGGTTCAGTTCGCGCTCTTCGGAGCGATCTTTGCCGCCTTTCACTAGGCAATTGCGATGATCAATTGCGGATCATTTACCGAGCATGGCGAGTAATATCGCCATGCGCGCGTAAACCCCGTTTGTAACCTGCTCCAGGATCACCGATTGCGGGCCATCGGCAACTTCCGAGGATATCTCGACGCCGCGGTTCATGGGCCCCGGATGCATCACCAGGCAACCCGGCCTCGCCAGCGCCAGGCGATCGGGGTTCAGGCCCCAGTTCCGGTGGTAGCTCAAAGGCTCGGGTATATCAGAATCGCGCAGGCGTTCTTTCTGCACGCGCAGGGTCATCACCACGTCAACATCAGCCAGAGCCTCTTCAAAATCATCAAACACGCGCGCCCCCCTGGCCATCTCCTCGTCCGGTCGCAACTGGGGAGGTGACGCCAGGCGGATCTCTCCAACACCGAGTTTTCGCATCGCGGCCACGTCTGAGTGTGTTACGCGGGAGTTGCGCAAATCACCGGCAATCAAAACGCTGATCCGTGAGAGATCATCAAAGTGTTCGGCCAGGGTCACCATGTCCAGCACTGCCTGCGAAGGGTGCGCGCGGCTCCCGTCACCCGCGTTGATGACATGGGTACCGTCCCCGGCCTCAATCGCCAGGCGACCCGCTGACCCGACATCCGGGTGACGAAAGACAATGACGTCGGGCCCCATGGCCTGCACCGTCCTGAATGAATCGAGCAGCGTTTCACCCTTGCTGACCGAGCTGCTGGCCGCCGAAAAATTGACCACGTGCATGCCCAGTCGGCGGGCTGCTATTTCGAACGAAAAACGGGTGCGTGTACTGGCCTCGAAAAACAGGTTGACCAGGATGCGCCCGCGCAGCGCACCGTCGTGAAGCTCCGGTCTGGCCTTGATCAGGCTGGCCTGTTCAACGAGCGATTGCAGTTGATCGTCGCTCAGCGACTCAATGTCGATCAGGTGCTGAAATGCTTGGCTCATGAGCGGTCTGCCTGGCTGGCCTCAGTGCCCGGATTGCGATTGTAACCAGTTTTCCAGGATGATTTGCGCCGCCCTGGCGTCGAGGCGTTTTGCGCCCTTCGCCCTGACGCGCCCTTGCGCCCGGGCGTCAACGAACTGCTCCTGGGCTGCTGCTGAGCTGAGTCGCTCGTCCATGTAATAAACGGGCCGGTCAAATCTCGACGCCAACTGGGACCCAAACTGTCGCGCCTGCCGCGACATCTCTGTTTCGTTGCCATCGCCATCGAGCGGCAAACCGACC
This sequence comes from Lysobacterales bacterium, assembly GCA_013002505.1. GTDB lineage: Bacteria > Pseudomonadota > Gammaproteobacteria > Xanthomonadales > SZUA-36 > JABDJL01. The sequence continues at coordinate 27,020 of JABDJL010000013.1, read as the reverse complement.
ACGAATGCGCAGGGACGCCATTCACTGACCAGCCTTTCGATAGCTCGCCAGTCGGGCTGGTCTGCGTGACGCACCACTTCAAGGCTGCCGGCCGTGCCGGTCATCGTCTGGCCGGCTGCGACACCAATGCGCCGCAGGCCAAAATCAAATCCCAGCAGTGTTCCCTGCAGCGTCAGGGCCTCAGGCATGTCCACCTTCGCCGTGCAGGTGCTTGATATCGATGCCCAGCGCGGAAACGGCTTTCTGCCAGCGGTCCTCGAGCGGCAAATCAAACACGATCGCGCTGTCAGCAGGTACCGAAAGCCAGGCATTTTCCCGAATCTCGCTCTCGAGTTGGCCGTCTCCCCAACCCGCGTAGCCGAGCGCCATGATGAATTGTTCCGGGCCCTCGCCGCTGGCGATTGCAGCCAGCACGTCACGGGACGTGGTGACCATGATATTGGGATTGATTTGCAAGCTGGACTCGAACCCTTCCACTGGCGTGTGCAGCACGAAGCCGCGATCGGGATTGACCGGCCCGCCTTCCAGCACCGGCGCGGCGCAAATGCGCTCGTCCTCGCAGGATAGATCCAGTTGCGTGAATATTTCACCGAGGCTGTAATCTGAAATCCGGTTTATGGTAATGCCAATGGCGCCTTCCTCGGTGTGCTGGCACATCAACGTTACGCTGCGTTCAAAATTGGGATCGAGCATGCTCGGCATGGCGATCAGCAGTTGTTGTTCCAGGTAGCCCTCGAGGGTCTTGTCATGCTTTTCATTCATGGCATTAACGTGTGTCCATTCAGTGCCGTGTACAAGTGTTCACTCCAGTGTATACCCGGTGGAAAACTTCCACGTCCGGGTGATATGCAGCACATCAACCTGGTTGCTGATGTTCTCGGGCAATGGTGAGTAAGGCGCCGCCAGCCGCACAATGCGCACTGCCGCCTCGTCGAGGACATCGAAGCCTGAGCTGCGCCGGATATCGATACTCTCAATACTGCCGTCACGGTTGATACCAACCGTCATCAGCAGGTTTCCGACCAGTTTCCGCTGCCTGACCTCCATCGGGTAATTCAGGTTTCCGACCCGTTCGACCTTGGCCACCCAGGCCTGCATATAGCTGGCGAATTCGTATTGCTTGGTGTTGGCCGAAATAAAGCGGCGGCGGGGCAGTTTTGACTGCCAGGGGTTGCGACGCTGCGATTGGGGCGTCAGCCGGGCCGCCTGCATGCTCTGTTGCATCAGGTCGGCTGCACTGGGGGTTTCTTCGGCCTGCTCGACACGGCTGATCTGCTGAACAGGACGGGCACTGTCATCCTGGCTGACCAATTCCTGAAGCCGCTCCGTCGCTTCGCTGGGCAGCGATTCCGCCTGCTGCTCAGGCATGTCGCCTTCGGTTATGGAGGGCGTATTGGCCGATATGTCCTCGGCGGGCTTCGGCGTCTCAGTGGATTCGCCACCACCGCGCTGGGATGCCTGGGCCAGGAAATCAGCCTCTTCGGGTTCTTCTTCCGAGCTCCAGTTAACCAGCACCACGTCCAGGGTCTCGGCAGCCTTCTTCAGAGGATTGATTTCAAATGCAAAACTGACTGCCAACAAGACAAGGGCGTGCAGGCCCAGCGCCAGCATCAGGGCCACGGTAAACCGGTCATTCATCAGCGAGCGAGTGCTCATTTTTCGGCCAGTTTTGCCTCCACGACGTCGAACATCTGCCCTGCAATATTGAGTTCGTATTGCTTGTCGAGTTCACGGATACAGGTTGGGCTCGTGACGTTGACCTCCGAAAGGTAATCACCGATAACGTCCAGGCCTGCAAAAATAATGCCACGCCGTTTCAGTTCAGGGCCAACCTGCCCACAAATCCAGTAATCACGCTCGCTCAATTCGACCCCATGCCCAGACCCACCTTTCGCGAGGTTGCCGCGAAAATCACCTTCACCAGCCAGTCTCGCCAGCGCGTACGGCACCGGGTCCCCATCAATCATCAGGATACGCTTGTCCCCCTGGCTGATTTCCTCGATGTATTGCTGCGCCATCACCAGTTCCTTGCCGTCCTGCGTAATGCTTTCCATGATGACATTGAAGTTCTTGTCGTCCGGACGGAGCTGGAATACCGAATCTCCACCCATGCCATCGAGCGGCTTGACGACAGACTTTCCGTTTTCGTTGACAAACCGCCGCACCTCCGCCACGTCCCGGGTAATGACCATCGGTACGCAACACTGGGGAAAGTGGGTGATAAAAAACTTTTCATTTGCATCGCGCAGGGCTTCGGGCCGGTTCACCACCAGGACCCCGGCCCGTTCTGCCAACTCCAGTATGTAGGTCAGGTACACGTAATCCATGTCGAACGGCGGATCACGCCGCATCAGGATGACATCAAGGTCCTGCAAGGGGTGCATCTCGCGGCTGCCAAGCCGGAACCAGTCCTTTGGGTTATCTTCAACGGACACGGACTTGCTGCAGGCAAAAGGTGTGCCGTGTCGCACCCGCAGATCGCCCGGCTCCATGTACGAGATCGCATGCCCCCGGCGCTGCGCTTCCAGCAGCATCGCGAAGGTCGAGTCTTTCTCGATGTTGATTCCCCCGATGGGGTCCATGACCACACCGGTTCTGATGATTTGATTGTTCAAATTGTCGGCCGGCATTTCTTGGGTTTGAGGATCATGCTGCCTATTATCCGGTGCTGGCCGGGACTCTTCCAGCCTTTCCTTTGGTTTATTGCGGGTAAATGCTTTCACTCTCAACAGCCTGTGTCACATTCTTTGACCAATACAGGAAGCTGGAAACCCTGCAAAATCAAGGTTAGACTAAGTTGAGGTCGTTTCCCGGTCCGCTTACCGGGTCATTAGCAAAGGTGGCGTATGGAAGCGCTACGCGTTGCGATTTCAGGGAATGAACATGAATGAACAAAACGATTCGGATCAAGCCATGAATAATAAAAGCGGGGATCAAGGCCCTGAAAATATCTGCGTGCTGGTCGTGGATGACAGTGCGACCATCAGGCGTTCAGCCGAATCCATGCTTTCAAACGAAGGTTGTCACGTCTATACCGCCGAGAACGGGTTCGAGGCGTTGTCAATGATTACCCGCCACCGGCCGGACCTGATATTCGTCGACATCATGATGCCGAGGCTTGATGGCTACCAGACCACAGCCATCATCAAGAACAACGCAGAGTTCCGTGACACGCCGGTAATCATGCTGACCAGCAAGGACGGGTTGTTTGACAAGGCTCGCGGCAGGGTTGTCGGGTCGGATCTGTATCTGACCAAACCCTTCACCCGCGAGGAGCTGTTGTCTGCGGTCAGGCAGCACGCCGCCTGACCTGCCCGGGGCAGGCAGGGTCGGCAACAGGACTGCCGGGGAGCTACATGAGTCAGCCAAACGCATCATTCAGAAAACTGCTCGATTACGAGCAGCGGGCTGATGCATTTCAACCCAGCAAAGGCGCAGGCCAGGTGCGCAGCGGCGAATGGGCAGGCGTCGCTTTCCGTATCGGCGATATACAGCTGACCTGCGGAATCGATCGAGTTCATGAGTTCATCCCCCCGCCACCGGTCACCCGCGTGCCCGGTACCAAGAACTGGATCCTGGGCCTGGCCAATGTTCGCGGCGACCTGGTGACCGTCATCGACCTGGCCTGTTTTTTCGACGGCACAAGGTCTGATATCTCGGCGCGAACCCGGCTGCTGTCAGCAACTTTGCGCGGCCGCCCCGTAGGCTTACTGGTCGACGAGGTGTTCGGCCAGAGAAATTTCCTGGCGGCAAACGCAGAAGCACCGGAGGCGGTGGGACAGTCATCAGTCGACGAATACATCGGGCGACAGTTCAACACCGGCCAGGATACCTGGAGGGAGCTCGACCTGGACATCCTTTTCAACACACCCGAGTTTCTCAACGGTGCAGCCAATTGACACATACACATGAGTAAATCCTCCAAAAGTTCCACCAGCATCAGGTCGTGGGTCGTTATCCTTTTGACCGGCCTGCTGCTTGTTTCGATCGCATTTGTCGCCCTGACTTTTTCCGAGCTGGCGCGCAACGCGAAATATGAACAGGAGTGGATAGCCGAGGCGACCCGGTTCCAGGTCGCTTCGCAACAGCTGGCAAAGTCGGCAGGCGAGGCCGCTGCTGGAAACCTGGAAGCATTCTCCGAACTGACCACCACCCATGAAGAGATGAGTCGCGCCATGGCCGTTCTGTCCAGTGGTGATCCCGGCAGAGACCTGCCCGCCGTGCCGCCTGCAGTCACCGACAACCTGGTCCGGTTGAACACGACCTGGAAGCGCATCAGCGCAAACACATCCAGCATTACCGGACGCGAGGAACTGCTGCTGGCCCTGGCGGAAGCAAGCAGCAGCTTCAAGGCCATTATTCCGGACCTGCAGGAGTCGGCCGACGCGGCTGTCCGGCAACTCACGGAAAGCGGCGCGCCCAATCAACAGGTTTTCGGCGCCAGCCGCCAGTTGGTCCTTGCCGACCGCATGTTGCGCAGGGTCTCGGAGATTCTGCAGGGCGGAAGTAGTGCGGTCAGTGCCGCCAGGAACCTGCAAAACGAAATCGACCTGTTCCAGCAAGTGCTCAACGCGCTGCTGCGCGGAAATACCAGCCTGGGAATCACGCAGGTTCGTAACCAACAGGCGCTGGCCAGTCTCGGCCGTGTCCGCACATTGTTCGGGCGCGCAAGGCCGCACCTGCAGGTCGTGCTGGACTCGTCTTCCGACCTGTTCGAAGTGCGTGGTGCGGCAGACGAAATTTTCCTGGACAGCAGCGAGGCCTATGACCATGCCGGTGACCTCGCAGAGCAGCTTGCCAACCTGTCGCGTTCCAGCGCCTGGCCCTCGCTGGAAACCGGTGTGCTTGGACTGATCGCTATGCTGGTCATTGCGATCGTGCTGGTTGGCTTTGTGATTGCAGCAGAGCGGCACCGCGCGACCGTTGCGACCAGTCGCAACCGCCACAACCAGCGAGCCATCCTGAAGTTGCTCGATGAGCTCAGCTCGCTGGCCGATGGCGATCTGACGGTGCATGCAAGCGTCACCAACGAAATGACCGGCGCCATTGCAGACGCGGTCAATTACGCGGTGGAGCGCCTGCGGGAACTGGTCATGGCCATCAATGACACGGCCGTCTCCGTAGCGGACAGTGCACAGCAAACCCGCACTTCGGCATCTAGCCTCGCCAAAGCCGCTGGACAGCAGGCTGAACAGATCGATTCCGCCACCGAGTCCATCAAGAATATGGCCCAGTCCTTTGACGCCATGGCCGAGCGCTCACTTGAATCGCGCTCAACCGCCCAGCGATCCGTGGAAATGGCCCACCAGGGCGCAGAAAAAGTTCGTGAATCGATCAGCGGCATGAATACCATTCGTGACGAGATTCAAAAGACCTCCAAGCGTATCAAGCGACTCGGTGAATCCAGCCAGGAAATTGGCGACATTATCGGGCTCATAAACGGCATTGCCGAACAAACCAACGTACTGGCCCTGAACGCCGCAATCCAGGCCGCCTCGGCAGGCGGTGCGGGGAAAGGTTTTGCCGTGGTAGCCGATGAAGTGCAACAACTCGCAGAAAGCGCCACGAATGCCACTCGTCGTATCGAAATGCTGGTGCAGACCATACAGGCAGATACCAACGAAGCCGTGGTGTCCATGGAGTCCACGACCTCCGAGGTGGTCAGCGGTACGCGCCTGGCCGAAGATGCCGGCTCAGCGCTTGAACAGATAGAAAGAGTATCAGCGGACCTGTCCACATTGATCCAGGGCATCAGCAAGGAAGCCCAGGATCACTCGGCGACTGCCACCAGTCTTTCAGGCCAGATGCAAGACATCAGGAATGTGTCGATACGCACGTCCAGCGGCAGCAAGCAGACAGCTGAGGCCGTTGAGAATCTCGCCGAGGAAGTCCTCCGGCTGCGCGAAACGGTCGCCGACTTCAAGCTGCCCAAGGCCGAGTGATACGGACGTGGCTAACCAGTCAACATGCGACGCGGGGCCAGCATGAGCAGCCATAGCTCAAATGTCAGCACTGCCCTTGGTTGGGTGCGCGAAGACCTCGACAGGCAGGTTGAAAAAGCGCGCCTCCAGATCGAACATGCGGCCAACAATCCCGGCGCCGGCATGGAAGCGCTGGGAACCACGGAGCAGGACCTCGAACACCTGAAGCTGACTTGTTCGGCCCTGATGATCGAGGGTGTGGTCGTTGTGCTGGATGAAATGATCACGCTGTGTGACCGCATCAGGCACTATCGCATAGACAGCCGGAAATCCGCGTTCGCTGCGATGATGGACGCCATTGTTGTACTGCCGTCATACCTGGATCGTCTGCAAGCCGGCCACCGTGACCTGCCGATGCTGCTGCTTCCCGCCGTCAATGGCTTACGCAAGGTCCACGGCGCGGAATTACTGCAGGAAAGCACCGTTTTTGCCCCGGACCTCGATGTCGAACTGCCGGAATTCAATACCGATGAGCAGGAAGCCACGCGCGAGGAGAGCTTTGCCAATTTTGCCAGTCGCATACGTGATCAGTTCGAAAATGCTTTGCTCAACTGGTTGCAGGACCAGGACAGCCTTGAACACCTGTCCCCATTGCAGGGCGTTTGCGAAACGCTGCTACACAGGGTCAGGCGCGACGATCAAAAGCGCCTGTGGTGGATTGCTTCGGAGGTCATCGGCGGCCTGTTTGACGGGCATACCCGCAATGATGTCCAGATGCGCCGCCTGTTCGCCCGCCTGCACCTGGTGCTGAAAAACCTGACTGAAAAAGGCGAGGCCAATTCTGATTCGACGACGATCGAGTCACTGACCAGGGCATTCCTGTTTCAGGTAGCCGAGGCCAAACCCGGCAATGAAGGACTGGACCGCATACGCCGGCATTTCTGGCTGGAGGATCAGGTGCTCGACCAGGAGGCGCTGCTCCGCGCGAGGGGCTCGGTCAGCGGCCGCAATCGTGAATTGTTCGAGTCGCTCGGGCAGGCAGTTAAGGATGAATTGGCCGAAGTCAAAGATGCGCTTGACCTGGAGTTGCGCACCGGTGAAGTCAACCCGGAACATCGCGAACAATGTCTCGATTCCCTGAATCGACTCCAGGACACGTTGCGCATGCTCAGCCTGGGCAGGATTGCCGATGAATTCGACCAGCTGATACCCGCATTCGAGGAAAGCGCAGAAGCCGAAGGTGACCAACGCGAACCCGCCCTGATGGCGCTGGCGAAGCAACTGCTGCTCGTTGAATCGGCTCTCCAGGAACAAATCGAAACCCTGGGTGAGCCCATCGAGGAGTCACTGGAAGATCATTACATCGAACTTCCGCCGCACGAATTCAGGCGCGTCAGTAATCACCTGCTCGATGAAACCGTGGCCAGCCTGTTGCAGTTCCAGGAGGCCGTCAAGGCGCGATTTGGGGGCGATGCGTCGGCGGACCTCGATTTGCCTTTGCAGCAGGTCGCTGCAGCGCTGCAAATGATCGGTGAGAACGAAACGGCGGCACTGTCGCGGAAACTGGCATCAGTCACCGCCTTCCTGTTGAAAAATGTTTATGCAGAAACCGCGCTGGACAAGGCTGACCTGGCTACCTTTACTGATGCTGTCGCAGCGCTCGAGCTCTTCCTGGCGCGCTGCCGGGACAAGCATGGAGACCGGGACAGGTTCCGGACCATTCTCGAAAACCGGCTCGCTTTGCTGCCCGATTCTTCCGAAGCCGCTGAACGGATCGCCGCCGAGCAGGCCGAGCAGGCTGAGGAAACCCCAGTCGCAGCGCCGCAACCGGACAGCGCAATCGAAACGGTAACAGAGCTCACCCAAGAAGCTCCGGGCGAAGACCAGCTGCCGCCCGAGATGGATCATGAAATGCTCCAGGTGTTCCTTGGCGAGTACGAGGAAGTCGCGGAGTCATTCCACCACCTCATTCCGGACTGGCTGGAACAGCTCGACGACATGGACCAGCTGACTGAGATCAGGCGTGGTTTCCACACCCTGAAAGGCAGTGGCCGGATGGTCGGCGCACATGAACTCGGTGATTTCTGTTGGCAAATCGAAGAATTGCTCAACAGCCTTCTCGAAAAGCGTATTGACAATTTTGCCGACGTCGCGGTGATGGTCAGGCTGGCGCAGGCATCACTGCCGGCGCTCAAACAAAGATTGATGCAGCAACCGGTCGGACTCAGTCGGGGTGCAATCAAGGCGATTGGCAAGCATGCCGAATACCTGAGTACCGCGCAATCCGCCGACTGGCATAAGCTTAGGGAGCAGCTACCTGCTTTCCTGGCCGGCATGCTGCCAGATGCTCCACCGCCAGGTGACCTGACGTTCGCCGCCAGGCCCGCCACCCGGGACAAGGTCAAATCAGCGCTGGCAAGTGATTTGCGTGAAAACCTCGCACCCTTGCAGGACCTGCTTGAGCGTGTGTCCTCTGACCACGCGGCGCAAGTGACCCGTGAGCACTTGCGTGCCGCGCACACCCTGACCGGCTCCCTGGCCATGGCGCCAATCGCCCTGGAAGCCGAGGTTTGCCGCGCGCTGGAAGGCATGCTCGAAGCGCTCAGCATCAATGCCAGCCAGTTCAGTGTCGATGCCGTGTTCATCCTGGCCAGCACCATTGGCCACTTGCAGGCACATCTTGACCTGGTCGAGGGTGTTTCCGAGACCGGTTCCGGACAGGACGAACAGGCGTTGATAGACCAAATCATCGCACTGACCGTCCAGATTGAATCCGGGGAACTGCCGCCGGTCCCTGTCGGCGCCACGCCGCAAGAAGAAATCGAAACGCCCACGGCCGTGGACACGCCGGAAGCGCCTGAAACGGAACAAGCGGCTGAGGCACCCGTCGAAACGGCGGCCGAGGAAACGGTGGCCGACCTTGACCAGGACATCATCAATATCTTTATCGAGGAGGCAAACGACGTACTGGCGCGATCCGACTCCTTGCTCAACGAGTGGCGGGGCAAGCTCGATGACCTTTCGATCGTGCGCAACCTGCAACGCGAAATCCACACATTCAAAGGCGGGGCCCGCATGGCGGGCCTTGTCGCCATGGGTGACCTGAGTCACGCAATGGAATCCGTGCTCGAACAGATTGCCAACAAGACATTGCCGCCCTCGGTTTCCGCCGTGGGCGCCCTGGAATCAGGTTGTGACCGCTTGCTGAGTTGGGTCGGGCAAGTCGGCCGCGGCCAGCTTCCTGGTGCCGGCGACGCCGTGCGGCTTTTTGAACAGCAGGCCCAGGACCTTGCGGACGTTCCCGTGGCGCCGCCTCCGGTCAAGGCGCCGCAACCCGAGGAACGCGAAGAGCAGGCGTTACCGGAATCCCCGGCCCAGGTGTCGAACCGCAGCGAGGACAAGTCCGGCGGCTCCATCCGCGTGGATGCGGAGTTGCTCGATTCAATGGTCAACGCAGCCGGCGAGGTCAGCATTTTCCGGTCGCGACTCGAACAACAAATCGACACGCTGCGCAGCAGCCTCGGCGAGTTCGACGAGACCATAGCCCGCCTGCGCGAACAGTTTCGCAAGCTGGAAATTGAAACAGAAACCCAGATCCGGTCGAGATACAAAGACGCCGCTGATCCGGAAACCGAGGGCTTCGACCCGCTCGAACTTGATCGCTTTTCGTCCATGCAGCAACTATCCCGCGGCTTGTCCGAGTCCGTTTCAGACCTGCTGAACCTGCAGGAAATACTGGACGAGGCGGCGCGGCAATCTGACCATTTGCTGAATCAGCAGTCGCGATTTACCACCGAGCTGCAGGAAGGCCTGATGCAGACCCGCATGGTGCCATTCGGGTCGATTGCACCGAGGCTGCGCCGGCTGGTCCGCACCGCGGCCAACGAAACCAAAAAGCAGGCAAGATTGCAGCTGAAAATGGTCGGCACAAGCGATCAGCTTGACCGCAATATTCTTGAACGCATCACTGCACCGCTCGAGCACATGCTGCGCAATGCCATCGCGCATGGCATTGAAAGGCCCGCAGAACGCAAGAAACTCGACAAGAATGCCGAGGGCGAGATCACCATCACGGTAGAGTCGGAGACCACCGAGTTCACTATCCGCATCAGCGATGACGGCGCTGGCATCAATCTCGGCGCGATTCAAGAAAAGGCGGTCGAACTCGGCCTGCTGGACGAAAATGCCGAGCCGCCGCGTCAGAAACTGCTGGAATTCATCCTCGACAGCGGATTTTCCACCTCGAACACGGTCACCGGCCTGGCCGGACGTGGCGTAGGATTGGACGTGGTCAACAGCGAGATCAAGCAGATTGGCGGATCGCTGGAAATCGAATCCGATGCCGGAAAAGGAACCTGCTTTACCATTCGCATACCGTTCACGCTGGCGGTGATGCAGGCAATCGGCGTGATGGCCGGCGACAACCGTTACCTGATTCCGCTGGCCAGCGTGGGCGGTGTCGCTCGATTGCTGCCTGATGAGTATCGCACGCTGCTTGAGACCGATGAGCCGGTTTACGAGTTCGCCGGTGAGGAATACCCGGTGCTCGAGCTGGAACCGCTGCTCGGAGAGCCTGCGCAGCCACTGGGCAACGACACGGTTTCATTGCTGATGATACGCGCCGGTGATAACAAGGCCGCCTTCCGGGTGCCCGAGTTGCTTGGTCACCGTGAAATCGTCATCAAGCCAGTCGGGCCTCAGATCTCAAGTGTGCCCGGTGTGCTGGGCGGCACGGTCAATGCAGACGGCAAGGTGGTCGTGATACTCGACATGGGACCGTTGATTCGCCATGCCCTGATGCACGGTGTGCGCCCGGCCGCGGTGGATCTGTCCGCCGAACGCCCGCTGCAAACACTGGCCATGGTGGTTGATGATTCGATCACCATGCGCAAGGTCACTTCCAGGGTTCTCGAGGGACACAATTTTGAAGTCATCACTGCCAAGGACGGGATTGATGCCACCGAGCAGATGCAGGAACGGGTGCCCGACCTGTTGCTGCTGGACATCGAAATGCCGCGCATGGACGGCTATGGTGTTGCAGAGCATGTGCGCTCCGACCCGCGACTGAAGCACATCCCGATCGTGATGATTACCTCCCGCTCGGGTCAAAAACACCGCGACCGCGCCACGCAGGCGGGCGCCAATGCCTACCTGACCAAGCCCTACAAGGAATCTGAATTGCTGTCGCAGGTCAACCTCCTGCTCGACAGGGAGGACTGAAGATGGCCGAAGAAAACGAGGAAATCAGGTGCCTGGCAGCGCCGATTGAGGGTGGCTCAGTCCTGTTGCCCGGCAGCGTCATTGCCGAAGTGGGCACATTTGAAGAACTACGTCCCTATAAGAAATCCCCGCTTTGGCTGCTGGGCAGCACGAACTGGAATGACTGGAGCGTCCCGGTAGTCAGCCTGTCCCTGCTGGGCGGCATCGCTAAAGGTGACGATGCACTGAGCGGTACGCGGGTGCTGATCATCAAGTCGCTGAACGAATCGGCCATGGCGCCGTACCTGGGTATCCTGATCAACGGGGTTCCCAGCATGATTCGCGTGACAGCACCCATGCTGACCGCACCAAAACACTCCGCGCAGTTCCCTTGTGTTTTCCGTGAAATTACGATCGATGAAAACCAGGCGCTGATTCCGGACCTGGACAAATTATCGGAACAAATCGAGGCCGCAATCGGCGAAGAATAGCCTGCGCCAACAGCGCAGTTTCAGAAATCCCCGAAACGCGACTGGAGGACAGTAATGGCAGCCGGACCAGCTGTTTCGGTGCGTAGAATCCGTGGCCCGAGTGCTACGGGCATCACACCGGCGGCCCTCATCAACGCCATCTCCTGGTCGTCAAATCCGCCCTCGGGACCAACCGCCAGTTCCGCTTCCGGCCCACACAGCTCAAATGCCGAAAGCGCCAATTCCGCAAGCGGGTCCAGCACCAGGCGTGTTGCGGCGGTTTCGCGCGACACCCATTGCTGCGGTGACAACGGACCAAAGAGCCTGGGAACGACCGCCCTGCCCGATTGCTCACAGGCGGAAAGCACGACGCCGCGCCAGTGTTCAATGCGCCTTTCGAGCCGCTTGCCGTCCAGTTTTACGGCGACGCGGGCGCTTTGAAGCGGCTGGATCGCGTACACCCCCAACTCTGTGGCCTTCTGCAGGCTGTAGTCCATGCGGTCGCCGCGCCCAATCGCCTGCACCAGGGTAAGTTTTAACGGCGATTCTCCCGCTCCCGGCAGGCGTGAACGTACCTCGAGGACGACGCCCTTGCGCGTCAGCTCGGTGATATCTGCCGCGTAATCCGAACCGTCGCCATTGAACAACACGACGTTGTCACCGCGCTTCAGCTTCAGCGACCGTCCGAGGTAGTTGGCTGCCGACTCATCCAGCTGTACCGTGATTTCCGGGGCCAGCGCCTGGTCCGTGTAAACCCTCGACAACCTCATGGGCCGGTTGCGCCGGTCGCCGCGTTGATGCCACTGATCGCGGCTTCGGCCATCTGCCCTATTTCGTCCTCGTCAATGACATAGGGCGGCATGAAGTACACCACGTTTCCGATCGGGCGCAACAATACGCCCTGCTCCAGCGCATGGCGGTATACCCCGATGCCGCGCCGTTCCGTCCAGTCATATGGAATCATGGCATCGCGATCCGCGACCATCTCCATGGCCAGGATCATGCCGGTCTGCCGAATTTCACCAACATGCGGGTGTTGCTCCAGCGCAGTTACTGAATTACGCATCAGGCGCGCCGTTTGCCGGTTACGTTCCAGCACCGGCTCGCGCTCGAAGATTTCCAGCGTAGCCAGGGCCGCGGCACAGGCCAGCGCATTGCCGGTGTAGCTGTGCGAATGCAGGAACCCGCGAAGCGATGTGTACTCGTCGTAGAACTCGCGGTATACCGATTCGCCGGTCAGCACGGCCGACATCGGTAAATAGCCACCCGTCAGGCCCTTTGAAATACACATGAAATCGGGCGAAACACCGGCTTGTTCAAATGCGAACATGGTTCCGGTGCGCCCGAAACCCACGGCGATTTCATCGGCCACCAGGTGCACCTCGTGTTGATCACAAACCCGCCTCAGCCCGGCCAGGTAGGAGGGCGGATACATGCGCATGCCTCCCGCGCCCTGAACCAGCGGTTCGACGATAACCGCGCATACCTGGCCGGCATGGTCCGACAGGACCCGGTCCAGTTCCGCCAGCTTCTCTGCAGCGTGCCTGTCGTGATTCTCGGCAGCAATGCCAAAGCAGTCCGGGCTGGGTGCAAGCAGCGGCTCCAGCAGCAGCGGCTTGTAAGTGTCACGAAACACCCCGGCATCACCAATACTGAGGGTGCCAAGGGTTTCCCCGTGGTAACTGTTGGACAGGGCAACAAAACGGGTGCGGTCGGTTTCACCCCGATTGACCCAAAAGTGAAAACTCATCTTGAGGCTGATTTCCACGGCATTGGATCCTGAATCGGCATAGAAAACGCGATCCAGTCCCTGCGGCGTGATGGCCACCAGCTTCTCGGCGAGGCGTACGGCCGGCTCATGGGTGGCGCCAGCCAGGATGACATGCTCGAGCTCCCGGGCCTGGCGCGCCACGGCTTCGGAAATCTGCGGGTTGGCGTGGCCGAACAGGTTCACCCACCAGGAGCTGATCGCATCGATGTAGCGCTGGCCGTCCATGTCTTCCAGCCACACACCGCGAGCGCGCCGTATTGCCAACAGCGGCAACCATTCATGGTCTTTCATCTGCGTGGTCGGGTGCCACAGGACATCGAGGTCACGACGTCTCAGTTCTTCGTTGCTGACCTTGCCCAAGCTAGCTGTCATGCGGCCCCCGCGTTGATGTAGATTCAGACCAGTCTGGTATCATGGTGCCGACCTTGCGGCCATGCAAGCGAGCAGCATATCAATAACATGAACAACGACTTTTTCCGTCCCGACAAATTGCCAGCGCAGCCCCGCCCATGAACCGTCACCTGGAAACCGCGATGCGCGCTGTCGAGGCGGCCAGCCGACCGATCATGAAGTATTTTGACGGCAGCTTCGAGGTTGAGATCAAGGCTGACATGACACCCGTCACCGTCGCTGACCGCGAAGCCGAACAGGTGATTCGCAAGGTGATTCGCGAGGACTGGCCCGATCACGGTATTTTTGGCGAGGAGTTCGGCGCCAGCGACCGCGACTCGGATTACCTGTGGCTGGTCGACCCCATTGACGGAACCAAGGGCTTTGTGCGGGGATACGGCATGTTTTCAACGCAGTTGGCCTTGATGTACAAGGGAGAACTGGTGCTGGGTGTTTCCAACGCGCCGGCCATGGGCGAGACAGCATGGGCTGCGCAGGGCGAGGGCGCCTGGCTCAATGGCGAGCGCGTGCGGGTCAGCGCGATCGACAAAATCTCCGATGCCAGTATTTCGACCGGCAACCTGGCCAGCATAGCGGCTTCAAAGTGTTGGGCAAGCCTGGGAAACATCCTGTCTCGGGCCAATCGCACGCGCGGTTATGGTGATTATTATCACTACCACCGCCTCGCTTCGGGCCAGCTCGACGCGGTGATCGAATCCGATGTCAATATTCTCGATATCGCCGCCCTGTGCCTGATTGTCCAGGAGGCTGGCGGGCGATTCACGGATTTGTCTGGCGATCCGATTGGCCTGCAAAGCACCACGGTCCTGGCCAGCGCGCCGGCATTGCATGGCACGCTGCTTGAAGCGCTGAACTGGGAGGCGTGCTGATGTCCCGTCTCCCCAAAATTCATGGCCGCCGAAATCGCGATCCCGGTAAGTTATTCAAGATTGAGCAGCTCGATCTCGAGTTCAGCAACGGTGAACACCGGGTCTATGAGCGCCTTATCAGCCGCGGGCTCGGCGCAGTGATTGTCGTGCCAATCACGGACGACGGACAGGTCCTGCTGGTGCGAGAGTATGCCGCCGGCTTGCACCACTACGAAATGGGCCTGGTCAAGGGCCGTCTGGAGAAGGATGAATCCATCCTCGAAGCCGCACAGCGTGAATTGCAGGAGGAGGCGGGGTTCGCTGCGCGGGACCTGCAGGAGCTGACGGCACTGAGCCTTGCGCCGGGTTACATGACGCATGTCACGCACGTGGTGCTCGCGCGCGACCTGTACCCCAGCCGCTTGCCCGGAGACGAACCCGAGGAACTCGAAGTCATCCCCTGGCAACTGGACCAGCTCGACCGTTTGACAGCCCGCGACGATTGTACCGAGGGGCGCACGATTGCAGCCCTGTATATTGCAAGAGATTTTCTCGCCGCGGAATCAAGACCGTGAGCCAAAGCGACGACCCTGAGCTGATTTCGGCATTGATCCGGATTGCCGCTGAGGCCGGGGATAAAATACTCGATGTGTACGGCCATGATTTTGATGTTGCCCACAAGCAGGACCAGTCACCGCTGACCGAGGCTGACCTGCGCAGCCACCGGTACATTTGCAGTGCCTTGGCAGAGCTGGCGCCGGACACGCCGGTGATGTCGGAGGAATCGACCGGCATTGATTGGGAACAGCGCCGCCGTTGGCCCTCCTATTTCCTGGTCGACCCGCTCGACGGAACCAGGGAATTCGTCAAGCGCAATGGCGAATTCACGGTTAACATCGCCCTGATTGAAAATCACCGCCCGACGGCTGGAATTGTACATGTCCCGGTCAGCGGGGAATGCTACGCGGGCAGCGCCACGCTGGGGTCATTCAAGATCGTTAAGGGTCGGCGAAGGCCGATCAGGGTGCGTGTGCCGGCAGCCACACCATTGGTCGTGGTGGGCAGCCGCTCGCATGCCAACCCCGACCTCGCTCAAATGCTGGAAACGCTTGGCCCGCACCAACTGGTCGGCATGGGCAGTTCCCTGAAGTTTTGCCTGGTCGCCGAGGGCAAGGCGGATTTCTACCCCCGCTTCGGTCCGACTTCCGAATGGGACACGGCAGCGGCGCAAGCCGTGGTCGAGGCGGCGGGCGGACAGGTCATCAAACTGGACGGCTCGCCGCTGGACTACAACCGCAAGGAGAATATCCTCAACCCCGAATTCCTGGTTTTTGGCGACGCCAGCCGCGACTGGGCCGGGCTGATGGGCGGCGCTTCGCGTTAAAACGGCTTGACGACGACCAGTATCACCACGCCCACCAGCGCCAGCGTCGGCAATTCGTTGAACCAGCGATACCAGGTGTGAGTGCGGATATTTTTATCACTGGCGAACAGTCGCACGAGCCGCGCACAATAAAAGTGATAAGCAGTCAGAAGCAGCACCAGCGCCAGCTTGGCGTGAAACCAGCCCTGTCCCAGCCAGGCCGGTGCCTGCACCAGCAACAAAACCCCGAAAAACCAGGTCAGGCCGCCCCCCAGGTGGGTCATGATCATCAATTTCCGTTGCATGATTTTGAGCGTGGCCTGCACTTCGGCGGACCCCGACATGGCGTGATAGACGAACAGCCTCGGCAGGTAAAACAGCCCCGCAAACCAGGTCACCATGAAAATGACATGAAACGATTTAAGCCACAGCATTACGCGTGATACCGCCACGTAAATGGCTTCATTGCTTGACGCATTCCCATCCGAAGAGTATAAACTGCACAACCCTTCTCATGGGGGTCTTGCCGAAAACCATAACCATAAAAGAGAAGAACATAAAAAATGAGGGACTCAGCGGCTTCGGCCGCTTTTCTTTTTTCAGGCCCCGAAAAGTAAAGTCCGGAACCAGAATCTTGTCTCTGATTCACCTGCCGGGTGATTGAATTCGGCCACTGCAAACGCCATAGTGAGTACATGGACGAAGCAAGCCAACAACAAGCGCTGAGTTTTACTGATGCCGCGGCGCGCAAAGCGCTCGAACTGATTCTCGAAGAGCGCAATCCGGAACTGAATTTGCGCGTGTATATATCCGGCGGCGGCTGCTCGGGTTTTCAGTACGGCTTCATGTTTGACGAAGAACGCGCGAAAGACGACATAGCGGTCAGCAATGATGGCGTCACTTTGCTCATCGACCCCCTGAGCTTCCAGTACCTGATGGGTGCCGAGGTGGACTACACCGAGAGCCTGCAAGGCGCACAGTTTGTCATCCGCAACCCCAATGCTTCGACCACCTGTGGTTGCGGCTCCTCTTTTTCGGTATAGGCCAAATCCCCGATGCGGCTGAATATTGATGAGCTGTCGCGCTCCAATCGCAACCGCTTCACATCCGTTCGCCTCGACCGCCTGGTAGAGCGCCGCGATGACCGGCCGTGGCTGGAACAAGCGCTGCAAGCCGATGATGCCCACCTGGTTCCGCTGTGGCGCAGCCGCAGCCTGTTATCCCGCGGGGACGACGGCACTATCGCCGTTTACCTGCACGCCAACGAGCTTTCCGGCCAGGAGCTGATCCAGCCGCCGACCTTGCTCGGCACTGACTACAAGCGCACCTATTTCGCCGTATCCATTACAGACCGCCAGCGCGATGCCATCCTGGCAGACCGGCCTGGTGCCGAATTCGCCGACCTGAGGCTGGCGTCGATTGACATGGATGCCAAGCATGCCGGCATACTCGCCTACGCCAAGGCCTTGCATTACTGGCAGCACCGGCACCAGTTCTGCGGCGTGTGCGGCAGCGCAAATCTGCTGCAATCGGCTGGCCACCGGCTTGAATGCAGCAATGAAGAATGCGCGCGCGCCACTTTTCCCCGAATTGACCCGGCCATTATTGTACTGGTCACACACCAGGATTCCTGCCTGCTGGGCAGAAACCCGCGCTGGCCGGCGAAAAGGTTCTCTACGTTGGCCGGGTTCGTCGAACCGGGCGAGAGCCTTGAAGATGCCGTGGTTCGCGAGGTGTTCGAAGAGTCAGGCGTACAACTGGGGAAAATTCAGTACGTGTCCTCTCAGCCATGGCCGTTTCCGGCGTCGAGCATGTGTGGCTTTTACGCCGAGGCGCTGAGCAAGGAATGCGGCCCCTCCGATGAACTGGAGGAGGTGCGCTGGTTCACGATCTCGGAGCTCGAATCAGCTGTTCGCAAAAGCGAAGTACTGTTGTCGCCGCCGGTGTCGATCGCATTCCAGTTGCTCGCCGACTGGTACCGCAAGCAGGGGGGCGGAGACCTGGCAGCTTTGTGCAGGCAATTCCAGCTCAGGCGGTGAACCGGGTTGATGCCGTCAACGGGCGCTTGCTGATAGAATCAGTGGCAGCCGGTCGTTTCACCGGCGACAGGAATGGATATCCGGATATATTGGCATGACCATCATTTCAATTCTCATTGCATTTGGCCTGTGCTACTTCGTTCGGGAGCTCGACCAGCTTCGCCGCTTTGAATGGCTGAAGTCGGCGACCCGGCAATGCAACGAACTGTGCAAGGACCTGCCCGGCTGGTCCGGCATCACCGGATTCCTGTTTTACTTTGGCGTTCCCCTGCTGGTTACCTGGGCTGTTTACGTGCTGGTCGTTGCCGTGCTGGGCACGCTGGGTGCATTCCTGTTGGCGATAGCAGTTTTGATTTACACCTTTGGGCCTCACGACCTGGACACCGATATCCGCTCGATTATCCATGCGGACGACGATGAAGCACAGGCCCGAGCGCTTGAATCCCTGCTCGGGGATGAACCGCCGGGCGAGGGTGTCGACCAACAAGCCCATGCCATCGAATTCGTGTTCAAGGAATCACTGCAACGCTGGTTTGGCACCATATTCTGGTTTGCCATACTCGGCATTTACGGTGCCTTGATTTACCGCATCGCCGATCGCCTCACCGAGGGCGACCTGACGCTTGAGCCGGAGCAGCATGACTTGTTTATGCGTCTGCGACAGGTGATGGACTGGCCGGTGGCCCAGCTGATGACCCTGGCGCTGGCCATATCTACCGATTTTGACTCCGTTTACCGCGCATGGAAGAAGTATCACGATGAACAGGGCCACGGCCTGTTTGAAGGGGGTAACGGCTTCATGCTTGCCGCCGCTCGCGATATCGTCCTGCACGGCCACGCCGCCCAGGACGGTTATGCCGATCAGCTGGACGGGCCGCTTTCCTGCCTCAAACAGGCCATGGACCTGGTCTGGAGGCTGCTCGGAGTTTGGTTAACCGTCCTCGCACTGCTGTTGCTGATCAACGTTATTTCATGACCCCCCGACGCCTGGGTATTGCCGGGCTACTGTCCGGTCTACTGCTGAGCGGCCTGGTGATGGCTGAACAAAGTATCCGCCTGCCGCAATCCAATGGACATGAGCTGGTGCTTGAAGGCCCGGCGACACGCATCATTACGCTGGCGCCCGGCCTCGCGGAAATGGTCTTTGCCGCGGGCGCCGGAGACAAGCTCATCGCGACCGTTGAGTTCAGTAACTACCCTGCGGACGCTGAGCGCTTACCGCGTATTGGCGATGCTTTTCGTTTTGACCTGGAACGTATCATTGCGATCGATCCCGACCTCGTGATGGCCTGGACGTCGGGAAACCCGCCGGCGGCCCTGGACCGGCTCGAGTCGCTTGGCCAGAAAGTCTGGCGCATCGAGATGCGCACCCCCCGCCAGATTGGCGAGACCCTGCGCATGGTTTCCAGAGCAACCGGCAACGATGCATCGGGCCTTGCGCGGGCGGATGAACTGGTGCAGCGCGCAGACGCGCTCCAGGCACGCTATGCGGGACTCAAGCCGGTGCGCTATTTTTACCAGGTCGCGGAACGGCCCTTATACACGCTAAACGGCGAGCATATCGTGAGCCGCGGACTGGCGCTGTGTGGCGGCGTCAACATTTTTGCAGACCTCGCTGTCATTGCACCACGGGTATCGCGGGAGGCCGTCATTCTTGCCGACCCCGAAATCATGCTGGCGCCCGTGGTCGGTGGCCGACCTGACCCGCTGCAGCACTGGCGCGAATGGCCCCGCCTGCAAGCCGTGAAGTCAGGCGAGCTGCACGGCCTGCCGGCCGATGAAATCAGTCGTGCCACGCCGCGCCTGTTGGACAGTCTCGAATTAGCCTGTACCCTGTTGGATCGTTTCCGCTCACACTGAATACGGGAGTTGCCATGTCCACAGCATTGATCACTTCACCGGCGGGCGTCATGGCCGTGTTGGTGGGCGTTGTCTCGTTCTGGTTCTGGCTTGAAAAGAAAACCCGCTGGGGGGTGTTTAATTTCCTGCCGCCGCTGATTTTCATTTACGCGTCCCCGGTGCTGCTCTCCAATGGCGGTATTATTCCGTTCAAGAGCGAGGCCTACGATTTCCTGCGGCAATATGGCCTGCCGGTTTTCATCGTGCTGATGCTGATCAAGGTGGATGTGCTAAGCGCCGTGCGCATCATGGGCAAGGGTGTATTGGTGATGTTGATCGGCAGCGTCGGCGTGGTCCTGGGAGGCGTTCTGGCTTACACGCTCGGCCAGTCAATCAGCCTGGGCGGTTTCCTGCCTCTGTCGGTTGACAGCTGGAAGGCATTTGGCACGCTGGCCGGTAGCTGGATTGGCGGCACCGGAAATATGACCGCGGCACACGCCGCGCTGGATGGGTCTGCGACCGACCTGACGATGGCCGCAGCAGCCGACCAGATGGTCTACCTGGTATGGCTGCCCCTGTTGCTGGGCTGCAAGGCATTTGCAGATCGATTCAACCGCTGGGCACGGGTTCCCGAAGGACGGCTCGCCCAGATGGAAAAGGCCGCGGCCGAATTGGCCACCGATGAAAAAGCGCCGAGCATGATCCAGTTGCTCTACCTGGCACTACTGGCACTCGGTTTCACCTGGATTGCCATCGAGCTGTCCGATGTTCTGCCACCGGTCGTGGTCGGCGGCGCGACCGTCATCACCGCGTCCACGTGGCTGATCCTGCTGGTCACGACCATGGCGCTGATCACTTCCGTGACGCCGGCGCGTAATCTGCCGGCCGCACAGACCATCGCCATGGCCATCATTTATGTTTATGTCGCACGCGTTGGCGCCACGATGGACCTGAGCAGTATCGACTGGCAGCAGACTGCCGGTTTCGTGGCCATGGCCTACGTATGGATTGCCATTCACGGCGTCTTCGTGCTGGCCGGCGCGTGGATATTCCGGGTTGACGTACACACGCTTGCCATTGCTTCGGCGGCCAATATCGGTGGTGCAGCCTCGGCGCCGATTGTCGCCGCACATCATCGTGAATCGCTGGTGCCGGCTTCCATTCTCATGGCGCTGATTGGATATGCACTGGGCAACTACCTGGCCATCCTTACGGGACGCCTTGGCCAGTTGATCGGCGGCTGATCAATGAAGGAACCATTCTGATGAAACGCATATTGATGATTGCTGCACTCACTGTGCTTGCTGCCAATGCCCTCGCCCAGACCACCGTGCTTGAATGCGCGCAACTGGTCGATGTTTCGGACGGCGAGTTGCTGGAAGACATCCATATACTCGTTGAAGGTGAACGCATCAAGGCGGTCGGAACGGCCAGCGAAATAGACAAGATGATGGCCGGCAACGAGGCGCAGCAGCGAATCGAACTGGACACATGCCTGCCCGGACTGATGGACATGCATGTGCACCTGAAGCATCAGAACTCGCCGAACCACTACATCAAGCGCTTCGTTCAAAGCGAGGCTGACTACACGCTCAAGGCCGCGCATTTTGCCCGCATCACGCTGAACGCCGGCTTTACCACGGTGCGGGACATGGGCGACCAGTCCTTCGAGACGGTGGCGCTGCGCAATGCAATATCAGCCGGGCATGCCATTGGACCAAGAATATTTGCGGCCGGAAAATCCATTGCCACCACCGGCGGACATGCTGATCCGACCAACGGCCACCGGCCTGACCTGATGGGCGACCCCGGGCCGAACGAGGGAGTGATCAACAGCCCCGATGAAGCCCGCAAGGCTGTCCGGTACCGCTACAAGCGCGGTGCTGACGTGATCAAGATCACAGCTACCGGTGGTGTGCTGAGCCTGGCCAGCAACAGCCAGAATCCACAGTTCACACAAAGCGAGCTCGATGCCTTGATTGAAACGGCCAATGAATACGGCATGGGCGTGGCAGCCCACGCGCATGGCGAAGAAGGCATGCGCCGAGCCGTGCTTGCCGGGGTTCGGTCTATTGAGCATGGCACTTTCATGACGCCGGACATCATGGAACTGATGAAGGAACGCGGCACTTTCCTGGTGCCGACCATGCTGGCCGGTGATTTTGTCGGTCGCAAAGCAAAAGAAGAAGGCTATTTCCCGGAAATTATTCGTCCCAAGGCATTGGCCGTGGGACCACAGATTTTTGCGACCTTTAAAAAGGCACACGAGGCCGGCGTCGAAATTGCATTCGGCACCGACAGCGGTGTTTCCGCACACGGTGATAATGCCACCGAATTCAGCCTGATGGTCGATGGCGGCATGACGCCGATGGAGGCCATTCGGGCTGCAACCGTAACCGCGGCAGACCTGCTCGGCCGCGAAGCACAACTGGGCCGCATTGCAGTGGGCTACTATGCCGATATCGTGGCGGTAAACGGCAACCCGCTCGAGGACATCAGCCTGTTGCAGGATGTTCGCTTCGTCATGAAGGGCGGCGAGATTTATCGAAACAACTGAGCGGTGAGCGCGGGGCCGAACCACCAGGTGATCAAAGGCTTCTCACCCATTGCCGATTCGCGCTCGAAGATCCTGATCCTGGGCTCGATGCCAGGCCAGGCCTCGCTGGATGCACTGCAATACTATGCTCAGCCGCTAACCCCCAACACGCTGGCCAGGCCACCGCCATTGAGTTGCCACAAGGACAGGTTCAGCAACAATGCAAAGGCAACCCACACCATGTAAGGGATCAACAAGTAGGCTGCCGGCCGGCGCACGCGGCGAAACTGATCGAAAGTGATGGCGATCGCGACAAAAAGAAGCAGCATTTCACCAAAAGCCCATCCCGGCCTGTGAAGCCCGAAAAACAACCACGACCACGCCCCGTTCAGAACCAGTTGGATCGCCCACCAGGTCAGCGCCCGCTTGCGACGCTCGTGGCCACTTTCCCATACCATCCATGCCGCCGCCGCCATCATCAGGTACAACAGGCTCCACACCGGCGCAAAAACCCAGGAAGGCGGGTTCCATGGCGGCTTGTCCAGGCCCGCGTACCATTCTCCGGGAGCAAACATGCCGCCAAATCCGGCTACCAGCACGACCGCCGCGAGAAAGGGTAGAAACCTGATCAGACCGCTCATCTTTTGATCCAGAAACACGCCTGTTTTGCGCCGTTACATGTTAACAGTCAAATTAAAGGCATTAACAGCTTGACGCGCGAACAGCTTCTCAACTTCAATAAGCAGTTCCTATTACAGCCATAAACTTATTCAATTTCACGCGCAACAAAGCAACTTGTACGATTAAATTGAACAAGCCAAACCCGGAGGAGTTACGACATGTCTCTCAAAGGCACCAGGACCGAACAAAATCTGAAGGATGCATTTGCCGGCGAATCGCAGGCCAATCGCCGTTATCTCTATTTTGCCCAGAAAGCGGATGTCGAAGGTTACAACGACGTGGCGGCCGTATTTCGTTCAACCGCCGAAGGTGAAACCGGCCATGCGCACGGCCATCTCGAGTACCTCGAAGAATCCGGCGACCCGGCCACCGGCTTACCAATCGGCAACACTCCTGACAACCTGAAGGCAGCCATTGCCGGTGAGACCCATGAATACACAGACATGTATCCGGGCATGGCCTCGGCGGCGCGTGAGGAAGGGTTTGACGAGGTCGCAGACTGGTTCGAAACGCTGGCGAAGGCCGAACGCTCTCACGCCAACCGTTTTCAGAAAGCGCTCGACGAGCTGGACTGAGCGTCCCAGGCGTATGCTTTTCCTGGGGCGCTTTGAGCGCCCCTTTCACAAAGCGTGCCTGGGCTTACATGAATGAGCAGCATGGCACCTCGATGTGCCAGCTGCATGTCGCTACGCAGGGGCGTGACTCTGCTTCGCTCCTGCGTCGCGCTGCCGCTTGCGTTCGTTCGTCCATGAACGAATGGGCATGAAGCTCTGAAGCAGGAAAAGAAGCTCAACAGCCAATCCCCAGTTGAATGCTGAGCAAAGTCTCCCGATACGGTGAAAGTGATGACAGGACCGACGGAAACACCACGCGAAGGCAGCCTCGAGGCACCGACACGGCACGCGCTGGACTGGAAGAGTCCGGAGTTTTACGCCGAGGAGCCCTTGCTCGATGAGCTGGAAAGGGTTTTTGACCTGTGCCACGGTTGCCGGCGCTGCGTTTCCCTGTGCGACGCTTTCCCCACCCTGTTTGATCTCGTTGACGAGTCTCCCACTTTTGAAATGGATGGCGTGGACCGGAAGGACTACTGGTCGGTGGTGGATGAGTGTTTTCTGTGCGACCTGTGCTACCAGACCAAGTGTCCTTATATCCCGCCTCACGAATGGAACATCGATTTTCCACACCTGATGCTGCGTGCCAAGGCCACGCAGTTCAAAAAAGGCGAGCGGAAAATCAGCCACCGCCTGATCAGCAACACCAGGATGTCCGGCACGATCGGCAGTATCCCGGTGATCAGCCAGGCCGTCAACGCTGCCGCCGGCAGTCCGACCATGCGCAAGGCACTGGAGAAAACGCTCGACATCCACCGGGATGCGCACCTGCCTCGTTTCCACACCGATACTTTGCGCAGGCGACTGGACGATCACCAGCCAGGGCGATTCGAGGTGCTCGAAGCCGGACCGACCAGGGGCAAGGCGGCCCTGTTTGCCACCTGCTACTGCAATGTCAATGAACCCGATATTGGCGAACACCTGCTACAGGTGTTCGAGCACAATTCGATTCCGGTCAGGCTGGTTTCGAAAGAACGATGCTGCGGCATGCCCAAGCTCGAACAGGGCGACCTGAAAACCGTCGACAAGTACAAGCGTAAGAACATCCCGGAACTGGCGAAGCTGGTTGACCAGGGTCATGACATCGTCGCGGCCATCCCGTCCTGCGTGCTGATGTTCAAGCAGGAACTGCCCTTGATGTACCCGGATGATGCCGACGTGCAAAAAGTTCGGGCGCACATATTTGACCCCTTCGAATACCTGCACCATCGCCACAAGGCGGGCTTGCTCAACACTGAATTCAAAAACCCGATCGGCAGGGTGGCATGGCATGTGCCCTGTCACCAGCGTGTGCAGAACATCGGCCCCAAGACGAGGCAGATACTGGAACTGGTTCCGGGCTCGGAAATCATCCCGATCGAGCGCTGTTCTGGCCACGACGGCACCTACGGCGTTCGCACCGGAACCTATGCCAAGTCTCAGAAAATAGCGCGCCCGGTGGTCAGTCGCGTGAAAAAGTCCGAGGCCGATTACCTGGTCTCGGATTGCCCGATGGCGGCCACCCAGATCGGTAGCGAACTGGAACTGAAACATGGTGAAACCAGTCCATTGACGCTGCTGAAGCTGGCGTACGGGCTTTGATAATCCGGACATGAACCTGGAACAGAATTGCATGGAACCATTGACCCGAAATCAACTGATGAGCCTGGAGCAATACGCCGAACAGCGGCAGTCTTTCCGTCAACGCGTCATTGAGCACAAGAAACACCGACGCGTGGCGCTGGGACCCCACCTGAACCTTTACTTCGAAGACCGCCTGACCATCCAGTACCAGGTGCAGGAGATGCTGCGCATCGAGCGCATTTTCGAAGCCGACGGCATCGAGGATGAACTGCAGGCCTACAACCCGCTGATTCCTGATGGCAATAACCTCAAATGCACCGCCATGCTGGAGTACCAGGATGTCGAAGAGCGCAGAACACAGCTGGCGGCGCTCAAGGGCATCGAGAACCTCGTGTGGATGCAGGTCGAAGGTACTGACCGGGTCTACGCGATCGCCAACGAGGATCTTGAGCGCAGCAACGAGGAGAAAACCTCGGCAGTCCACTTCATGCGTTTCGAGTTCACGCCCGAAATGATTGCCGCTTTACAAAACGGTGCGGCCTTTTTGGCAGGTACTAACCATGACATGTATCGACATGAAACCATCGTGCCGGAAGCCACGCGCACAGCCCTGCTGGGCGATTTCGGCTGACGTTAATCTGAAACCTGCAACCGCTGGTCAGGTTTTCATCAAATTGTCACAGTAAATTCATCTGGCAAATGCAAAATAGCTTCTGGGAACACCGGAAGGGACTGGAACCCCGCAACTGCGGGGTTTTCATTAAACGCTTAATTGCACGTCAAATACGAGTGTTCTATTATCTCTGATCCTGCTGCCAGGGAACCGGCGGCAAAATACCAAGCAGCCCGGTCGATCCGGGCAAAACAAATTGTGAGGGAATCATGAACAAAACTCTGATCACGCTGGCATTATCTGCCACTATTTTTTCCGCTACAGCGATAGCAGCACCATCGGCGAAGTTTTCCGCTGTGTATGGGAATAACGGACCGTATTTGACTTCAATGATCACGGTTGACGGCACCGTGGACGCCTCGGATTTCCAACAGAATGAGGGTTACACGTTTGCCCGGATTAAGGTTCCGCAAGGCAAGGAACTCCTGGTCGGGCTGTCGGCTGAAGTAGGGCTGACAACGGATACCTCGGTTAAGGGCAAGAACGGTGGGTCTGCCAGGGCGATTGCCGATGCCAGTGGCGCTGTGGTCATCGTTGCACACCGAGTTGGAGATTGTGGGCCAGGTGACGGTACCTCCTGTGGCGCAGTGGCCCTTCCCGGCGATATCACCCTGGCATCGCGTGTCCAGACACTTGAAGCCACCCTGGGTGGTGTCATCGAGTCGTGCGAAGACTTCACCGGCGGCACAGATGAAAATGGCCTCAATCCTGGCGACGATGGCTATATCGATACCCCCGACGGCGTTATTGACGTATCGCTTGAGTGCATCGTCAGCGACGAAGAGATTGGGCTGATTCTGGAAACTGTTTCCGCCAATCATTTCAATTTTGTCGTGCCAAACCTGGACCAGGGAACCTACGACATCACCGCGTACTTCACGACACGGGCGGAAGGCACCATTGACATCGATGAGTGCACGGTAGGTGGCGACGACGCCGATGGTTGCGCTGGAGGAGACGGAGAGGTTTCTGCAAGAGCACACGCCGCCGCATGGATCGGGTCTTATATGATGACTGTTCAACAAGTGCGTGCGGTGAAAGGTGACATTTCCAATTCTGATATTGATGTGGAAGTCTGCACCGGTTCAGGATGCC
>JABDJL010000123.1 GCA_013002505.1 Lysobacterales bacterium | reverse complement strand
GACCGGTACCAGCAAAGGTAAAGGATTTGCCGGAACGGTCAAACGGCACAATTTCAGCATGCAGGACGCCACGCACGGCAACTCGTTGTCGCACCGGGCGCCAGGCTCTATTGGCCAGTGCCAGACGCCGGGCCGGGTATTTAAAGGCAAGAAGATGGCGGGGCACATGGGTGATGAACGGGTGACGACCCAGAACCTTGAAGTGGTTCAGATCGACACCGAGCGTAACCTGCTTTTGATCAAGGGTGCAGTACCCGGCGCGCCGGGCGGCCACGTGGCCGTCAAGCCGTCAGTCAAGCTGCACTGACAGGGAAAGATGTTATGAAACTCGCAGTTTCAGGTGGAAGTGATATCCAGGTTTCGGACGCCACGTTCGGCCGGGATTTCTCAGAAGCATTGGTGCACCAGGTGGTCACGGCTTACCTGGCCGGCGCACGCGCTGGAACCAAGGCTCAGAAGAATCGTTCGGCGGCAAGTGGCGGCGGCAAGAAGCCGTGGCGCCAGAAAGGCACCGGCCGGGCCCGCGTGGGCACCATTCGCAGCCCGTTGTGGCGCGGTGGCGGGGTGACATTCGCCGCACAGCCCAAGGACCATAGCCAGAAGGTCAACCGCAAGATGTATCGCGGTGCCATCCAGTCCATCCTGTCGGAACTCGTCCGCCAGGACCGCCTGGTGGTGATTGACGAATTCGGTATCGGCGAACCGCGTACCGCGTTGCTCAAGCAGAAGCTTGAAGACCTGGACGCCAGCCGCTGCCTGATCGTGGCGCTTGAGGTTGATGAAAACCTGTACCTGGCAGCGCGCAACCTGGCCCATGTCAACGTGGTTGACGTGGCGGGGCTTGACCCGGTGAGCCTGGTGTCGAGCGACACGGTTGTGATCACCGTTGATGCGGTGAAGAAAATTCAGGAGTGGCTGGGATGAGCAAAGATCACTTGTACAACGTACTCCTGGCTCCGCGGGTAACCGAGAAAACCTCCCGTGTAGGTGAATTAGGAAACCAGTACGTATTCCGCGTCGCGACCCACGCCAACAAGGCCGACATCAAGAACGCTGTCGAAGAGTTGTTCGAGGTCAATGTCGAGTCAGTTCGGGTCGTCAACGTCAAGGGCAAGAACAAGACGTTCAAGGCCCGTGCCGGCAAGCGCAGTAACTGGAAGAAAGCATACGTACGAGTTCAGGAAGGCCAGGCTCTGGATTTCCTGGGCGGTGAATCAGCGTAAGGACGAATTGTTATGGCAATCGTTAAAGCAAAACCAACATCGCCAGGACGCCGCGGCGTCGTGCGCGTGCGGCATGAGCACCTGCACAAGGGTGCGCCGCACGCCAGCCTGCTGGAAAAGAAGTCCAGCACGGGCGGGCGCAACAACAGCGGTCGCATCACCACGCGTCATCGTGGCGGCGGGCACAAGCAGCACTATCGCGTTATTGATTTCAAGCGTGACAAGGAAGGCATCCAGGGCCGCGTGGAGCGGATCGAATATGATCCCAACCGCAGTGCCCATATTGCCCTTGTGCTGTACAGCGACGGCGAACGTCGCTACATCATCGCGCCCAAGGGAATGCGTGCAGGCGACCCGGTAAGCAGTGGCCGGAATTCAGCCATCAAGCCGGGCAATGCATTGCCGTTGCGCAACATCCCGGTAGGTACGGTGGTGCATTGCGTCGAGCTCAAGCCGGGCAAGGGCGCACAGCTTGCGCGCAGTGCCGGTGCCGCCGTGCAGTTGGTGGCGCGTGAGGGTCAGTATGCAACGTTGCGACTTCGCTCTGGCGAGATGCGCAAAGTACCGACCCGTTGCAAAGCGACGATTGGCGAAGTCTCGAATTCTGAACACAACCTCGAGAAGCTCGGGAAAGCGGGCGCCAAGCGCTGGAAGGGTATTCGCCCGACCGTGCGCGGTGTCGCCATGAACCCGGTCGATCACCCGCATGGTGGTGGTGAAGGCAAGACCTCTGGCGGTCGTCACCCCGTCACGCCGTGGGGCGTTTCGACCAAGGGTCACAAAACACGCAGTAACAAGCGTACCGACAAATACATTGTGCGTTCGCGTTCACGTAAGAAGACGGGTAGCTGATATGCCAAGATCAATCAAAAAAGGGCCGTTCATTGATCACCATCTCGCCGAGAAGGTGCGCAACGCGGTTGAAACCAACAACAAGCGGCCAATCAAGACCTGGTCGCGCCGTTCGATGATCCTGCCGGACATGGTCGGACTGACCATTGCTGTGCACAACGGGCGCCAGCACGTGCCGATCCTGATCAACGACCAGATGATCGGGCACAAGCTCGGCGAGTTTGCCGCGACGCGTACATTTCGCGGTCACTCCGGCGACCGTAAATCGAAATAAAGGAATTTTGTGATGCAGGTGACAGCAAAATTGAGCAATGCGCGTATCTCCGCACAAAAAGTGCGGCTGGTTGCAGACCAGGTACGCGGTATGCCGGTAGAAAAGGCGGAACAGCTGCTGACCTTCAGTACCAAGAAGGCGGCGCACATCGTCAAGAAGGTGCTGATGTCAGCGATTGCCAACGCCGAGCATAACGAGGGCGCGGACATCGACGAGCTGAAAATACACACGATCATGGTTGACGAAGGTCCGACGATGAAACGTGGTCGCGCGCGTGCCAAGGGCCGCGGAACGCGGATTTTGAAGCGCACCAGTCATATCACACTGACCGTGGCAGACCAGGCATAGGGCCTGGGCAGGAAAACCGGAATAAATTATGGGCCAGAAAGTACATCCAACAGGTATCCGCCTCGGCATCGCCAAGGATTGGAACTCAACGTGGTATGCCGAAAAAGGTGACTACGCCGAACAGTTGAAATCGGACCTCGAGGTTCGTGAATTCCTGCAGAAGCGTCTCGCCCAGGCAGCCGTCAGCCGTATCACTATTGAGCGGCCGGCCAAGTCTGCGAGGATCACCATTCACACCGCGCGTCCGGGCATCGTGATCGGCAAGAAGGGCGAGGACATTGATCGCCTGCGCCGCGATGTCAGCAACCTGATGGGTGTGCCGACGCACATTACCGTCGCCGAGATCCGCAAGCCGGAACTCGACGCACAGCTGGTTGCCGAGGGCATCGCCCAGCAGCTCGAGCGCCGAATCATGTTCCGTCGCGCCATGAAGCGTGCCGTGGGCAACTCGATGCGTCTTGGCGCGCTGGGTATCAAGGTTTGCGTATCGGGACGGTTGAATGGCGCCGATATCGCCCGCAGCGAATGGTACCGCGAAGGCCAGGTGCCGTTGCACACGCTGCGTGCCGACGTGGATTACGGCTTCGTAGAAGCCAAGACCACCTACGGCGTGCTGGGCGTAAAAGTTTGGATTTACAAGGGCGAAATTTTCGACCTTTATGCGCCTAAGGCCGAGGACAACCGCGGCCAGAAGGCAGCGAGCTAGGAGAGTAGGCAATGCTTCAGCCCAAGCGTACAAAATTCAGAAAGCAGATGAAAGGACGTAACCGCGGCCTGGCCCACGTGGGTAACAAGGTCAGCTTTGGTGAATACGGCCTGAAAGCGACCACCCGTGGCTTTGTCACCGCACGCCAGATCGAAGCGGCGCGCCGTGCGATCACCCGCTACGTCAAGCGTGGCGGCAAGTTGTGGATCCGCGTTTACCCGGATAAGCCCATTACCAAGAAGCCGGTTGAAGTCCGCATGGGTAAAGGCAAGGGTAATGTCGAGTACTGGGTGGCGCCGGTTCAACCGGGTCGCGTGTTGTACGAAATCCAGGGCGTTTCCGAGGAAGCAGCCCGCGAAGCGTTCCGCCTGGCTTCAGCGAAGCTGGCGGTGAAAACCACATTCGTGACCCGTTCGGTGATGTGATGGATATTCAGGAATTCAGAAACAAGAGTGAGAGTGATCTGCGCAGCGAATTGAGCGAATTGCTCAAGGAGCAGTTCAGCCTGCGCATGCAGAAAGGTACCGGGCAACTGGGCCAGCCGCACGAGTTGCGCCGCGTGCGCCGCGACATCGCCCGCGTCAAGACTATTCTGACTCAGAAGAGCAAAGAAGGAAGCAAAGCATGAGCGCCATGGCAGAAGTCAAGCGGACCAAGGTCGGAATGGTGGTCAGCGACAAGATGGACAAGACGGTGACCGTCAAGCTGGAACGGCAGGTCAAGCACCCGCTGTATGGAAAGTACATCAAGCGTTCAACCAAGGTTCACGCGCACGACGAAAGCAATGATTGCAACGAAGGGGACAAGGTGATGATCGCCGAATGCCGGCCCCTGTCGAAGCACAAGGCATGGCGCGTGATTGAAGTGCTGGAGCGCGCGCAGTAAGCGCACGAAGGCCGAGGAAAGAACAATGATTCAAATGCAAAGCATGTTGAGCGCAGCGGATAACAGCGGTGCGCGCGAGGTCCAGTGCATCAAGGTACTGGGCGGCTCGAAGCGGCGTTACGCGCATATAGGCGATGTCATCAAGGTGACCGTCAAGGATGCCATTCCGCGAGGCAAGGTCAAGAAAGGTGAGGTTTACGACGCTGTTGTCGTACGGACCCGCAAAGGCGTGCGTCGCCCGGATGGCTCATTAATCCGTTTTGACGGCAATGCAGCCGTGCTGCTGGACCCGAAGCACGAACCGATCGGCACGCGAATTTTCGGCCCGGTGACACGCGAGCTTCGTGGCGAGAAGTTCATGAAGATCGTGTCGCTTGCGCCCGAAGTGCTTTAAGTGGAGTTTTTGAAATGAACCGGATTAAAAAAGGCGACGAAGTGATCGTGATCGCCGGACGCAGCAAAGGCCAGCGCGGCCATGTGCTGAGCATGCTCGGCGATAACCGTGTGCTGGTCGAGAACGCGAACATGGTCAAGCGCCACACCAAGCCGGACCCGGGCAGGAATGTGCCGGGCGGCATCGTCGAAAAAGAGGCCCCGATCCATATTTCGAACGTACAGCTGTTCAACCCCGTCACCAACCAGGCGGACAAGGTTGGCATCAAGACGCTCGAAGATGGTCGCAAGGTCAGGATTTTCAGGTCTAACGGCGAAGCCGTAGACATCTGATAGGCAGAACCAGATATGTCCAGACTACAGAATTACTACAAGGAAACGGTGGTTCCCCAGTTGATGGAGGAGTTGAAGCTCTCCAACATCATGGAGGTTCCGAAAATCACCAAGATCACCCTCAACATGGGTGTCGGTGAAGCCGTTACGGATAAGAAAGTGATGGAGCGCGCTACCGGTGACATGACAGCGATTTCCGGGCAGAAGCCTATCGTGCGCCTGTCTCGCAAGTCGGTCGCATCGTTCAAGATTCGCGATGGCTGGCCGGTGGGCTGCAAAGTCACGCTGCGCCGTGAGCGGATGTACGAGTTTCTCGACCGCCTGGTGAATATCTCCATTCCGCGCGTTCGCGATTTCCGTGGTTTGAGCCCTAAGTCGTTTGACGGGCGCGGTAATTATTCGCTGGGCGTGAAAGAGCAGATCATGTTCCCCGAAATCGATTTCGACAAGGTGGACGCGATCCGCGGGATGGACATCCCCATCCCCACGACTGCCCGGACGAACGAAGAAGGATTGGCGCTGCTGAAAGCGTTCAACTTTCCGTTCAAGGAAAAATAGGAAGCACCATGGCCAAAGTATCCATGATCAATCGCGAGAAGAAGCGTGCCAAGCTGGTTCGTAAGTACGCCAAGAAGCGTGCCGAACTGAAGGCAATTATTTCGAACCCGGACAGCAGTTACGAAGAGCGCGAAGATGCCATGTTTGCGTTGCAGAAATTGCCGCGTGATTCGAGCCCGGCGCGCCAGCGAAACCGCTGCGCCATTTCGGGACGCCCGCGAGGCTTCTATCGCAAGTTTGGCCTCGGCCGCAACAAGCTGCGCGAGGCAGCCATGCGCGGCGATGTTCCGGGCCTGCGCAAGGCGAGTTGGTAAGAAACTGAATGGCGGAGCAAGGCTCCGGCAGTAACGAGACAGGAAAGAACAAATGAGCATGAGTGATCCAATAGCCGATATGCTGACGCGTATCCGCAACGCACAGGCAACCCGCAAGGTGACGGTTGAAATTCCGGCATCCAAGGTAAAGAAGGGTATTGCCAGCGTATTGAAGGACGAAGGCTATATCAATGACTTCAACGAGATCGAGGTGGCTGGCAAGCCGACCCTCGAAGTGACGCTGAAGTATTTCGAAGGGCGTGGCGTGATCGATATGATCAAGCGCGCCAGCCGTCCCGGCCTGCGCCAGTATCGTGGCAAGGACGAGATCCCAAAAGTATTTGATGGTCTCGGCATCACCATTGTCAGCACCTCGAAAGGCATCATGACCGACGCCCAGGCCCGCGCGACGGGGCAGGGCGGCGAAGTCTTGTGCTTCGTTTCCTAACGGGTCAGAGCGGAGAACAACATGTCACGCGTAGCAAGTAATCCGATCACGTTGCCCAATGGTGTCGAACTGAACATCAACGGTTCGCAGGTGTCGGTAAAAGGGCCCAAAGGCCAACTGAGTCTCGATCTGCACCCGGCCATCAAGCTGGAACAGGATGATGGTTCGTACAAGATCGTCTGGGACAAGCCCAAGGACGTTGCCATGGCCGGAACATTCCGGGCCCTGGTCAATAACATGGTCACCGGTGTCAGTGAAGGCTTCGAGAAGAAGCTGACCCTGATCGGTGTGGGTTACCGGGCACAGGCCCAGGGCAACAGCCTGAACCTGGCGCTGGGTTTCTCGCACGCAATTGACTACAAGATGCCGGAAGGCGTGTCGGTTGAGACGCCGTCCCAGACGGAAATTATCCTGACCGGTTGCGACAAGCAGCGTGTCGGGCAGGCAGCGGCGGAAATTCGCGCTTTCAGGCCGCCCGAGCCCTACAAGGGTAAAGGTGTGCGCTATTCAGATGAACGCGTCGTCAGGAAGGAAGCCAAGAAGGCCTGACCGGGCCGCGGCTGAATTCAGAGGTATTTGAGATGAACAAGAAAACAGCAAGAATCCGGCGCGCAACCAAGGCGCGTGTTCACATGCGCAGGCTCGGTGTTCCGCGCCTGACTGTACATCGCAGTGGACGACACATCTATGCCCAGGTGATTGATGGTGATGCCGGAAATGTGCTGGCCGCCGCATCAACCTTGCAGAAGGGTGTGCGCGAAGGGCTGGATAGCACTTCAAACAAGGCTGCCGCCGTGGCGGTGGGCAAGGCAGTTGCGGAAAAAGCCGTCGCTGCAGGAGTGACAAGCGTTGCATTTGACCGTTCCGGCTTCAAGTATCACGGCCGGATCAAGGAACTGGCAGACGCGGCCCGCGAGGCCGGCCTCCAGTTCTAACGGACCCGTATCAGGAAACTAGGTAACAGTAATGGCAAGAATGGACAGAGAAAACAGCGACGGCATGACCGAGAAGCTGGTCGCCGTCAACCGTGTGGCCAAGGTCGTCAAAGGTGGCCGCATTTTCGGATTTACCGCGCTCAGTGTTGTCGGCGATGGTGACGGCAAGGTCGGTTTTGGCTATGGCAAGGCGCGTGAAGTGCCGGTCGCCATCCAGAAATCGATGGAAAAGGCGCGCCGCAACATGATCAACGTGCAGCTCAAGGAAGGCACATTGTGGCATCCGGTCAAGGCCAGCCATGGCGGGTCGAAGATCTACATGCAGCCTGCTTCTGAAGGAACAGGCGTGATCGCCGGTGGCGCCATGCGTGCGGTCCTTGAAACAGTAGGCGTGCACAATGTCCTGGCCAAAAGCGTAGGCTCCAACAGCCCGATTAACCTGGTTCGCGCAACGATCAAGGGCCTGCAGAAAATGTACAGCCCCGAGGCCATTGCGGCCAAGCGCGGCAAAAACGTAGAAGAGATCCTGGCAAATCATGGCTAAGAAACAGATCAAGGTAACCCTGGTTCGGTCTCCGATCAGTGCACAACCCAAACATCGCGAATGCGTTCGCGGTCTGGGATTGAAGCGCATGCATCAGACCGTGACGCTGGAAGACACGCCATCCATTCGTGGTATGGCCCGAAAAATCGAATACATGGTACGAGTGGAAGAGGCCTGATTTGAATGGGGTCAGAGCCCTTTTTCGCTCTGCTCCAATGGCATTGACTGCGAACCACGATGAATAAAGGGCTCTGACCCCTTTAAATTGGAAAGTACAAACATGAAACTGAACAATATCAGCCCGGCAGAGGGCAGCAAGAAAGACCGCAAGCGCGTTGGCCGTGGTATCGGCTCGGGCACGGGTAAAACCGCGGGTCGCGGCCACAAGGGCCAGAAATCACGTTCCGGTGGTTACAGCAAGGTCGGATTCGAAGGTGGACAGATGCCTTTGCAACGGCGTTTGCCCAAGCGCGGCTTTGCATCGCGAATTGCGCGACACAGTGCCGAAGTGCGGCTTTACCAATTGGCCGCCATGGATGCTGATGTCATCAACATGGAAACCCTGAAGAAGGCGGGTGTCGTGGGCGCGGATATCAAGAAGGTCAAGATCATCAACACCGGTGAACTGGACCGTGCGATCACCGTCAGCGGCGTAGGCGTCACCAAGGGTGCACAAGCCGTGATCGAAGCGGCTGGCGGTAAGGTCGAGTAATGTCGCGATCGCCTTCACAAATGGCGGAAACGCTGGGCGGACTGGGCCGGCTCACCGAGCTGCGGCAGCGATTGCTGTTCGTGCTGGTGGCGCTGATCGTTTACCGCATTGGTACGTTTATCCCGGTTCCGGGCGTTAACCCACAGGCTTTGCTGCAGTTCATGGACTCACAGCAGGGCACGATTATCGACGTCTTCAACCTGTTCACAGGGGGCGCGTTAGAGCGTTTCTCGTTGTTTGCACTGGGTGTGATGCCATACATCTCGGCGTCGATCATCATGCAGTTGATGTCCAGCGCTGTGCCGCAGCTGCAGCAGTTGAAGAAGGAAGGCTCCAGCGGCCGCCAGAAAATTACCCAGTACACGCGAATTTTCACGGTCGTGTTGGCGGCATTCCAGGCCGGCAGCGTGGCCATTGCATTGCAGTCCCAGGCCGCGGTGGTATTCGCGCCCGGATTTGGCTTCCTGTTTACGGCCGTCGTAACGCTGACCGCGGGCACGGTGTTCCTGATGTGGCTCGGCGAGCAGATAACCGAGCGTGGTGTTGGCAACGGCATTTCGCTGATTATTTTCGCCGGAATCGTGGCGGGCTTGCCTCGCGCAGTTGCCGGCACGCTTGAACTGGTCAACACCGGCCAGCTCAGTATCCCTGCGACGCTGTTCATCCTCGCCCTGATTCTCGGCGTAATCTACTTCATTGTCAGGGTCGAGCGCGGACAACGCCGAATAACGGTCAACTACGCACAACGCCAGGGCAAAGTCGCTTACCAGAACCAGCAGACGCACCTGCCGCTGAAGATAAACATGTCCGGCGTGATTCCGGCGATCTTCGCTTCGAGCATCGTGATATTTCCGTCAACGCTGGCGACCTGGTTTTCCACCACCGGCAACCTGTCGTGGTTGACGGACGTTGCAGCGGCAATGACGCCGGGCAACCTGCCGTACACCCTGTTGTTCTCGGCGTTGATTATTTTCTTCTGTTTCTTTTACACCGCGCTGGTGTTTAATTCGAAAGAAACAGCGGACAACCTGAAGCGTTCCGGCGCATTCATTCCGGGTATACGCCCGGGGCGTCAGACTGCTGATTACATTGATAACGTTCTGACCCGCTTGACGATGGTCGGTTCGCTGTACCTGGTGGCAGTGTGCCTGTTGCCGGACGTGATGCGCGCATTCTGGGCCGTGCCATTTTATTTCGGCGGCACGTCTGTGCTGATTGTCGTGGTCGTGATCATGGATTTTATCGCACAGGTCCAGGCACACCTGATTTCACACAAGTACGACAGCCTGATGAAGAAGGCCAACCTGAAGTCCTATGGGCGTTCAGGCGTGGTCAGGCGATAGTGCAACAGGCTTATTAGGAATTTCGAGGAGAGCTGCCATGAAAGTGCAAGCTTCGGTTAAAAAAATCTGCCGTAATTGCAAGATCGTGCGCCGTAAAGGCATCGTGTACGTGATTTGCACGGACAAGAAACACAAGCAGCGCCAGGGCTGATGGGAAACTCTGCACCTTTGTTTGAAAATCAGGGGTTTGCGGGCTTTCGCAGCTGCCAGCGTTTGGATATAATGGGTCGTTTTACCCTTCGAATTCGAAGGGGCGGCAACAGTCAAGACAGGAGTACGTAGTATGGCTCGCATCGCGGGAGTCAACTTACCGGTTCAGAAGCATGCCTGGGTGGCTTTAACCAGCATCTATGGTATTGGGCGCACACGCGCACTGCAGATATGCGAGGTCGCCAACGTGGCGGCCGATACGCGTATCCGGGATCTGACCGAACCCGAAATTGAGGCCATTCGCAATCAGGTTTCAAACCTGACGGTTGAAGGTGACCTTCGCCGTGAAGTGGCGATGAACCTGAAGCGGCTGATGGACCTGGGCTGCTACCGCGGGCTGCGCCACCGGCGTGGATTGCCGGTCAGGGGCCAGCAAACCAAGACCAATGCCCGTACCCGGAAGGGTCCGAGGCGTCCGATTAAGCGATAAGGCGATAACGAGATGGCCAAACCAAAGACAGTCAGGAAGAAGAAAGTCAAAAAGACAGTGGTCGACGGCATTGCGCACGTCCACGCTTCTTTCAATAACACGATCATTACCCTGAGCGACCGGCAGGGCAACGTCCTGTCGTGGGCGACTTCCGGCGGCGCCGGTTTTCGTGGTTCACGCAAGAGCACGCCGTTTGCTGCCCAGGTAGCTGCGGATGCTGCCGGACGCACTGCCCAGGAATACGGGCTGCAGAACCTCGAGGTCCGTATCAAGGGCCCGGGACCCGGGCGTGAATCATCGGTTCGCGCACTGAACGCGCTGGGTTACAAGATCACCAACATCGTTGACGTGACGCCGATACCGCATAACGGTTGCCGGCCGCCGAAAAAGCGTCGGGTCTGAGGAGTTTACGGAAATGGCAAGATATACAGGACCTACCTGCAAACTGGCGCGGCGCGAAGGTGTTGACCTTGGCCTGAAGAGCCCGGCGCGCGGGATCGAATCCAAGTGCAAACTGGGCCAGGCGCCCGGTCAACATGGTGCGGGCCGCCGCCAGCGCCTGTCTGACTATGCTTTGCAGTTGCGTGAAAAGCAGAAAGTACGCCGGATTTACGGCATCCTTGAAAAGCAGTTCCGCAATTACTACAAGGCCGCAGCCGGCCAGAAGGGTGCAACCGGTGAAAACCTGCTGCGCCTGCTCGAAGGCAGGCTGGACAACGTGGTTTACCGCATGGGCTTCGCTGTGACGCGCGCCCAGGCCCGTCAGCTGGTATCGCATAAGTCAATCACGGTGAATGGTTCTGTGGTCAACGTTCCATCGTTCCAGGTTTCACCGGGTGACGTGGTCGCGATTCGCGAGAAAGCGCGAAACCAGTTGCGCATCAAGGAAGCCATCACGCTGAGCCAGGAAATGGATCTGGCAGCGGCGTGGACCGAAGTCGATCCCACCAAGATGGAAGGCGAATTCAAGGCCTACCCGGATCGCGACGAACTTCCGGCCGACATCAACGAAAACCTGATTGTCGAGCTTTATTCCAAGTAATTTGTTGCCCACCCGCGAAGCCGTCTGCTTACGGGCGGGAACGCTGGTCAAACTGTGAGGTACATCCCATGATGGGAGCGATTGAAAACATGTTAAAGCCCAAGGCGGTAGGTGTAGATGCCGTCAACCCGAATCGCGCGCGGATTGCGCTGGAACCGCTGGAACGCGGCTTTGGCCATACCCTGGGCAACGCTTTGCGCCGCGTGTTGCTGTCTTCTATTCCTGGCTACGCCATTGTCGAAGTTGAAATCGAAGGCGTGCTGCATGAGTACACGGCGGTAGAGGGCCTGCAGGAGGACATCATCGAAGTGCTGCTGAACCTGAAGGGCATCGCGCTGCGCATGCACGAACGTGAAGAAGCAACGCTGACCCTGAGCAAGTCCGGTACTGGCCCGGTTACAGCCGGTGACATCCAGGTTGATCACGACGTGGAAATCGCCAACCCGGACCACCTGATCTGCCACCTGACCAAGGACGGCAGCATCAATATGCGCCTGAAGGTGAACCGTGGCGTCGGCTACCAGCCGGCCACCCGCCTCACCGTTGGTGAACAGGAATCCCGTCCGATCGGCCGACTGATGCTGGATGCGTCTTACTGCCCGGTCCGGAAAGTCGCTTACAGCGTCGAAGCCGCGCGTGTTGAACAGCGTACTGACCTTGATAAGCTGGTTCTGGACATCGAGACCAACGGCACCATTGACTGCGAAGAGTCGGTCAAGCTGGCCGCCAATATCCTGGCAGACCAGTTGTCGGTATTCGTGGACTTCAAGGCGCGCCAGGAAGTGGTCGAGGAAGAAAAGTCGCAGGAGATCGATCCGATCCTGCTGCGTCCGATCGACGACCTCGAGCTGACGGTTCGCTCTGCCAATTGCCTGAAAGCGGAAAGCATCCTGTACATCGGTGACCTGGTACAGCGCACCGAGGTCGAGTTACTGAAAACACCGAACCTTGGCAAGAAATCACTGACCGAGATCAAGGATGTGCTGGCACAGCACGACCTGTCGCTGGGCATGAAACTGGAAAACTGGCCGCCGGCTGCGCTGGTAACCGCGTAAAGGCCGCCCGAACAGATAAGGAATAAGACCATGCGTCACCAAAAGTCCGGCCGCAAGCTGAACATGAACAGCCCACATCGCAAGGCGATGTTTCGCAATATGGCTGCGTCCTTGTTCAGGCACGAAATCATCAAGACCACCCTGCCCAAGGCCAAGGAACTGCGCAAGGTTGCAGAGCCTCTGATCACGCTGGCCAAGAATGACAGCGTCGCGCATCGCCGGCGCGCCTTTGACCGCTTGCGTGACAAGGAGGTGGTGGGCAAGCTGTTCGAAGAACTTGGTCCGCGATACGTTGAGCGCCCCGGTGGATATCTGCGCATTCTCAAGTGCGGACATCGTGCAGGCGACCAGGCCCAGATGGCCTATGTTGAACTGGTCGATCGCCCGCGCGAGGATGAGCTCGAGGCTGACCTGGACTGAGTGACCAGGCACTGATCAAAAAACCCGGCTGCTAGCCGGGTTTTTTTTGCTTCTTGCCCGTTCCTCCGGCCCAGAACATCATCAGCGATGAGACCAGGAAGCCCAGCTGGGCATACCCTGCGTAGCGCGCCCATGACGGCACACCGGTCAGGTAAAACCCGACCGGCAGGTAGCAGATAATGAACAGCGCCAATAGCAGCAAGGCACGCCGCCTGATCGCCGCCCAGCCTGCCAGAGTTGACAGCAACGCCATCAGCCCAAGTATGAAGGCAGTCAGGTTTTGCGCCTGGCCTGCGACCACGAGGTAAGTGGTAAACATGGCCAGAACGCCCGTCGAGATGATGGCGCAAAACAAGCCGATCCACTGGGCTATTCGCATGATTTGGCGGGTCATACTTATTGGACAGGCCCGGTTAATGGTTCATTGCAACCGGGCCAGCCTGGCAACTCGTCGCTGAATCTTCCGGAACACCGGTCACGCAGACGGTTGGGGTCACCTGGCCCATCATGATTGTTGCAACAGAGCGACGCTCTTGACCTGCGCGAAAACATTCATCCCAACAGCCAGGCTGAGCCGTTGAGCAGACTTTCGCGTGATCCTGGCCAGCAATGGTGAGCCACCGGCGTCGAGTTTCAAAAGCACCAATGCACTATCCAGGTCTGTCATGGCGTCAATGCTGGCCCTGAGTGTATTCAGAATACTGCTGTCTTCGGGTTCCGTGAGACTGATGCTGACATCGCGCGCTGCGATGCTGACGCGCAGGCGCTGACCCGGCTCGAATGCGTCATTGATGACGGTCAGTATGCCGCCGGAATGCTCCAGGACGGCCAAGCCATAGCGTTGATCGATTTCCCGGACCCGCGCTTCTACCATTGTCGCGGCGCCTTCTTCACGGGACAGGCCCAGGTCCAGCCGCGTCTGCAGGTCGGTCAGTGTTCCGCTGGCGGTGATCCTCCCTGATTGCAGCAGTATCAGCCTGTCGGCCAGGCGCAAGACCTCTGCGGCTGAATGACTGACATGCAGCACCGGGACACTGAGTTCTGAATGCAGGCTCTCAAGGTAACCGAGCAGTTCCGAGCGGTGCGTGGCGTCGAGACCAGAACAGGGCTCATCAAGCAGCAGCAGCGAAGGTTTCGGAGCCAGCGCGCGTGCGATCGCAACGCGTCGCCTTTCACCACCTGAGAGCGATGAAGGATAACGATCCCGCAGT
Organism: Lysobacterales bacterium; assembly: GCA_013002505.1. Classification (GTDB taxonomy): domain Bacteria; phylum Pseudomonadota; class Gammaproteobacteria; order Xanthomonadales; family SZUA-36; genus JABDJL01. The sequence continues at coordinate 77,304 of JABDJL010000123.1, read as the reverse complement.
GATTCGATGCCGAGCAGTTCCATGGCTTTCTCTAGCATGTGCGGCCCCTTTTTGCCGCGCCTGACGCCGTATTCAATGTTGCGCCGCACATCGAGGTGCGGAAACAGGCTGGATTCCTGGAAAACGTAACCCAGTGACCGTTGGTGAACAGGTACGAACGTCTGGTCGTCCTGCCAGGTGATTTCATTGACGGAAATAAAGGACCCCGGGTGGCGGTCAAGGCCTGCAATTGCCCGTAACAAGGTGGTCTTGCCGCTTCCGGATGGGCCATGTATGGACGTGATTCCGCTCGCGGGAATGTCGAGGTCCAGGTCCATCTGAAAATCACCGCGCCCCAGCGACAGCCTGGCCTCGATGCTCATGACGGCCCGATCCTGAAGTGGTGGCTGGTGCGGTAAACCAGCGCCAGCAGCACAAGCGACAGCAGCAGCAGGGCGCCGGACAGCCAGTGAGCCTGCGTGTACTGCAGGCTTTCAACTTGCTCGTAAATTGCAATGGAAACGACCCTTGTTTCCCCGGGAATGCTGCCGCCGATCATCAGCACGACACCGAATTCACCAAGCGTGTGCGCAAATCCCAGGGCTGCGCCGGTCAGAATACCGGGCCGCGCGAGCGGCAGAGCGATGCTGAAAAACCGGTCCAGGGGTGCAGCGCCGAGGGAAGCTGCCACCTCCATGGGCCGCCGCCCCGTGGCGATGAATGACTGCTGGATGGGCTGCACAACGAAAGGCAGGGAATAAATCACTGAACCAATCACCAGGCCGCTAAAACTGAACGCCAGCGAATGTCCACCCAGAGCATCCATGAAACGTCCCAGCGGACCGGACGGGCCCAGTGCCAACAAGAGGTAAAACCCCAGCACGGTGGGTGGCAATACCAGCGGAAGGGCAATGATGGCATCAAGTAAAAAGCGAAACCGCCATCGCGTCCTCGCTAACCACCAGGCCAGGGGTATGCCCACAACCAACAGGACAATGGTGCTGACGAGTGCAAGCTTCAGGGTTAGCGCCAGGGCGGTTAACTCAGCCGATGAGAACATCAGGGGAGTTCGTATCCCTGGTCAAGGATAATGACGCGCGCGGGCTCACTGCGTACATAATCCATGAAAACCTGTGCGGATACATCGAGCAGAACAGCCTGCTGGTCTATGGTTGTATGCCAGGTTGGCGGGATATCAATCCAAGAGGCCGGTGACAGCCTGGCAGACCGGACCTGGGACAGTGCCACCAGCCCAATGTCAGCATTACCGCTGTGGACGAACTGGAACGCCTGGGCGATGTTTTCACCAAGCACTATTTGCTGGCGAATGGTTTCCCAGCTTCCCAGGTGCATCAGTACATCGCGGCCGGCCAGGCCGTACGGCGCCAGGTCGGGATTCGCCATGGCCAGGTAACGAAATTGGCCGTCTTTGATGGCTTCTGCTGCCGATTGCCGCGCATTCATTGCAGGGCCCCACAACACGAGACGGCCATGGGCGTAACTGAAGCGGCTGCCGGCAACGGCGAAACCCTGCTGCTCCAGGCGTTCGGGCCGTTCACGGTCTGCGGCAAAAAATGCATCGAAGGGTGCGCCACGGATGATCTGCGCATAGTGCTTGCCGGTCGCCCCGGCGATGAGCTGAATTTCCTGGCCCGTCGATTTCTCGAATTGCTCTGCCAGCACTGCAAGGGTGGGGGCAAAATTACTCGCAACCGCAATTCGGATCCGGTCGGCCATGGCCGACCCGGGGTAAAACACGGCCAGGCAGAGTATGGCCAGAAACAGCGGGTGAACCCGGAAACAGCAGTCAATCTTGTCAGAGGGCTTGATCATCGAAAAATTCAACTTTGCCGGTTTCCAGCGAATACTCGGCCCCGGTAATCAACAACTCGCCAGCCTCAACGAGGCTTTCCAGGAATGGAGATCCCTGTTTCAACCGCTGCACACTGGCGCCGATGTTAGCGCGTACGGCTGCTTGCATCAGGCGCGCGGGATCGCGGGCCAGGTCCGAGTCGAGGAGACTGGTGACCACGGGGCTAATGCGGTTGACAATGGCGTCGAGGTTTTGCGAGCGGGCTTGCAGTCCGCCCTGGTGTCTTTCAAGCGTAGCCTGGACAGCGCCACACAGGGAATGCCCGAGCACCACGACCAGGCGGGTCTTGAAAAACTCCGATGCAAATTCAACGCTGCCGATCTGCGATCGTGCGACGACATTGCCCGCTACCCGGATGACAAAAAGGTCGCCGAGATCCTGGTCGAATACCATTTCAGCAGGTACCCGTGAATCGGAACAGCCGAGGATGGTGGCGAAGGGCGCCTGGCCTTCCAGTAATTCCTGGCGGAGGGAGTCGCGGTCCCGCAGCCTTTCACGGGGCCGGCCTTGGAAAAACCGCAAATTCCCCGCCTTCAGGGCTTCGAGTGCTTGACTGGCAGATTTCACGCGTGCCGGGCTCCTGTGCTGTACAAAGCGCCATTTTACGTGTTGGCGGGGGCTTGTGCTCAACGCAGCGCCGGGCGCATGCCGGGCCCGTTCAGCGGTGCGGTTGCTTTTGCACCCGGATCAGCCTGTTCGCGGCACTCTTAAGCAACGCCACCGAGTAGCGGCAGTGCAGGGCGGTCAAAAGTTTACCCGGCTGGGCGGCTTCGGCTAGCGCGGCATTTTCCATATTCCGAGGGGTTATGGCTGACCCGAAATAGAGCTGCGAAACATGGCTGTCAATCGCTCCAGCCCGTGAGGTCATCAGCCACGAACGGGTGCGCTGGCGGTAATCGCACAGCAACAGCTGATTTTCATTACGTGCTTCGACAGACCAGGCCGCGAAATGGCTTTGCCGACCATCCGCCAGCCGTGCAACATCCATGTCGGTTGACGGACGTGAAAAGACCCTGGCCAGCACGAGCCGTTCCAGCTTGAACAGCCTGGTTGAATAGAATGCCTTGATAAATGCTTCCAGCGTAACGTCAAAAGACAGACTTGCAGTAAAACAATCGGTATAGGCACCGCGTTTCCTGTAGCGACGCAGCAAGGCGTCAGCGGGAAGTTCACAGGTCTGGACAGTTGTTTTCATAGCCAGTCAAACGCCGGTAAACAGTTCGTGGTAGCTGACCAACCCTTCCTTTTCGGACAGGTATGCAGGCTCAAGTTCAATGGCCATGAAGACTTCGTCAGGTACATCGTATTCACACCCTAGTCTGAATGAAGAAGCCGGTCTAAATCCGAAGCGGGGGTAGTATTCCGGGTGACCCAGCACCACGGCAGCGCCTGCGCCTGCGGCCCGGCAGGCCGCCAATCCCTGGTTTACCAACGCTGATCCGATGCCCTTTCTTTGTAGCGGTTGCGCCACTGCCATCGGCGCCAGCCCCATGACGAAAGCGCCGGGATGATTCGAAAGTGCCACCCGGGTGAACATGATGTGGCCCACGATTTGATGGGAAAGTTCTGCCACCATTGAAATGGCCTGCGGAAGCTGGACCCTGAGTGAATCAACCAGTTTCGCCTCCGAGCCTGTCTCGAATGCCGAAGCATTCAGTGCATAGACGCCGCTCCGGTCACTTTCACGTTCCGCGCGAATATTGATGGCCAGGCTGCTGTCAGACATATTTTCAGAATGATCCGGAGCGAATGTGCTTCAGAGGGTTTGAACGAAATCGCGTATTCCATTCAGCAACATCTGGGTCGCGAGTATCACCAGCACCATTCCCATAAGCCGCTCCAATGCCCGTGCACCGCGCTCCCCGATCAGCTTGAGTACCAGCGGAGACGCAAACAGCAGCACTGCGCTGGCGACCCATGCCAACAGCAATGCAAGGCTCCACTGCCATAGCCTGCCAGGTTCGCTGGAACTGAGCAGCAACAAGACCGCGATGGTGGACGGTCCGGCAATCATCGGAACCGCAAGGGGCACGATGAACGGGTCGTCCACATCTAGGGCTTCATCGGACAGCGAACGCCCCGGGAAAATCATGCGCAGCGAAATGATGAATAACAAGATGCCGCCCGCGATATTCAGCGATGACTGCGTCAGTCCGAAAAATGCCAGGATGGCATTGCCGGTCCACAGGAAGCCCACCAGGATCACCAGTGCAATGAGCAATTCACGCGCGACAATCCGGGTGCGCTTGTGTTCGTCTATGCTGGACAGCACGGCATGAAACACCGGCACGTTGCCCAGCGGGTCCATGATCAGGAATAAGGTGGCAGTCGCGGTCGCGATTTCAATCCAGTTCATAAGGTGAATCCTTGAATGGTTGGGTTGCGGCGTGAATTCATGCCCTGGAAGCAGGGATTATAGCGCCACAGGGCCGGTAATCGCCGCGTCAAGCCGGTCCGGTCAGCAGGCTGCCGACCTGGAATACAGCGAAGGCACCCAGGTAAGCGACAGCGGACATGTAGGTCCAGGCAAACAGCGGCCAGCGCCACGAGTTGGTCTCCCTGCGGATTACCGCAACGGTCGCAGCGCACTGCAGGCACCATGCGTAGAACACCATCAGGCCGAGTACCATGGGCAGCGTAAATATGGCCCTTCCGTCGGGCCACGTGGCGGCGCGAAGTTTCTGCGTCAGGCTGCCTTCATCGGCTTCCGACCCCACCGCGTACAGTGTTCCCATGACGGCGACCACGACTTCACGTGCCGGGAAGCCAGCGATCACCGCCGAGGAGACTTTCCAGTCCCAGCCCAGGGGTTCGAATACGGGTTCGACCACCTTGCCGATCCGCCCGAGGTAACTCTGTGACATTTGAGCCGCCGCACGCTGGTTCTCCAGGCTTTGCCCATTGACCGGTTCTGGCAGCGGCGCTTCGGTGTCCATGCGCGGAAAATAGGCCAGCGCCCAGACGATGACCGCAACGCTGAAAATTACCGTCCCAGCGCGCTTCAGAAAAATCCTTGCGCGGTCCATCAGTTTGATCATGACCGTCTGCAGGTTGGGCCTTCTGAAATCCGGCAAAGCCAGCATGAAGTGTGGCTTGGGACCCCGCAGCGCGGTGGATTTCATCAGCCGCGCCGTCATCAGGCCACCGGCAATACCCAGCAAATAGAGGCCGAACAGCACCAGTCCCTGCAGATTGAACCAGCCCACCGACTGGTTCGGAACAAAGGCGGCAATCAGCAGGGCATAGATGGGAAGGCGTGCCGAACAGGTCATGAATGGCGAGGCCAGGATGGTTGAGATTCGGTCTCTTCGGTCCGGGATCACCCGCGTCGCCATGATCGCCGGCACCGCGCAGGCGAAGCTCGATAACATCGGTATCACTGATTGACCAGAAAGTCCGACCCGGCGCATGGCGCTGTCCATCAGGAATGCCGCGCGCGCCAGGTAACCGGTGTCTTCCAGAATGATTATGAACAGGAAGAGAATCAGAATCTGGGGCAGGAATATGATGACGCTGCCCACGCCGGCAATAATGCCGTCCGCCAGGAAACTGGCCACAACGCCATTACCCAAGCTGGCCGTGACCCAGGCCCCGAGGCCGGCTGCGCCCGCGTCGATCGCGTCCATCAATGGCGTGGCCCAGGAGAATACGGCCTGGAAGACCAGCACAAGGCTCAGGAAGAACAATGCGGTCGCCGGCCATGGCCGGTTAACCCAGGCAAGAACCTTGGCGCCGAACCGTTCCAGCAATGGTGCTTCGTGCTGTACTGCCGAACGCACCTCCCGTGCCCAGCGGTAGCGTTGACGGGCTTCCACGGCCTGCGGTGGTTCGCTGCCGAACAATTCATTGCGGGCGCCTGGTATCACATCGGGGCCCATTGCCGCACTGGCCAACTGATCATGGGCGCCCCCTGGAAGCAGCAAGGCCTGTATTACATCCATGCGGTCGAGATTCCCGCACTGGTCGGCAAGCTGTTGTGCCAGCTGGCTCAACTCCGGCCAGGACTGGCCGATCACCGGCACCGGTGCCTCGTGCAGCGTAGCCAGCTCAGATTTGAGATCGGATACGCCCAGCCCGGTGGTGGCTGTGACTTCGACGACCGCGATACCGCCGAGGTGGCGGCTTAAAAGGTCCGTGTCGATGGCGATTCCACCGGCCCTGGCCATGTCGCTCATGGTCAGGGCGACCAGCATCGGCAGTTGCAACTCAATCAGTTGCTCCAGCAGGTACAGGCCCTGGTAGAGGTGTGTTGCATCTACCACCACCAGCAGACCATCAGGTTTCGAATCGATACGGCCGAGCAGGGCATCCACAGCGATGCGTTCATCGGTGGATTGGCCACCCAGGGCGTAAATGCCGGGCAGGTCAATCAATTCCGCGGCCGTACCTTTGAGTTCGACGGTGCCGGTATGTCTTTCCACGGTGACTCCCGGGTAATTACCGGTGGTCTGGCGTAATCCGGTGAGGCGGTTGAACAGCGTGCTTTTTCCCGAATTGGGGTTGCCGATCACTGCATAGCGGTGCCGCGGCCGGTGGCGGATACTGATGCTGGACAGGGGAATGCTGGTTTCGGTTTGCCCTTGTGGCTCCCCGGGGCCTGGCTTGCTCACGGAATCAGGCCCGAACTTGCTTCGGCCGCGTTGCCGTTTACCTTGAAGTAGCGCGCCTGTTCCCGGCGCACCGAGATCGAAGCGCCATAGACGCTTAGTTCAAGGGGGTCACCGCCAATTGCCGTACCGCGATGCCTGACCGCAGCACCTTCGACCAGCCCCAGCATCATCAGGCGCAGCACGCCCGGACCGCTGGTATCAATCCATTCAATTTCGGCGCTATAGCCCTTGTTCAGGTCGGCAAGTGTCTTCAATGCTTCGGCCTTTCCGCTTCATTTCAATTGCAAATGAGATTTATTCTCATTAAGAAAGACATTGTAATGGATTTATTGCGCAGCGGGAACAGACCTGGGTCAACGAACGACCCATTGCCCGGCTTTCATTACGGCGGCGCAGGCGTTGGCGCGGAAATGGTATAGCCAATGATTGAGGTCAGGCGCATCGATGATGGCCAGGTCAGCCGGAAATCCGGGCGTCAGCGAGCCGGCTGATTCCTGCAGGCCCAGTGCGCGTGCAGCGATGGTGGTGGCCCCGGTCAACGATTCAGCAGGTGTCATGCGCTGGTTCAAACAGGCCTGCAGCATGGCCATCGGCAGGTGGAAACTGGGTGATGAACCGGGGTTGAAGTCGGTTGCGATCGCAACCGGGACACCAGCCTCGATTAACTTGCGCGCCGGCAGGTATCCATCGCCAAGGTACATCGACGCCAGCGGCAGGCTGACCGCAACGGTGCCCGAATCAGCCAGGGCTGCGATGCCGGAACCGGAAATAAATTCAAGGTGTTCGGCGCTGACGGCGCCAAGTTCAGCAGCGAGCTCGGCGCCACCACCTGAACTCAACTGGTCGGCATGGACCTTCAGGCCCAGACCATGGTGTGCTGCAGTTTCGAGAATCTTGCGGGCCTCATCGAGACTGTAAGCGTTGTCCTCGATAAATACGTCACAAAACCGTGCCAGGCTGCGCCTGGCGACCTCGGGGATAAGGCGCTCGCACAACAAGTCGACATATTCCTGGCGCCGATCCCGGTATTCCGGGGGAACGATGTGCGCGCCGAGGAATGTTGCCACCAGGTCAACTGCGTGCTTGAGATTCAGCTCGGCATAGACTTCGAGTTGCCTGATTTCGGATTCAAACTCAAGCCCGTAGCCAGATTTGCATTCCATGGTCGTCACGCCCAGCGCCAGCGCCTGGTCAAGAACGCCATGCGCCTTTTCGTAGAGTTCGCGGCGAGAGGCCTTGCGCGTGGCTTGCACGGTGCTGGCGATTCCGCCCCCAGCTGCGGCGATCTGCTGGTAACTGGCGCCTTCAAGCCGCATTGCGAATTCGTCACCGCGCCAGCCGCCGAAGCACAGGTGCGTGTGGCAATCGACAAGCCCGGGAACAACCAGGCGCCGCTGGCAATCATGACTTGGCAGGCCCTGGTACTGGTGCGGCATTTCGTGGCGCGCCCCTGACCACGCAACTTGTTTGTCTTCGATGACTATTGCGGCGTCATTGACCAGCCCGGCTTCATCTTGCGCGCGGCCAGGAGGGCAGGTGGCCAGCTGGCTGATGTTGACCAGTGCCAGCGTCACTTCAATGGGCCGGTTTCAGATTCGACCGCTCGGGTCAGCTCACCGGCGCGAAGCATCCTGGCACAGATGTCCAGGTCATTACGCACTTCGTAATCCTCCACCGCGTGCAGGATCTTCCCGCGCACGGTTTCGAATGCCTTTTGAACGCCGCGACCCGGTTTCAGCGGGGCACGAAAATCGAGCGCCTGGGCTGCGGTCAGCATCTCGACCGCCAGCACCCTCTCGGTGTTGCGCATGACGCCCAGCAGCTTGAGGGCGCTGATGGATCCCATGCTGACATGGTCCTCCTGGCCCAGGCTTGTGGGTATGGAATCGACACTCGCCGGGTGGCAAAGGATCTTGTTCTCCGACACCAGCGCTGCGGCCGTGTACTGGGGAATCATGAATCCAGAATTGACGCCGGTATCTTTCATTAATAGTCGGGGCAGGCCATCGTGGCCTTCCAGCAACAGGTAGGTGCGACGCTCTGAAATGCTTGCCAGTTCGGCCAGGGCAATCGCTGCAAAATCCAGTGCCAGGGCCAGAGGCTGTCCATGAAAATTTCCGCCCGATACGATGTCGCCGTTTTCGAATACCAGGGGGTTGTCGGTCACCGAGTTGAGCTCGGTTTCAATACTCGTCACGGCATAATCCAGGGCATCGCGGCTGGCGCCGTGCACCTGGGGCACACATCGCAGGCAATAGGGGTCCTGGACCTTTCCGCAGTCACGGTGTGACTTGAGGATTTCGCTGTCCTGCAGTAATCGCCTTACATTGGCCGCAGCGTCACTTTGGCCGGGATGCGGGCGCAAGGCATGGATACGCTCGTCAAAAGGCGCAGCGCTGCCCTGCAGTGCCTCGAGGCTCATCGACGCGAGAACATCGGCCTGTTTGCGTAGCCTCAGAGCCCGGTGAAGTACGAAGGCGCCATAGGCACTCATCAATTGCGTACCGTTAATCAGCGCGAGCCCATCCTTGGCTTGTAATTCAACGGTCGAGAGACCGGCTTCCACCAGCGCTTCTGCAGCGTTGCGCTTATCGTCGCCGTGCCACACCTCTCCACGGCCAATCAATGGCAGGCACATGTGCGCCAGCGGTGCGAGGTCTCCGGAAGCGCCGACACTGCCGCGGCTCGGGACCCACGGCACGATATCGTGCTTGTCCATCGCCAACAGCATGCGGAAGGTACGCTCCGAAATCCCGGACTGCCCTATACCCAGTGCGTGAATCTTGGCCTTGAGCATGATCTGGGTGATCTCTCGCGGTACCGGGTCGCCAACCCCGCAGGCATGCGAAAGCAGGATATTGCGCTGTAGTCGGGCCAGTTGTTCATCGGCAATACGCTCGTCCGCCAGCGCGCCAAAACCGGTATTGATGCCATAGATGGGCTTGCCTGCAGCAAGCGCCCGCTTGACGATATCCCGCGATCGAGTCACCGCCGAATGGTCCTGGCGCAGCGCAGCCATGCTGGCGTTCAGGTCATCGTAAAGATTGGAAATTGAGATTTGATGGCTCATGTCATGACTGTTGTTCAGATTGGCGCGGGGCTAAATGGGGGCAGGCGACGTCCGGGTTTCAGCCGGATCCCACGACCTGGTTTCCAGGCACGCCGTGAACCCATCCATGGGGGCTCGAATGAAACTTCCCTGTTTCATACGGCCTTCAAACCAGGCCCTGGCACCCGGCTTGTGGTGGCGTTGCTTCACCCGTTCACCATCGGCAAGTCAACGCCACGCTCGTTGGCCGTGTTGATCGCATCTTCATAACCCGCATCGGCGTGACGCATGACGCCGCTGCCGGGGTCTGCGGTCAGTACGCGCCGCAAGCGGCGATCCGCCATTTCAGTACCATCGGCAACGCACACCATCCCGGAATGTTGCGAATATCCAATACCCACGCCACCGCCGTGGTGAATAGACACCCAGCTGGCGCCGCAGGCCGTGTTGAGCATGGCATTGAGCAGGGGCCAGTCGGCGATCGCATCTGAACCATCTTTCATGGCCTCGGTTTCGCGGTTCGGTGAGGCCACGGAGCCGGTGTCGAGATGGTCGCGGCCAATCACGATCGGCGCATCGACCTTGCCTTTTTTGACCAGCCAGTTGAAGCGGGCGCCGGCTTCGGCGCGCTCACCGTACTCCAGCCAGCAGATTCGTGCCGGCAGGCCCTGGAAGTGGATTTGCTTCCGGGCCTTGCCTATCCAGCGGTGCAGGGCGCGCTTTTGCGGGAAAAGTTCGAGTATGGCCTTGTCAGTGGTGTAAATATCCTGCGGGTTTCCGGACAGGGCCGCCCAGCGGAAAGGACCCGCACCCCTGCAAAACAATGGTCGAATATACGCCGGTACGAATCCAGGAAAATCAAAGGCCTGGGGCATGTTTCTCAAGTCAGCCACCTGGCCGCGCAGGTTATTGCCATAATCAAAACACACGGCACCCCTGGCTTTCAGGTCGAGTATGGCCTGCACGTGCTCGACCATCGAATCGAGCACCTGGTTGTCATAGCGCCCCGGGTCGGTCCCACGCAGTTCCGCTGCGGCTTCCAGCGAATAACCGGCAGGAATGTAGCCCTCGCGCAAATCATGTGCTGATGTCTGGTCGGTGACTACGTCGGGAACGATGCCGCGGCGCACCATCTCGGGCAGCACCTCGGCGATATTACCGAGCAGGCCGACTGAAAGCGCTTCATCGGCTTTGTCCAGCAATGCCATGGCCTCGTCGAGGGAGTTGGCCTGTACATCGCAATAACCCGTTTCGACGCGGCGCTGAATGCGCCACGGGTCGACTTCCACGGCGATGCAGTTGCCGTCGTTCATGGTCACTGCCAGCGGCTGGGCGCCGCCCATGCCACCGAGTCCGGCGGTGACGACGAGCCGATTTTTCAGGCTCCCGTTAAACTCCTGGCGCGCCAGTTCGGCAAACGTTTCATAAGTGCCCTGCACGATGCCCTGTGAACCGATGTAAATCCAGGAGCCGGCGGTCATCTGGCCGTACATGGTCAGGCCTTTGGCTTCCAGTTCGCGAAAGACGTCCCAGTTTCCCCAGCGCGGCACGAGGTTGGAATTGGCGATCAGGACCCGCGGCGCTTCCTCATGGGTTTCAAATACACCCACCGGTTTGCCGGACTGGATCAGCAGGGTCTCGTTATCTTCGAGTCGCTTCAGGGTGGCCACGATACGGTCAAAACAGTCCCAGTTGCGTGCCGCCCGCCCGGTTCCGCCGTACACAATCAAATCTTCGGGTTTCTCCGCTACATCCGGGTCCAGGTTGTTCATCAGCATGCGCAATGCGGCTTCCTGGTGCCAGCCTTTGCAATTGAGAGAATTTCCGGTCGGCGCATGCACCGCTGGTCGGCCACAGTCGGCCACTTTCGCCTTGATTTGTGTAGGATTTCCACTCATTATCGTGACCGGTTGCTGTCTCTCTGCAAGACTCCGGATTATACAACTTGCGCGGTATGGGCTGCGCTTCAATCATTGGGGTGATCGAGCGTTATGTTTTTGGACAAAATGAGTCTTCGAACCTGGTTCTTCGTCACGGCCGCGGCCTGTGCTTCCTTGTTGGGCTACGCGCTTTACAAGCAACATGTCGATTACCTCGACCCCTGTCCCTTGTGCGTCATCCAGCGCGTGGCATTCATGTGGATAGGCGGGTTTGCACTGCTTGCGGCCATTCACAACCCGGCTGGCAATGGCAGGCGCGTCTACAGTTATATCGTGACGGCTGGCGCGGCGTTTGGCGCAGCGGTCGCCGGGCGCCACGTGTGGTTGCAAAACCTGCCGGCCGACCAGGTCCCAGAATGTGGACCAGGCCTGAACTACATGCTGGAAAATTTTCCATTCCTGGAAGTCATGAAAACCGTGTTTCTGGGTTCTGGCAGTTGCGCCGAAGTGCATTGGCGTTTCCTGGGTCTGAGCATGCCCGGCTGGACATTGATCTGGTTTCTGGGGCTTGCCATCATGACCCTTTACTTCACCCACCGGAAAGCCTGATATGAATGTGCCATCACAACCGGCGCCGATACGCTTGCCAGAAGACTGGAGCCCGGTGTCCTGGCAGTCCTTCAATGCCAGCCAGCAGGCCCGCTACCCCGACCAGAATGCCCTGGACGAGGCCCTGAAAGAACTTGCTGATCTGCCACCGCTGGTCACTTCGTGGGAGATCCTGAGCCTGCGGCAGCAGGTTGCCGAGGCGCAACGGGGGGAGCGGTTCGTTCTGCAGGGTGGTGACTGTGCCGAAAACTTCGATGAGTGCAATTCACAGGTCATCACCAACCGCCTCAAAGTGCTGCTGCAGATGAGCCTGACTTTGATTCATGGCCTGCAGATGCCGGTCGTGCGGATTGGCCGGTTCGCAGGCCAGTACGCCAAGCCACGTTCCAGCGATACGGAAACTCGTGATGGCGTGACGCTGCCGAGCTACCGTGGTGACATCGTTAATTCGCCCGAATTTACCGCCGAGGCGCGTCACCCGGACCCGCGGCGCCTGATCCGTGCACATGCGTGCTCGTCGCTGACGATGAATTTTGTGCGTGCCCTGGTTGATGGTGGATTTGCCGATTTGCATCACCCTGAATACTGGGACCTGAGCTGGCTGGACCATTCGCCGCTGGCCGATGAATTCAGAACCCTGGCCGAAGGCATTGGGCGTTCTGTACGATTCATGGAAACGGTGTCGGGGCGGCGTGCGGGCAGCGTGGAACGGGCTGAATTCTTTACCTCGCATGAAGCATTGCACCTGCACTACGAGCAGGCGCTGACCCGGCAGGTACCGCGCCAGGTCGGCTATTTCAACCTGTCCACGCATTTCCCCTGGATCGGCATGCGCACCACGGCACTCGAGGATGCACACGTTGAGTACTGCCGGGGGATTCGCAATCCAATCGGCATCAAGGTCGGGCCGTCAGTTTCTGCTGCCCACTTGCTGGAACTGCTCGAAATTCTGAACCCGCATGATGAGCCGGGGCGGATTGCGCTGATACACCGGATGGGCGCTACGGGCATTGAAAAACATCTGCCGCCGCTGATCCGGGCCGTCGGGGATGCGGGCAAGACCGTGCTGTGGATCTGCGACCCGATGCACGGTAACACCGAGACCATTGGCAGCGGAATCAAGACCCGCCGCTTCAGAAATATCATGACCGAAATGGACCTCGCATTTGACTGTCACCGGGACAACGGATCGCGGCTGGGCGGCGTACACCTGGAGTTGACCGGCGAAAACGTCACCGAGTGTACCGGGGGCGCCCGTGACCTGTTGGAGGCCGATCTCGATCGCGCGTACAAGTCAACGGTTGACCCGCGCCTGAACTATGAACAGGCGCTGGAATTATCCATGATGATCGTGCGCAAGCACCAGAATCACGCACGTTAGGGATATCTTCGGTGCTGCGGCTGCGCGCATACTCAACACTTCTTGGTCTGCTGCTGGCGCAGTATGCCGCAGGCCAGCCAATGCAGGTGCAGCACGAGGTCAGTTTCCCCGGCCTCAAACAACAATATGTCAATGTTCGTTCCGAATTCCCGGTAGCGGGGCCGACTACCATGCTGCGCATGCCGGCCTGGATTCCGGGCTCCTACCTGATCCGGGATTTTGCCGCTGATATCGAGAATATGCGGTTTTCAGACAGGGCCGGCAATCCACGCGCCTTTACGAAGACGGCCAAGGATGCCTGGCAGGTGAATACCGGCGGAATGCAACACCTGGTGGCTGAATACCGTGTTCACGCCGGAGAACTCAGCGTCAACACCAGCTGGGCCAGCCCGGAGTACATTGTGCTGAATCCGGCCACGGTATTTCTGTACAACAAATCCAGCCGGCCATTGCAACAGGCGCTTAAGGTCCACAAGCCGCCCTGGTTCGAGCATGTCCTGTCGGCGATGCCGCAGGATGAGCAGGGTATGTTCATGGCCGCTGATTTTGATGAACTGGTGGACAATCCGCTGGTCATTGCCGATGCGCCAATTCATGCGTTTGAAGATCGCGGCCAGCAATACCGCCTGGTGAATGTCGCGGCCACCGGGTTCTGGGACAGCGAGCAGTCAGCCAGCGATGTTCAGGCCATCGTCGCGGCAAGCAATCGATTCTGGGGCGAGTTGCCGTTCGACCGGACCTACTGGTTTTTCAACATTCTCGCGGAACGTGGCGGGGGCCTCGAACACGATCACAGTACGCTGATCATGGGACATCGTTGGCAGATGCAGGATCGCGATGATTACATCAAGTGGCTGAGCCTCGCGGCGCATGAGTATTTTCATGCCTGGAATGTGCGCCGGCTGCGGCCGCAGGCCTTGCAGCACTATGATCTGCAACAGGAGCAGTACAGCAATGCCTTGTGGCTTGCCGAGGGCATTACCAGCTACTACGACAACCTGCTGCTTTCGCGAGCACAGTTGGTGGAACCGGATGAATACTTCAAGCGATTAGCGCTTGACCTGCATGTACTGGAGCTGACCCCGGGCCGCGAACGGATCTCCCTGCGCGGTGCCTCCCACGACGCGTGGATACGCCACTACAAGCAAGATGCCAATTCGGTCAACAGCACTGTTTCCTACTACAACAAGGGTGCGGTACTCGGATTTGTGCTGGATACGCGGCTCAGGTCCGGGAGTAAAAACCGGGTCAATCTCGACCATGTCATGCGCCAGTTCTGGCAACGCTGGAAGGCTAAGGCGTATCCGGAAGGTGCGTTTCTTCAGATCGTCGCGGAACTGGGTGGCGAAGAAACGCGCGATTGGCTGGAACCCTTGTTGAGCCAATCCGGTTCATTGGATATTGACCTGGCCCTGGCCTGGTACGGCCTGGTGCTCGACCGCCACCCGGTCAACAATGCGGCGCGCGCAGCCGATGAGCCGCTCGAAGCAGGAATGGGAATCAACTGGGAGGCTGACGTGCCGGCCCTGGTTGTCAGTTCAGTGGTGCACGAAATGGGTGCTTCGCGTGCCGGCGTGCTGCCGGGCGATGAATTGCTTGCCATCAGCGGGGAACGCGTCACGCGAGAAACCATCGAAGACCGCATGGGCCGCTTGCAGCCCGGGCTCGAAGTTCAATTGCTGCTCGCACGGCACGGCCGGATCATCGAGGTGCCTGTCATCCTGGACGAGGCGCGGCCGGCAACCTACGAGATCATGATCGACGAAGATTTCGGTAACCGCCACCTGCGCAGACTGGAATCATGGCTGGGCCAGGAACTGACCGTCAATCGCTGACCGGAACCGGGGCGTGTTTAATTTTGCTCTGGCAGGTCGAGATTTTTCTTCTTCGCGTGTCGTTCGGCAGTGCGCCGCTCATGTTCCAGCAGATGCAGTTTGCGGATGCGGATTTTCTCAGGCGTCACTTCTACCAGTTCATCATCTTCGATGAATTCCAGCGCCTGCTCCAGCGTCATGCGCTGGAATGCCGCCATCTGCACGTTCTCGTCTTTGAGCACGGTGCGGATGTTGGTCAGCTGCTTGGTCTTGAGGGGATTAACCGTCAGGTCATTGCCACGCGAATGAACACCCACGACCTGGCCCTCGTAAATGTCATCACCGGGCTCGATAATCAGCCGGCCTCGTTCCTGCAGGTTGTACAGGGCATAGGCAATGGCCTTGCCGGTACCGTTGGATATCAGAACTCCGTTATTGCGGCTTGAGATGGGTTCAGGGTTATACGGACCATAGTGGTCGAAGACGTGGAACAGCAAGCCGGTGCCTGCCGTGATCGTTCGGTACTCTGACTGGAAGCCGATTAGTCCCCGGGCCGGGATCAGGTAGTCCATGCGCAACCGTCCGCGGCCGTCCGGCTGCATGTTTTGCAAAACGCCACGGCGCTCGCCGAGCCGTTCCATGACCGCGCCTTGGTAGTCGGCTTCGAGATCCACGACCAGCAATTCATAGGGTTCACAGGTCTGGCCTTCAATTTCCCGAAGAATCACTTCGGGGCGTGAAATAGCCAGTTCATAGCCCTCTCTGCGCATCGTTTCAATCAGGATGGACAGGTGCAATTCACCGCGTCCCGATACACGGAACTTCTCTGCATCGGTCGTTTCCTCGATGCGCAGGGCGACATTATGGCTCGCTTCGCGCAACAGCCGCTCACGGATCTGGCGGCTGGTCAGGAACTTGCCTTCCTTGCCGGCAAATGGCGAGTTGTTGACACGAAATGTCATGCTGATGGTGGGCTCGTCAACACTCAGCGCCGGTAGCGCCTCGGGCGCATCGCGGTCACACAGGGTGTCCGAAATGCGCAGCCCTTCAACACCGGTCACAGCGATGATATCGCCGGCTTGTGCCTGATCGATCTCGACCCTGTCGAGGCCGTGAAAGCCGAGCACTTGCAGCACGCGCGCATTGCGCTGCTCGCCGTCGCGATCAATCACGCAGATGCGCTGATTGGGCCGCACTTCACCACGCTGTACGCGGCCAATGCCGATGACACCCACGTAGGCGTTGTAGTCCAGCGATGAAATGCGCATCTGAAACGGGCCATCCATGTTGACCGGCGGTGGTGATACGTTGTCTACGATGGCGCGGAAAAGGGGTTTCATATCACCGCTTCGCACCGAATCTTCAAGGCCGGCGTAGCCGTGCAAGGCAGACGCGTAAACCACCGGAAAATCGAGCTGCTCCTCGGTGGCGCCAAGCCGGTCGAACAGTTCAAACGTCTGGTCCAGCACCCAGTGCGGACGCGCACCGTCCCGGTCAACCTTGTTGATGACCACGATCGGCCTGAAGCCCATCTCGAACGCTTTTTGCGTGACAAACCGGGTTTGTGGCATCGGGCCGTCCACGGCATCCACCAGCAGCAGTACCGAATCGACCATCGACAGAATTCGTTCTACTTCGCCGCCGAAATCGGCGTGTCCCGGCGTGTCCACAATGTTGATGTGGTATTGCTGGCCTTCGTCGGTCCACGTGATCGCCGTGTTCTTGGAAAGAATCGTGATGCCGCGCTCTTTCTCGAGCTCGTTCGAGTCCATCACCCGGTCCGGCGTTGCGGCGCGCTCGCCCAGCGTGCCCGATTGCTTGAGCAATTCGTCAACCAGCGTCGTCTTGCCATGATCAACGTGAGCGATGATGGCGATATTGCGTAAATGTTCAATCATGTCGGGTTAAAGTGCACTGCGTGGGGAAGGGCGGTGCGAGGAACTCGCAGCCGGCGCAAGATACAGGCTTTGGAGCGCCACTGCAACGATTTGCGTATCGCTGGAAGCCGCCGGGCAGCGACGTCATTGCGCCACCGAGAAGCCCAGGGCCTTCAGTTTTGACCTGGAATCGGCATCCGGGGCACTGATCGTCCACGCTGCGAACTCGCGGCGCAACGGATAATCACGGCGCAGCGCGTCAAAACCGCTCTCGATGTTCGCAGCACCCCCGAGTGACCGCAACGCCCTGTCGTCCCGCTCCACGCCGCTGACGCCGATCACCGTCGAGGTGACGGCCTGCCCGGCTGCCACGTGCTCCGCAGTAAATGCGTTTCGAGAGGAGTCTTCCGTCCGTGGCGTTGGCGGGGCCATGTCACACTTCGTCCAGGACAGATAGTCCTCGTAAATGGCCCTCGTGCCATTGTTGCGCCCCTCAACCGAGTATCCAGCCACGTGGGGGCTGGCGACGGTCGTTGCCGCGAGCAGGAATGGATCAACGCCAGGCTCTCCCGGCCACGTATCCAGCGATGCGAACAACCGGCCCGAATGCAGTTCCGGGAGCAGGGCGGCGCCATCAATGACATCACCCCTGGCGGTATTCAGCAGCAGGGCGCCGTCCGCTATCGCAGCAAGGCGTTCCTTGTCCAGCATCTGGAATGTGGCGTGTGGCCCCTCGTGGGTCAAGGGTACATGCAGGCTGATGATGTCCCGCTGCAAAATGGCGTCGAGGTCTTCAAAACCCTGGTGACCGGCTTCGCATAGGGGCGGATCACAAGCAACCGTGCTGATACCGAGTGCATCCAGCAGGCGCCGCACACGCGAACCGACATTGCCGTGCCCGACAATTCCAACCGATTGCGAGTAGATATCCCGCTCCAGCCGCTGGCAGGACAACATCATCATCGCCAGGGTGTATTGTGCCGCTGCATCGGCGTTGCAGCCTGGTGCGCTGGCCCACTGAACAGAATGTTTCTCCAACCATGAAATATCGAGATGATCTGTACCGATAGTGGCCGTACCGACGAACTGAACCGGGGAATGCTGCAGCAGCCATGCTGCGACCCTCGTCACGGATCGCACCAGCAGCACATCGGTATTCCTGAGCTGTGATGGCTTCAGGGTGCGGCCGTCAACACGGATGATTTCACCATGCCGGCCGAAGGTTTCATCCAGCAACGGGATATTGGCATCTGCGACGATCCTGAGGCCGTTGTTCCTCATGCCAAACACTTAAGACCCTGAATGCAGGTCGCCCTTCAATAACCGGCTGCCTGGCCGTCCTTTCGTGATTCAGAGGCGCCGTAATACACGCCCGTTTCCGGGTCACGCATGATCGCCTGGTAGCCGCCGTACGGATTCCTGCCTGCGTATTCAACTTCGTGCCCGCGCGCCATCAGTTGGCGGACCACGTCGTATTCGAAGCCTGACTCGAGGGTAATCTTGCCGCCTTGCCGCATGGTCCCGAAATCCGGTTCGCTGGAACCGGTATGGCGGATCCGCGGCGCATCCCCGGCATCCTGCAGGTTCATGCCAAAATCGATCATGTTCAGCAGGATCTGTACATGACCCTGCGGCTGCATCTCACCACCCATCACTCCAAACGCCATGAATGGCTTTTCGTCAACCGTTACGAAAGCCGGAATATTGGTGTGGAATGGCCGCTTGTTGGGCTCCAGCGAGTTAGCATGGTCCGGGTCTAGATTGAAGATTTCACCGCGATTTTGCAGCACAAAGCCCAGTCCGGGCGGCGTCATGCCGGAACCGGATCCTCGCCAGTTACTCTGGATCAGTGACACCATGTTGCCCTCAGAGTCAGCGGTGCTCAGGAAGACCGTATCTCCGTCGCGCAGCACCAGTGGGTCGCCCGCCTCAAAACTGTCAGCCGCTTTAAGCGGGTTGATCAGGGGTCGCCGCAGGTCCGCATATTCCTTGGAAATCAATTCAGCCACTGGGATGTCGTTGAATTCGGGATCGGCGTAGTACTTCGCACGATCTTCGTAAACGATCTTCTTGGCTTCGGTAAAGGTATGGATATGGTCCGCGCTTCCGAACCCCATGGCGGAGATGTCATAGGCCTCCAGCAGGTTCAGGATCTGCAAGGCTGCAATGCCCTGGCTGTTGGGTGGCAATTCCCACAACGTGTATCCACGATAGTTCGTTGAAACAGGGTCAACCCAGTAGCCGGAGTGGTTTGCCAGGTCCTGGTAGGTGACAAAACCACCATGCTCGGCGAGAAAGTCCGCAATCGTCCTGGCAATTTCGCCCTTGTAGAAGACATCGCGCCCCTGCCTGGCGATTTTTTCCAAGGTATTGGCCAGGTTGGGGTTCTTCCAGATTTCGCCTTTTTGTGGTGCGCGACCGTCAATCGTCATTTGCTCCAGGTAACCGGGCCAGGGTGCCCGCGCCCTGATGTGGCCGGCCCAGTACATCGCGATCACCTCGTGAACCGGGTGTCCCTCGCGCGCATAGCGGATGGCCGGCGCCAGCAGGTCCTTCATCGGCAGCTTTCCGAATCGTTCGTGCAACATGAACCAGCCGTCCACAGCGCCCGGGACAGTCACCGTCAGTGGTCCGTAGGATGGGATTTTTTCGTAGCCATTCTCTGCAAACCATTCCCTGCTGACCTTGCTGCCCGACTTGCCGGTGGCATTCAGGCCATGTAATTGCCCGGTCTTAGCGTCCCACACGATGGCCAGGAGATCACCGCCCATGCCGTTTCCGGTGGGCTCCATGAGTCCGAGTGCTGCGTTCACTGCAATCGCTGCATCGGCTGCAGTGCCGCCCGCTTTGAGGATATCCAGGCCAACCTGGGTGGCCAGGGGATGGCTGCTCGCCACCATGCCGTTGGCGGCGATGACTTCTGAACGGCCGGCAAACTTATTCGGCACGGGCCGGTCGGCCGCATTCAGGGTAATCGGGGACAGCAGTCCCAGGGTCAGAACTAGATTCCAAAAGGTCCTGGAGAAAGGCATGAGAAACTCCTTTGTCTTGTCTTTCTGACACGTTGTCACGGGCAGCAGGCAGTGCAATTGCGATACAATAACACCTTTGATTCGCCTTTCGGCCCAAGCCTGTTTAGCTGGGTTTCCAAGGGCCGTAATCCAGCATAAACCAAGGAGTAAACGATGAAAGAACCCGTCCGCGTCGCAATTACCGGGGCCGCCGGCCAGATTGGCTACCAATTGTGCTTCCGAATCGCCGCTGGCGACATGTTGGGTCCGGACCAGCCGGTTATTCTGCAGTTGCTTGAAATTACTCCGGCCATGGAGGCATTGGGCGGCGTGGTGATGGAACTCAATGATGCGGCGTTTCCATTGCTCGATGACGTGATCGCCTCTGACGATGCCAACGTCGCGTTCGCCGATGCCGACTTCGCCCTGCTGGTTGGCGCGCGGCCGCGTGGCCCGGGCATGGAGCGCAGTGATCTGCTCGAGGCCAACGGCAAGATTTTCGGCCCCCAGGGCAAGGCTATCAATGACCGGGCCAGCCGTGACATCAAGGTGCTGGTGGTTGGCAACCCGGCCAATACAAACGCGCTGATTGCGCAGGCTAATGCGCCGGACATCGACCCGGGCAATTTCACCGCAATGACGCGACTTGATCATAACCGGGCCGTGGCGCAACTGGCGGACAAAACCGCGATGCATCATCGCGACATCAAGCGCATGGTGATCTGGGGCAACCATTCCTCGACCCAGTACCCCGATATTCGTTTCACCACGGCTCACGAGACCTCGGCCTGTGCGGAAATTGACCAGGACTGGTACCGCGAAACGTTTATTCCCACCGTTCAGCAACGTGGTGCGGCGATCATCAAGGCACGCGGCGCCTCTTCGGCGGCTTCGGCGGCGTCCGCAGCTATTGACCACATTCGAAATTGGGCCCTGGGCACCCCGGACGGCGATTGGGTCTCCATGGCGGTGCCATCAGATGGCAGTTACGGAATTGCGCCTGGCATCATTTATTCCTTCCCGTGTGTCTGTGAAAACGGTACCTACAGCATCGTGCAGGGCCTGGATATCGATGAATTCAGCCGCGCCCGCATGGGCGCCACAGAACAGGAATTACGCGAGGAAAGGGACGCCGTAGCGCATCTCCTTTAAACAGAAGATATTTGCCGGAATAAATATGCCTATATTGAAACAATAGACGGAAGCCCCTGATTCTATGAAAAATTCACCGGGAACCCGGTTCAGAAAAGCGGTGGAAGACCATGCACCGTTACAGGTCGTCGGTACCATCAATGCGTACACCGCGAGAATGGCCGAAGCGGCAGGTCATCGCGCCATATACCTGTCAGGCGGCGGCGTCGCAGCCAACTCGCTGGGTATGCCTGACCTGGGAATCAGCACGCTGGAAGATGTATTGACCGACATCCGGCGCATTACTGCCGTTTGCGACTTGCCCATGCTGGTTGACGTGGATACCGGTTTTGGTGGCGCATTCAATATTGCCCGCACGGTCAAATCATTGATCCGGGACGGCGCCGCGGCGATGCATATTGAAGACCAGGTGGCACAAAAACGATGCGGTCACCGGCCGGGAAAAGCCATTGTCAGCCACCACGAGATGGTGGACCGTATCAAGGCGGCGGTGGATGCCAGAAATGACGATGGTTTTGTCATCATGGCGCGCACCGACGCACTGGCCGTGGAGGGCCTGGAGGCTGCGCTGGAACGCGCCGTGACCTGTGTAGAGGCCGGCGCCGACATGATATTTCCCGAGGCAGTCAAGACGCTTGAGCAATACACGGCATTCAGCAAGGCGACCGGTGTTCCGGTGTTGGCCAATATCACGGAATTCGGCCACACCCCCCTGTTTACCACGCCCGAACTGGGCAAGGCCGGCGTGGACATCGTCTTGTATTGTTGCTCGGCCTACCGGGCCATGAACAAGGCTGCGCTCAAGGTGTACGAAGCACTGGCTCGCGACGGCCACCAAAAAAATGTTCTGGATTCGATGCAGACCAGGGAGGAGTTGTATCACTTTCTCGGTTATCACGAGTATGAGCAGAAACTGGATGAATTGTTTGAACAGGAACAGGAGAAATAGCTAGCCATGGCAGATAAGAATTCAGGCGCAGGCCTGCGCGGGCAATCGGCAGGCCAGACCGCGGTTTGCACCGTTGGGGCCGAAGGCAACAGCCTCAGGTATCGTGGCTACGACGTGGTCGAACTGGCCGAGCAATCGACCTTCAACGAAGTGGCCTACATGATCCTGAAGGGTGAATTGCCTGCCCGGGATGACCTCGACGGCTATATCACCCGCCTGCAGTCCATGCGCGCCTTGCCGGCCGCACTGTGTGAAGTATTGGAAAGAATTCCGGCCAGCGCCCACCCGATGGATGTCATGCGCACCGGGACTTCATTTTTGGGCAATATCGAACCGGAAGGAGATTTCGAAAATCAACAGAAGGTGGCTGACCGTTTATTGGCGCTGTTACCGGCGATCGTGACCTACTGGTATCGCTATTCCCATGACGGCGTGCGCGTTGACACCGATACGGGCGAGGCCGGCATTGGAGGACACTTCCTGCACATGCTGCACGGTCGCGAGGCCAGCGAGCTCGAAAAGCGGGTCATGGACGTATCGCTGATCCTTTACGCCGAGCATGAATTCAATGCCTCGACATTTACCGCGCGGGTTTGCGCCTCGACGCTTTCCGACCTGCATTCCTGCGTCACGGCGGCCATCGGTTCTTTACGTGGCCCATTGCATGGCGGTGCGAACGAGGCAGCCATGGAAATGATTGAGCAATATGCCTCGGTGGAAGAGGCGGTGGCGGATGTACACCGTAAGCTGGCGGCGAAAGAGCTGATCATGGGCTTCGGTCACGCGGTCTATAAAAAGCGCGACCCGCGCAATTCCATTATCAAGGAATGGTCACGCCAGTTGGCGGAGCAGGTTGGCGATGGGGTTTTGTTCCCGGTCTCTGATGCCGTTGAACGCGTGATGAAGGAAGAGAAGGGCATGTTCGCCAATGCGGATTTCTTCCATGCCAGCGCTTATCATTTCATGGGCATTCCGACCAAGTTATTTACGCCGATATTCGTCATGTCCCGCGTCACGGGCTGGGCTGCGCACTGCTTTGAACAGCGCGCCAATAACCGCATCATCCGTCCGGGTGCAGATTACACAGGCCCGGGTGACCGACCGTACGTACCGATTGATCAACGATAGATTTCCAGGCACAAAAAAACCCCGCCGAAGCGGGGTTTTTTGTACCTGGGCCCTGAAATCAGGGCTGGTTGACCCAGTCCACCCAGGCTTCCATTTCGCCGATGCTGCAACCGAACTTCAGGTGGCCTTTACCCAGGCCTGCCTCGACGACGATTTGCTCGCAGGAGCAGCCTGCAGTATCGAAAATATCGAATGACTGCATGGGGCCAACCCCTTCAGGATCGTTGCTGTCGAACTGGCGGTTATCATCCACCAACGCGAAATTGTTGGTTCGCAATTCCTGGGTTGGTGCGCCTTCCGGAATCATCGTTCCGGGGCAGTAATCGGCATCATCGGTAACCCCGTCGCCGTCGCTGTCCTTCTTAAGGAACAACACCAGGCCGTCATGATCCGAGGACCGCAGCGGCGTGCTGTCGTCGTTAATCAGGTCTACGGCAGCGTCTGAGTTGCCACGCCCAATCTGGAAGTCGCGGATCAGTTCATCCAGGCCGCTGCTGGTCAGTGCCTGGTCAAGCGCCTGTGCATTACCCCTGAAATTGAAGGAGTAGCGTTCGCCGGCATTGATCATCAGCATCTGGTTGATCAGGTCGGGATTGACGTGATCGGTGCAGAGGTTACCAAACACGGTGCAAACCAGGTTATCCGCAGGATCAAAGTCACCTTTCATGAACCCCGTAACATCCACGTAACCGTCGGTGAATTCAAAGCCATTGAAATCACCAATCACCACCAGGTTGATATCCGGGTTGGCGTCCTGCAGTAACTGAACCTGCTGGGCCACGAACTGCGCCTGCTCGTATCGCTTCTGGCGCACTCTCTCGCCATTTCCGGGCCCTGGCGTATCAATGCCGCCCAGCGAACGCCCGTGTATTGCAATCACGGCAATCGGGAAATCACTGCCGTCGGCAATCTGCCTGCCTTCCAGCAGCAGGGGTGGGCGGTCGTTGAGCAGACTATTGTCGTAGCTGTGGAGCACGTTCTTTCCAAGCTGCGTGACGCTGTCCACGGCGACCGTATCCAGCACCATGAATCCGACGTCAATTCCACCGACATCATTTCCTTCCTCGAGATACGGCGCGTAATTGATCGTCGCGTCGTCAAGATTGATCACATCCGCCAGGTCCTGCAGAACGGCCAGGCTTTCGACCTCGCTTACGGCCAGGATGTCCGGCGCGTCCATGACATTGCGAATGTAATCTGAGAACTTGGCCAGTCGCCGCGCATACTCGGCAGGATCCACGACTTGTTCGCTGTTGCCGTTGTCTACGTCGTCGAACAGCCGGAACAGGTTCAGTGCGCCAACCGTCATTTCGGCTATTTCGCGGTTCCTGACGGCAACGGGCAGTGGCGCCGGTGTCACGGTCAGGCTGGATGGCCATAACTCGTAGCCACCGAACTCGAAGCCAATCACGCCCGTTGCAGAGAACCCGGAACCCGCCGGAATAATCTGGTTGGGCAAGCCGAGCTTGTCCGGATCGAGCTCAAAGACTTCGGGGTTTCCGTCCCACTCGGGGAAGCCGAACAAACCCGGGAACTCGATACCAGGTTCGCGGAAGGTTCGCGCGCTGGCTGCCGTGATATGCACCTCGGCGATCGGATCGCTTCCGAAGCCCTGGTTGGGGCCAGTCACGGTGCCATCGACAATCTCGACCAACATGCCTTCGTAGCACTCGAACTCAATGGAACAACTTGGCGCCATTGGGTCCGGCGAGGGTACCGTGTCATCGAATGTCACGGCTGCAGGAACCGGGTTACCGCTACTGTCTACGCTGTACGTACTTCCCAGGGCAAATTCGGTAAAATCAAAGAATTCATTGACTGCGCCGGCGACATCAACCTGGTCACCTACAGCCACAGCTGGTGCCGCGCCGGTGAATACGAAAATGCCATTTGAAGTGTCGATATCGGCGTCATCTCGCGCGGTTGGCGTTTGCATGAAGAATCCGTCAGTGCCGACCGCTGTAACGACGTTATCTTCCGTTGCCACACCCTGGCCATCGAAGGGCGAAGCTGAGCCACTGCCCTGAATTTCGAAGATTTCCCGGACGGGCCCGTTGGGCGAACATCCGCTGTCCAGGGATGTATTGGCTATACCCGGAGTGATGCAGGCAAATGACAAGTCGGCGTTGTTTTGATTCGTGTCGGTGCCGTTTGGAAAGCGCGAGATGCCCTTGTGATCCTGCCCCGAGGAACCGGAGTCGGACAAGCCCGCACCCGAGCCTTCGGTGTAGGGCGCAGCAGTGTCACCTTCGTAACTGACCGTGTCCAGCACCAGGCTACCGCTGACCAACGCCACGGCGTCTGGCGCGCCATTTTGCAGGAAATTAGTGTTAGGGCTGGCGTCCAGGTCGCAATTCGCGGTGTTGGCGGCGTTGGCGCAAACCACGAAGTAATCGAATGGTGCAAGACTGACGGCTGGCAGGGCTATGGTGTTGTAAATCACCGCTCCGCCGCCGCTACCGTTGACCAGCACCAGTTCAATGCCTGTCAGATCAGCTGAAGAGTTGCCGGCATTGATGATTTCCACGAATTCGGCTGCATCGCCGCCCGGTTGATCATAGTCAATCTCGTTAATCCTGAGTGCCGGCGGTCGAGGGTCTTCACAGCCACTGGTGTCAGCGGTATTGGCCGCCCCTGGCGTGACACAGCGTGGACTGAAGTCCACGTTGTTGACGTTGGTGTCAGTGCCATCCGGGAAGCGCGAAATTCCGCTAAAGTCTTCTGAAGGACTATCCTCAAGCCCGGAGCCGGAGCCCTCGGTGTAAGGTGCGCCGGTGTCTCCCTCGTAGCTAACGGTGTCCAGCAGGGTTGCGCCTGCGAACAGCGCTACCGCGTCCGGTGAACCGTTCTGGACCAGGTTGGTGTTTGGGGTCACATCCAGGTCACAGTTGAAAATGTTGGCTGCATCGCCACAGACCACGAAGTACTCGCCTGCGCCCAGCAATACCGGGGGCAGGTTGATGGTGTTGTATACCGAGTCATTACTGCCGTTGACCAGTACCAGGGAATGTCCCGCCAGGCTCACATCGCTGCCGCCATTGTTACGGATCTCGATGAACTCGGCAGCATCGGTGCCAGACTGGTCGTAGTCCACTTCGTTGATGACCAGGTCGGAAACAACCAGCGGGTTGGTGTCGAAACTGAACTGGAAGTCCGCGGCCATGTTATCGGGTGGGTCATCGCTGTCACTGTCGGTGACCTGCGCGGCAAAGATATCGACCGTGCAGGCTTCGCTGACGACAAAATCAGCATCAGGATTCAGGGTATAGCTCTGCGGGCCACCGGACACCATGGCCGGGTGGTTTCCGCTGGTGCCACAATTGATATCGAACCAGGCGCCTGCCACGACGACGTCTTCGCTGAAATTAATCTCGATGTTATCGCCAAGGCCAACGCCGGTCGCGCCATTGGCCGGAGTAGTGCTGACTACAGATGGAGGGCTGTCGCCGCATGTATTGGCCGAACCCGGGGTGTCGTCACCTGCAACCGGATCAAATGCACCGATCTCCCAACCGCCCGGACAAAAGTAGCTGTGTGCTGGTACAAAACTGCCATCCGGGCCATTGCCGGTAGCACAATAAACCTGATCACCGGAGCCAACAGATTCGATCAGGGCCACGCAATCATCAATGCTGGTCCACGGCGTGCTATCGAGCACACCGTCGTCATTGGTATCGAGGTCGTCACCGTTGCTGCCGCTGAAACCGCTGACCAGCAAATGCGTGACGTTGTCGCTATTCTCAAAGTTCAGCGAAGTCGTGAAATCTGCCGTGCCCAGGCTGAAGGTCGATTCTGCCGCCACAAACAAACCGCTGCCCGCAATAGATTGTCCGGACAGGTCAACCACCGCTTCGATTGTGCCGCTGCCGCCGGCTCCGTCACCGATGACGAGGTAGGTCAGGCCAGCCAGGCTGGCGCCGGGCGCACCCAACAACTCGAAGTACTCATCATTATCAGTACTCGGCTGGTCGATGCGAATCTCGTTGATCAGGGTCTGGGCCATCAGGGGACTCGTGGCGAGACACAAAATCAAAAAAATTACCCTGCTCGTATGGCTTAGCATGGAGCGGGCGAAATGATGGGAGAGCGGATAATCGGCTTGTTGTTGCATGAGAGTCCCTCTGTTGTGCTTGGTCATTCTTTTTCTTGATGGGGCGCCCAGTTTGATTCTGCCGGGCCGTGATTTTCCCAGTTTTTTAATGGCAATCTTCTGGTGAATTCGTAAGAGAATGCCCCCGTGAGCGCGTCATTCTGTCACAGTTTTTATTGCGCTGAAACTTGCAATATCCTGCGTGATCAATATGTCAGGCGTTTGACAGGCAACTGGATTTTTTCATTAGTAGAACTATCAATGGCTTTTCCTTCATTCCGCATGTATTTGCTTAAGTAAGTGGCGTTTCAACGCGCCTCAAGGGACAACATGAAGCTGCTCAGACCGGCCGGGTGGCCCTTCCGGTTTACAAGCTTGCACTGCAGTGATGCCTGGCAATCGAAATCGGTTCGCCTGGTAACGATTCATTCACGTAAAATACCCGGCTCCTGAATTGATCCCACAAGAGTGATTTGTAATGTCCCAGCATGATTCCCGCGCTGCCCAGCGGCCCAACCCCGACCAGGAACTGGTCGACATCGCCAATTTTGTTTGCGATTACCCTCTTGACAGCGACCTGGCGTACACCACGGCGCGCCATTGCCTGATGGACAGCCTGGCCTGTTCACTGCTGGCGTTAAAATATCCGGACTGCACACGTTTGCTGGGTCCACTGGTTCCCGGTGCAGAGATGAAGCATGGCGCGCGGGTGCCGGGTACCGCCTATGAACTCGACCCGGTCCAGGCGGCATTTAATCTAGGTACCCTGATCCGTTACCTGGATTTCAACGACACGTGGCTGGCCGCGGAATGGGGCCACCCTTCAGACAACCTCGGCGCGATCCTTGCCGTGGCCGATTACCTGTCCCGAAAACGGGGCAGTGAAGGTGGCGAGCCGTTGTCGATCAGGGATGTGTTGACCGCCATGATCAAGGCCCACGAAATCCAGGGCGTGCTGGCGCTTGAAAACAGCTACAACAAGGTCGGTCTCGACCATGTGCTGCTGGTGCGGGCCGCATCGACTGCTGTCGTGACCCGGATGTTGGGAGGAAATCGCCAGCAGGTCATCAATGCGCTGTCCAATGCCTGGATTGACGGAGGCGCGCTGCGCACCTACCGCCACGCGCCAAACACCGGTTCCCGTAAAAGCTGGGCCGCTGGCGATGCGTGCCGCCGGGCGGTCACCCACGCATTGATGGCGATGAGCGGTGAAATGGGCTATCCCTCGGCGCTGAGCGCAAAGCGCTGGGGATTCTACGATGTGCTTTTTGATGGCAAACCATTTCGTTTCCAACGACCGTATGGCAGTTATGTCATGGAAAATGTCTTGTTCAAGATTTCCTTCCCGGCCGAATTCCATGCCCAGACCGCGGTTGAATGTGCGATGCAATTGCATGCCGAGGTGGCGAACCGCATCGATGAGATTGACCGGATTGTTATCGAGACCCAGGAAGCCGCTGTGCGGATCATCGACAAAACCGGGCCGCTGGACAACTATGCCGACCGCGATCACTGCCTGCAGTACATGGTCGCCGTACCATTGATTTTTGGGCAGCTTACCGCTGACAGCTACAAGGACGACACGGCTGCTGACCCGCGTATCGACGCATTGCGCCAGCGAATGGAGGTGCGCGAAAACGAATCGTTCACGGCGGATTACTTCGATCCGGAAAAGCGTGGAATCGGTAACGCGATCCAGGTGTATTTCAAGGACGGCAGTTCAACAAAAAGAGTGGAAATCTCGTATCCGATTGGTCACCGCAGGCGCCGGGACGAGGGCATTCCAGTGCTGATCCAGAAGTTTCAGTCTGCCGTCAAGGACCACTATGACGCTGACAGTGCGGCGGCAATTTTGGATGCCTGCAGCGACCAGCAAAAGCTGGAAAAAATGCCGGTATCCGATTTCGTTGATTTGTGGGTTAGCTAGCCGCTTTCCCCTGGCGCAGGAATGACCCGTCCACCGCCGTGGGCGGTGTAGATGACCTCGGGTTTGAGGTGTTTCTTCTTCACCCAGTCCAGAAAGAACCGGTTCATGTGCTCATGCGCATCATCGGGGCGATCCGAGTAACCGGTCAACAGGTCTGAAACGTACAGGATTTTCTGCTTGGGCAACCAGGCCACCAGCATATTCTTACTGTGCGGGTTCGGGCCGACGTCCAGGATCTCAACGCGCTGATTGCCGTCGTTAATGATATGCCTGGCGCCGACCTCCCTGACTTTTACAGGACCGTTTTGTTGTTCGGGGCACAGGGTGTGCGTGCCGGCCAGGAATGATCGCACTGCCGGCGCTTCGGATTTTGTAACAACCAGGCTGGTGTCGTTGCCTTTGTACGCCAGGGCGCCCCCGGCATGGTCGCTGTGAAAATGTGTCAATACGGCGTAGCGCACCGGTTTTCCGGGAACGCGCTCCGAAAGCATTTTCAATGCGTGATCAACGAGGCTGTTTTCATTGTATTTTCCAATTACATCGCCGGCCGGCAGCTCCTGCAACAACGGATAGCCCGAGGGAGCATCTACTGCCAGCAGGTAATTTTCGAATTCCACGAACATCATGTGGAAACCGGTGCGCAGATGGCGTATTAGCCAAACACCGTTACCGGCCTCAACGAGCTCGGCGCGATGCCACGGCGGCGGCACAATGGCCGCGTTGTTCGGGGTTTTTTCCGCATTGGGAATACTGAGAAAGTCACGCACGGTGCTGATATCCGTGCTGACTGAATTTACCCGCATGTCAAGGTGTACCGCTTCGTTGATATGGACCGTGTATTCATAAGGCACATGGCCGGCGCCGGGGACCGGGCGGTACGCCGAATATCGCCAACTGACGGTGCTGTCGGTAAACGATGGCAGGTCGACAAGGTATTCGACCCAGCCGAGCATCTTGCTTTCGCGGCCGAAAAAAAGGCTCAGGCTGGCTTCAGCTCCAGTCAGGGCCTGAATACCTTCAAAGGGCCCGTAACGTCCTATTGCGCGCAACGATTCCGGGCGTGCAAGTGCTTCCTTGAGCAACTGCGACGGAAAACGGCGCAGGGTAGCATTACGGGCATCCCCGGCCAGGACTGGCGCCTGGAAAAATGAATTGCCCGAGGCCATGTCCACGAACCAGCGAGCGCCGTCGGGCTGAAAAATTTCCTTGCTCCATTCTTTCGTTCCGTCGTGGCGTGCATGGCGATACTCTCGACCTAAAATGCCGGACTCGGGGTCAAACGCCCATGATTCATGGAACATGGTAGGGGTTGGCTCGCCGGGCGCAAAGCCCTGGTTCTCGGCACCCATGAACAAGGTGCCGCTGGCCACGATCAGCAGTGGAACAGGCTCCGTTATCCAACGTTCCGCCTGCATGGCCACCACCGACGCATCGATGATTTCGCGTGCTGCACGGTAGGATGACTCGATTGCACCGGGCCACGCCTGGCCAGACGCTACCAGCAACGCCAGCAAGCCCCAGCCCCGGTTGCGACTTTTTCTCATGCAGGGATTTTTGGGCCGTGGTTGTGGGACGTCAACGGTAAGGGCCCGTCTTTGTGACAGAGCGAACTGTCCGTACGGCAGGC
This sequence comes from Lysobacterales bacterium, assembly GCA_013002505.1. GTDB lineage: Bacteria > Pseudomonadota > Gammaproteobacteria > Xanthomonadales > SZUA-36 > JABDJL01. Next base: position 46,348 of record JABDJL010000123.1, on the reverse strand, counting down.
AGCCAGTGCCGGGCTTTTCGTACTTGCTCTGGGCAGGAAAATGCCGCAGCCAGAACCTGCCGCTGAATATTACCGGATTGCGAACTGAATCTAGATTTTATCGGGTATTCGCGTGTTTACCAGCGAATCACGCTCGGCGTGCTGAGCGTGTATTTCCACCAGCCGCCTGTGCACAGACCAGTCGTAGACTTGCCGCTTGCGCATCCATTCCAGACCGCAAACCAACAGTGCCTCGGGCGGCCCGAACGACTCGGTGATGTCGGGGTCGTGTTCCAGGGCGCTGAGACCACTGTGAACCCGTTCGATCGATCGCGCCATGTATGCAGCATTCATGTCGATCTCCGGGTGGCTCATTTGAATGATGAATCTCAGGATGCCTGCTTCGAGCACGCCATAAATGGTACTCAGGACATTTTCGCGAGCGAGCGTTTCCGGGAAATCTGCGCCAAAGCGTCCATCCGATGAATGGTGCCTTAACAGCCAGTTGACGATAATCCGCGAATCAATAATGACATGATCACCGGTATCCAGCACCGGAACCTTCATCAGCGGGTTGGCCGAATTGATGATGCGCTCGTGTTCCGGGCTGGTCTTGCCGAAAGGCCCGGTGACCTCGAATTCGTGCTCAACACAAAGTTCTGCCAATGTGACCCGTACAAAACGGACGAACGGGCTGGTCAGGGAACCGATCAGGCGCATGGCTTTGACTCCATCGCTTCAGTTGCGTTGCGTCAGCGCTTCATGAAGTTGAAGAACTCCGCGTTGGTCTTGGTGGCCTTCATCTTGTCGAGCATGAACTCGATGGCCTGCGCTTCATCCATCGGGTGCAACAGTTTTCTGAGGATCCACATTTTTTGCAGTTGTTGCTGGCCGATCATCAGTTCTTCGCGGCGCGTGCCCGAACGGTTGATGTCGATGGCCGGGTAAACACGTTTTTCGGCGATCCGTCGTGCCAGGTGAATCTCCATGTTACCGGTGCCTTTGAATTCTTCGTAAATCACCTCGTCCATCTTCGAACCGGTATCTACCAGTGCGGTGGCGATAATGGTCAATGAGCCGCCCTCGGTTACGTTCCTGGCGGCGCCGAAAAAGCGCTTCGGCCTTTGCAGGGCATTGGCGTCCACACCACCCGTCAAAACTTTGCCGGATGAGGGTGCCACCGTGTTGTAGGCGCGCGCGAGCCGGGTGATCGAGTCAAGCAGGATCACGACCTCGTGCTTATGCTCAACCAGGCGCTTGGCGCGCTCAATCACCATTTCAGCGACTTGCACGTGGCGAGACGCGGGCTCGTCAAATGTGCTGGAGATGACTTCTGCATCGACCGAACGCTGCATTTCGGTGACCTCTTCGGGCCGTTCGTCAATGAGCAGGATGATCATCTTGCAATCCGGATGGTTGGCCCGGAGGCTGGTCGCGATGTTCTGCAGCATGATGGTTTTACCCGCTTTCGGGGGGGACACCACGAGGCCGCGTTGACCCATGCCGATCGGAGACACGAGGTCGATAATCCTGGCGGTAATGTCTTCTGTGCTGCCATTACCGCGTTCAAGGACGAATTGCTTGGTTGGGAATTCGGGGGTCAGGTTTTCGAAAAGTATCTTGCGCTTGGCTGCATCCGGCGATTCGTAGTTGAGTTCTTCAACCTTTAACAGCGCGAAATAGCGTTCACTGTCCTTGGGTGGCCTGATCTTGCCGGCCAGCATGTCGCCGGTACGTAAACTGAAACGCCTGATCTGGCTGGGCGACACATAAATGTCGTCGGGACCGGCCAGGTATGAGCTGTCTGCCGATCTAAGAAAGCCGAAACCATCCTGTAAAATTTCCAGTACGCCCTGGCCATAGATGCTCTCGCCGTTTTTGGCGTGCGCTTTCAGGATCGAAAAAATGACGTCCTGTTTGCGTGAGCGCGCGACGCCCTCAAGGCCAAGTTCGTTGGCGATTTCCAAAAGTTCGGCAATCGGTTTTTGTTTCAGTTCTGTAAGATTCATAAAAGGCTTCTTTGCATGATAGGCATGGGTTCCCGGCAGCAGCCCGGGATTGGGTTTGGCGGCAGTGTTGCCGTGTTCAGCTAGATAATCAGAGTTTGTTTGAGTTCAGCGGATCGCCCGGTGATGGCCTGGCTAGATGGCCCATCGTCTCGCTACGAAGTCCCGGTATGTCTGGATTTGACCTGGAATTACTTAGGGAGACGTTCAGACCGGGTGGAGCACCCGCTGCAGATTCGACAAAATTAGCATGTTAACCGGCAACCGTCCAGTTAATTTCTCATCCTGTTGGGCCGCAGGACCGGCCCGACGGGATAAAAGCCATTTTTATTGTCAGATCGTTTCTTCCACGAAGGATTTCAGGTGGCCCAGCGTCATGGCGCCCACCTTGGTGCCCTGGACCTGGCCGTCCTTGAATATCATTAAGGTCGGGATACCGCGCACGCTGTATTGTTGCGGCGTGGCGCTGTTGCTGTCGATATCGAGCTTGGCGACGGTGAGTTTGCCGTCATACTCGCGCGCGATTTCATCGATGATCGGTGCGATCATCTTGCAGGGTCCGCACCATTCCGCCCAGTAATCAACCAGAACCGGGCCTTCGGCGTTTAATACCCGTTCTTCAAAATCGCCGTCTGTAACGTGGATGACGTGTTCACTCACTCTTCTATCTCCTGGATTCGCGTGGCGCCACTGGTATGGCGGCTGCCGCGCGGTTAATATGACTCAATTCAAGGCCCGTATTTGGATGATCAGGCGGCTTGAGGGGCAGTGGCCGTTTATCTGGGCAGTCATTTCAACTGAACCGCTTGTCTATTTCAAGGCGCGAGTCGAAGTTTTCAAGGCCTGTCATTAAAGGTTCCTCTTGGGAAGAAATCATTATATGTCCGAAAAATTAAGTAGCAGCCCACTAACAGATACCCGGTTTGACAGCCTGGATTTGCGAGATGATGTCCGTGCCGGACTGGAAAAGGCAGGTTTTACACATTGCACGCCAATCCAGGAATTGACTTTGCCATTGGCGCTGAAAGGCGCGGATGTGGCAGGCCAGGCCCAAACGGGTACCGGCAAGACGGCGGCATTCCTGCTGGTGATCTTCGAGCGACTGTTGTCACATAAACCGCAAGACGACCGACGCAGGCACCCCAGGGCTCTGGTGGTGGCGCCGACCCGCGAACTGGCTTTGCAGATTCATCGCGACGCCGTGCTGCTTGGTGGCCAGACCGGTCTGCGTTTTGGTCTTGCTTATGGTGGCGTAGACTACGACAAGCAACGCAACCAGTTACAGGAAGGCGTGGATATCCTGATCGGGACTCCGGGGCGCCTGATCGACTATTTCAAACAGAAGGTCTATCACCTCAGGAATATCGAAGTGGTAGTGCTGGATGAAGCGGACCGCATGTTTGACCTGGGTTTTATCAAGGACATCCGATTTTTGCTGCGCCGCACACCACCGCCCGATGAGCGACAGGGACTGATGTTTTCAGCGACCCTGGGCTTCCGTGTCATGGAATTGGCATACGAGCACATGAACAGCCCGGAAACCATCAAGGTCGAGTCCGACCAGGTCACTGCCGATAATGTCGAGCAACGCGTTTACTACCCGGCCAACAATGAAAAGATTCCGATGTTGATTGGCCTGCTCAGAGACATGGACGATGGGCACGTGATGGTATTCACCAATACCCGAGCTGCAGCCGATCGGGTTGGGCGTACGCTGAATGCGAATGGTCATTCCGCGGCAGTCATTTCCGGCCAGGTACACCAGAAAAAACGCCAGACGCTGTTGCGCAAATTTCACGACGGCGAAATTCACATCCTGGTGGCGACCGACGTCGCCGCCCGCGGCCTGCATATTCCCGATGTCACCCACGTCATCAACTTCGACCTGCCGCAGGACGCCGAAGATTATGTGCACCGTATTGGCCGCACGGCCAGGCTTGGCGCCAAGGGCGAAGCCATCAGTTTCGCTTGCGAGGATTATGCTTTTCACCTGCCTGAAATCGAGGATTACATTGGCTACCCGATCCCAATGGAGTCAACTGAAACGGTAGACCAGCCGAAATTCAAACGCCCTCCGCCACCGCCCCCGAAAGCACGACACCGGGGCAAACCGCATGGTGGCCGAAATCGGGGCGGTGGACGTGGTAACCGCTCAGGTGGCGGCAGACGATAGCGCCCTGCCATTGCGGTACTGAACGTAAGGCTGGTCCCGGTTCAACACGACAGGTCCCACTTGGGCGATAATGCGCGCGCCATGATTCGATTTGAACAGGTTAGCAAGCGGTATCCCGGCGGAAAACAGGCCCTTTCCGGTGTTAATTTCGACATTCCGCGCGGTAGCATGGTCTTTCTGACCGGGCATTCCGGTGCCGGCAAGAGTACTTTGCTGCGCCTGGTCATGATGCTTGAGCGTGCCAGCCGCGGGCAGGTACTGGTCGGCGGTCGAAACCTGAGCAAGCTGCCCGACAAGGCCGCGCCGTCGGTTCGTCAGCAAATCGGTATGATCTTCCAGGATCATAAGTTGCTCAATGACAAGACGGTGGGGGATAACGTTGCCCTGCCGTTGATGATCGCAGGCTTGCGCGTCTCGGATATCCGCAAGCGGGTTCGGGCGGCGCTTGACAAGGTTGGGTTGTTAGACCGGGCAAAGTCCTGGCCACTTGCGCTCTCAGGCGGAGAGCAGCAGCGCGTCGGCATCGCGCGGGCGATCGTATCGATGCCGCCACTGCTGCTGGCCGATGAACCTACCGGAAATCTGGACCCTGATCTTTCTGCCGAATTGTTTGGCCTGTTCCGCAGCGTCAGCGAGGCTGGGGTGACCGTCCTGATCGCCAGCCATGACCTTTCATTGATTCGCCAAATGGGTCAACGCGTCCTGGTATTGTCTGAAGGCAGGCTCGTGGACGACATTCCGGCCCAATCTGTGCGGCGTCTTTCATGAATGGCGCAGGCGCGCTGCGCAGGCGGGTTCGTGCGTGGCTGCGAAGACACAGCTACAGTTTTTTCTCGAGCCTCGGCGCTTTGTTACATCACCGTACCGGGACGCTGATGACCGTCTTGGTGCTGGGTATTGGAATCCTGTTGCCGCTGGGTCTTTACGTGATGCTCGATAACCTCGATCAACTTGATCTGAAACGCGAAGACTGGAGTTCAGTGACCGTTTTCATGCTTCCCGGTGCGACAGAGGCGCAGGTGGCAGGCGTGGCGCAAAGTCTCGCATCCAGGAATGACGTGGCTGATGTTCAGTCCGTGTCGCCGCAGCAAGGCATGGCCGAATTCAGCGAATCCTCTGGCTTCGGCCCGTCGCTGGAGATGCTTGGGACTAACCCATTGCCATGGGTATTGATGGTCCGGCCGGCGGGCCCGGGCTTGGTATCTACCGAATTTGAAGCCCAGGTAGCCGGCCTGGTGGCTCATCTGGAATCTGTTAACGGTGTAGACTCCGTGCAGTTTGACCACAAGTGGCTGCAGCGTCTGGGCCGGATGCTCGATCTCGGCAAAGCCGCCGTGACGGTATTATCACTGGTTTTCGGCCTGGCCGTAATCGTGGTGGTTGCGAACACCATCCGGCTCGACGTGGCGGCGCGATCTGAAGAAATCGAAATTCTGGCGCTGGTCGGAGCGGGCAATGCTTTTATCCGCCAGCCGTTTCTGTATTCGGGTCTCTGGTATGGCCTGATGGGAGGGCTGTTGGCGGCCGGGCTGGTTCAGCTTTGCCTGTTCTACCTGGCCCGGCCCCTGGGCCGCCTGCTCGACGCGTATGGCCGCGACATGAGCCTGTCAGGGCTTGATATCACCCAGACGTCGGTGCTGCTGCTGGTCAGCGCGGCACTTGGCCTGCTTGGCGCCTGGATCGCCGTTCAGCGCTACCTTCGAATTCTGGCTGTCGGGGGAACTCTCGGGCGCCGGTAATCCGGGTTATCCTGCAATATTCCTGGCAGATTCACGGTCGAACTCAATACCCGAAGTATTGTCCAATCGGACAGTGAAGATTGATCGGATCAGGCGGGGCAGGCGCCCCGGAAGATTCACCTTGTTGAAGCGCCGTATAGCCTTCAACTCGCTTCCAGGGGCTCGAAAAATGTTATAATGGGCCGCTTGACTACAGGAGGTTAAATGAGCAAAGCACTGGTACCAAGCCATTTGCTGGTCCCGGCCGGCACCGGAAGCCTGGAAGCGTACATCCAGGAAGTGAACAAGATTCCGATGCTGAGCCTGGAGGAAGAGCGTGAACTCGCTTACCGCTACCGCGACGAAGATGATATTGAGGCCGCACGCCGCCTGGTGCTTGCGCACCTGCGTTTTGTCGTGCACGTGGCCAAGGGCTATACCGGATATGGCCTGCAGCTGGGCGATCTGGTCCAGGAAGGCAATATCGGCCTGATGAAAGCGGTCAAGCGATTCGACCCTGAACGTGAAGTTCGGCTGGTCTCATTTGCCGTGCACTGGATTCGCGCCGAGATGCACGAATTTATCCTGCGCAACTGGCGTATCGTCAAGGTTGCGACCACCAAGGCCCAGCGCAAACTGTTCTTTAACCTCCGCAAGTCCAAGAAGCGGCTTGGCTGGCTGAACATGGACGAGGTCAATACCGTGGCTGAGAATCTTGGGGTCAAACCCGAGGTGGTCATGGAGATGGAGTCCCGCCTTTCCGGGCAGGACATCGGTTTTGACATGTCGCAGGATTCGGATGACGATGACAAGCCACGGGTGGCCCCCGCCGCATTTCTCGAAAGCCACACTGATTCTCCTGAAGACTCAGCAGAGGCTGCCGATATCGAGGAGCACAATAACAGCTTGTTGTATGACGGTCTTGGCCAGCTAGACGAGCGCAGCCAGGACATCATTCGCAGCCGCTGGTTGTCAGATCAGAAAGCCACTTTGCAGGAATTGGCCGACCGTTACGGCGTGTCCGCCGAGCGTATTCGCCAGCTTGAAGCCAATGCAATGAACAAGATGAGGGCCAGTCTGGCCGCCTGAGCACGGCTGACCTGTTGACTGAAAAGCCTCCTTAGCGGAGGCTTTTTTTTGGCCGGTGCGCAAAGTCGGTGGTGTAAGCTGTGTGCACCGATCTCGAAGCAAAAGCATGATCAATCCACTGACAAACCTGGCGCGGAGACTGCCTTTGATACGGGCGGAACTCGAGGAACTGGATGCGTTACGCGCCAGGGCCGAAGCATTGCAGGCTGAATGCGAAGAGTTGGGCCGGCAATGTGAAAAGCTGGGCCATGAATGCGACAGACTGAACGCAGAATGCAAACGCGGGTCCGAAGAACTGAATGAGATAAAGCGGCAGCAGGGATTTGTGGCACCGGGACATTTTTATTCTCCGGTACCCGTGTTCGGTGCAGCTTCAGAAATGGCCGAAGCAGTGTTTGACTCGGCTGGCCGCACGGTGCCGGCAATTGACCTGCGAGAAGACTCCCAACGCGCCCTCGTCGAGACATTCATTCCTTACTACCAGGCGATGGAATTTACCGGGGGAAAAAGCCCTGGTGTGCGTTACTACTACGACAATCCCGCCTATTCTTACAGCGATGCGATCATGTTGCACTGCATGATCCGGTCAGTCCGCCCAGCACGGATAATCGAGATCGGTTCGGGTTTTTCATCGTGCATGATGCTCGATACCAATGAGCTGCATTTTGATGACCAGATTAAGCTGGCATTTGTCGAACCCTTCCCCGAGTTGCTGATTTCGTTGCTTGAAGACACCGATCTCAACAATATACGGATCGTGTCATCGCCGCTGCAGGACGTCGCTCTGGAAGAGTTTAAGAGGCTCGGGGCCAATGACATACTGTTTATCGATTCCACCCATGTCAGCAAGGCCGGCAGCGACGTCAACCGCATATTTTTCGATATCCTCCCAGCCCTGGCTGAAGGGGTCTACGTTCATTTTCACGATGTATTCTTCCCATTTGAGTATCCCCCTCAATGGCTCAGAGAGGGCAGGGCCTGGAACGAGGCTTACATGCTGCGCGCTTTCCTGGAATACAACAGCGCTTTTGAAGTGGTCCTGATGAACACCTTCATGCACCGTCATCATCAGCCGTTTTTTGAGCGTGAAATGCCGTTGACGCTCAAGAATACCGGCGGCAGTATCTGGTTACGAAAAACAACAGATTCGCTTTTCACGGCTGAACAATCGGGCTGACTCACCCGCCGCGAAAGTTGCGCCACCACTGTCCATTCAGAACAAGCGCCGGAAACCGATAAAACTGTTCCCGGAAAATCCGCGTGATGAAATCCAACGGACCAGCGAATGCCCGGGGCGGAACCTGTTCACGCTTGTGTCCAACGGCCTGTATGCCCAGCGAAACTCCAAAACCAGCAGACGCCCATGCGAGGTTGCTCCACGCGCCCATGGCCAAGAATGTAAGCGCCATGAAGGTGGCCAGCCAGAATAGTGGCACGGCAAACAAGTGAAGCAACAGGTTTAAACGATCGCGATGCGAGTTCGAATAATCCGGGTCGATCAAGGCTAAGCTTCCAGCTCTGCGTCTTCTTCCAGCCATGCTTCCAGCGGCGGGCAACTGCAGAACAGGTGCCGATCCCCGTAAACATTATCCACGCGCGTCACCTGCGGCCAGAATTTTCCGTGCTTCAGGTTTTCTGCAGGATACACGGCTACTTCGCGGGAATAGGGGTGGTCCCAATCGCCAACGAGATCCATCGAGTTATGTGGCGAATTGGCCAGCGGGTTGTCATCGGCCGGCCACTCACCCGATTCGACTTTTCGAATCTCGTCACGAATCAGCAGCATAGCGTCACAAAAGCGATCTATCTCGGTTTTTGGCTCGCTTTCCGTTGGCTCGATCATCAAGGTTCCCGGTACCGGAAAGCTCATGGTTGGCGCATGGAAGCCATAATCGATCAGGCGTTTTGCGACATCTTCTTCGCTGACACCTGCATCCTTGAAGGGCCGGAGGTCAATGATGCATTCGTGTGCCACCCTGCCATTTTTGCCCTTGTACAGCACCGGGTAGGCATCGCCCAGGCGTTGCGCAATATAGTTGGCACTGAGAATAGCGACCTGGGTGGCTTTTTTCATTCCCTGGTGGCCCATCATCGCAATATAAGCCCACGATATCGGCAGGATTCCCGCGCTGCCCCAGGGCGCTGCCGCAACGGGGCCGTTGGCGCCATGCGCGGCCTCGATGTTGACCACCTGGTGTCCCGGCATGAAAGGTGCGAGGTGGGAGCCGACACACACCGGCCCGACGCCAGGTCCCCCTCCACCATGAGGAATGCAAAACGTCTTGTGAAGGTTCAGGTGCGAGACATCCGCCCCGAACTTGCCGGGAGCCGCGCAGCCCACCAGAGCATTAAGGTTGGCGCCGTCCAGGTAGACCTGTCCACCATGCTCGTGGACGATGTCGCAGATGCGAATGATCTCCTGCTCGAATACGCCGTGCGTCGAAGGATAGGTGATCATCAGTGCGGCCAGCGTGTCGCTGTACTGCTCTGCCTTGGCTTCCAGGTCCGCGAGATCAACGTTGCCGTTGTCATCACATTTAACAACGACGATCGACATGCCGGCCATGGAGGCGCTGGCCGGATTGGTGCCATGTGCTGAAGAAGGGATCAGGCAGACCTTGCGTTGGCGATCACCGCGCGACGCGTGGTAATCGAGAATCGCGATCAGTCCTGCGTATTCTCCCTGCGAGCCCGCGTTGGGCTGCAGTGAGACAGCGTCATAGCCTGTGCAGGCCTGCAGCATCGCTTCCAACTCTCTAATCAGCTGCCGATAGCCCCTGGTCTGATCGCCTGGAGCGAACGGATGAATATGCGCAAACTCCGGCCAGGTGACCGGAATCATTTCCGCGGTGGCGTTGAGTTTCATCGTGCACGAACCCAGCGAAATCATTGCGTGGGCCAGGGAAAGATCCCTGTTTTCCAGGCGCTTGAGGTAGCGCAGCATCTCTGTCTCTGAATGGTGCAAGGAAAATACTTCATGCTGCATGAATTCGGATTGTCTTTGCAGGGGCAACGGAATACAGGTGGGCTGGAAGTCCTTACTGCGTTCCAATGACGCCACGGACCCGGAATGACCTGGTGAGAACGATTGCCAAATGGCTTCGACATGGTCGCGCGTGGTGTTCTCCCCAACACTGAGACCGATTCTCTTGTCTCCCATGGGCCGTAGATTGATTCCCGCTTTGGCCGCCCTGGCGAGGATCGTGTCCGAAGACTGCGCTCCGGTGTTGACGGTAAAGGTATCGAAGAAACCGGTTTGCTCCACTTCGAAACCACTGTCTTTCAGTCCATGGGCCAGCAAGGCGGCCATCCTGTGGATTCTGGAAGCAATTCTCTGCAGTCCCCGGGGACCGTGATAAACGGCATACATCGAGGCCATAACCGCCAGCAGCGCCTGGGCAGTGCAGATGTTGCTGGTCGCCTTGTCACGCCGGATATGCTGCTCTCGGGTCTGTAGCGCCATGCGCAGCGCGAGTCGGCCATGACGGTCTTTTGACACGCCGATAATTCGCCCCGGTATGGATCGCTTGAAGCGTTCCCGGGTCGCATAAAATGCCGCGTGCGGCCCGCCAAAACCCATCGGAACACCAAACCTTTGCGCGGAACCGACGACGATATCGGCACCCATCTCCCCGGGCGGTTTCAGCAGGGCGAGGCTCATCAGGTCGGCGGCAACGACTGTGCGAACTTCATTCTGTGCCCCTTTTGAAATCAGTGGTTCGAGATCCACGATGCCACCATCAGCGCCCGGATATTGAAGCAACATGCCGAATGCGTCGCCCTCGTCCAGTAATGCGGCAGGGTCGCCTACGGCAAGTTCGAATTCGAAAAACCGGGCTCTGGTCCTCAATACATCGATGGTTTGGGGCAGGCACTGCTCATCGATGATAAATCGCATACTGGTGTTTTTGCGGTTATCGCGCTTGATCTGAGCCATGGCCTCGGCAGCGGCTGTCGCCTCGTCGAGCAATGAGGCGTTGGCAAGTTCCATTCCTGTCAGGTCGCAGACCATCTGCTGGAAATTCAGTAGCGCCTCCAGCCGGCCTTGTGAGATTTCAGCCTGGTATGGCGTGTAAGCGGTATACCAGCCCGGATTTTCCAGTACGTTTCGTTGAATGACCGGCGGCGTGACGGTCTCGTGGTATCCCAGTCCGATCATGTTATGCATGGTTCGGTTCTGCCCGGCCATCCGGCGCAATGAATCGAGGATTGCCTGTTCTGTTTGAGCGCCTTGCAGTTCAAGGGTGGACGTGTCAAGGATGCTCGACGGCAATGTACTCCTGATCAGGCTGTCGAGATCTGGCTCGCCGACCGCTTTGAGCATGTCTTCGATTTCCTGCTCATCAGGACCAATGTGACGGCGGATAAACGCACCGTGATCTTCCAGTTCGGTGAGGGTCTGCAAGCCGAAAGGGTTGTTACTCATATGGTTCATCCAGGTATCAGGTTTCCGAGCCATTCAGGGCGGGCGTGTCAGCCCGGCGCTATCATCATCAGGTAGTGGTCGGCGAGCAAAAATGCAAATAGCGCCATCAGGTACCACACTGAATATGAGAAAGCCTGCATGGGCAGCTTCTTGTCGTCGCTGCGAAGCATTTTCCACGCATACCACAGGAAGCCGGTATTCAGCACGCTGACTCCGGCGATGTACAACAATCCACTCATTCCGGTCAGGTAGGGCAGCGTCGTCACGATCACCAGCAGTATGGTGTAAAACAGAATTTGCCAGCGGGTGAACTGCAGGCCATGCGTGACCGGCAACATCGGAATGTCAACCGCCTTGTAATCATCCCTGCGGTGAATGGCCAGCGCCCAGAAATGCGGCGGTGTCCAAACGAATATGATCAGGAATAGCAGCAGCGCGTCAGCATCAATGTTGCCCGTTACAGCAGTCCAGCCCAGGACCGGGGGAGCCGCACCGGCCGCGCCGCCAATGACGATGTTTTGAGGCGTCGCCCGCTTGAGCCACACCGTGTAGATGATGGCGTAACCGATCAGGGACAGGAACGTCAGCACGGCGGTCAGCGTGTTCACAAACAGCATCAGAATCACCATCGCCGACACGCCGAGCAGCGCCGAAAACAGGATCACCTCGGACTCGGCCAGCTCACCTCGCGGCAAAGGCCGGTCCCGCGTGCGTGTCATCACCGCGTCAACCTTCTGGTCGAGCAGGTGATTGATGGACGCGGCAGATGCCGCGGCCAGGCCGATGCCGGTGGTTCCGGCAAGCAGAGCCACCCAGGAGGGCATTCCCTGGACCGCCAGGAACATGCCGACCACGGCCGTAAATACAATCAGGGCAACCACGCGTGGCTTGCACAGGTCGAGGAAACGTGAAGCCTTGTGAACGCCGACGGCCATTCTGATTCAGCGGTGTGCCGGTGAAGTTCGGTACACCAACCCTACCAGCACCGCAAGCAACAATGCCGCGACGCCATTATGGGCAACCGCGTTGGCCAGCGGCAGGCGCAAAACAATGTTTAGGACACCTAGTAGGAATTGCGCGCTGACCAGCGCCACCAGCAGGATGCCGATGCGCTGAACTGTGGCAATGCGGGTCAGCCGGAAACCGGTGTACAGGAGCACAATCAATGTAATGACGGCACCAATGCGATGGGTCACGTGAATCGCCGTTCGGGAAGGCAGGTCAAGCACGCCTCCTTCGAAATCGACGCCGATGTCACGGGAAACGGTGAAGCCCTCACGAAAATTACTGTTTGGCCACATTTCGCCCTGGCAGGTTGGAAAATCGGGACAAACCATGGCGGCATAATTGGCGCTGGTCCAGCCACCCAGCGCGATCTGGAGCACCAGTACCGTGAGGGCTGTCAGAACCAGTGGCCTGACGGCGCGCAACTGGGGCCCGGAACGATAGCCGGACGTATAGCGGCTGTCGTAAATAATCCATATCAGCAAGCCCAGTGTCGCCATGCCGCCAAGCAGGTGACCCATAACGATGATCGGCAACAGTTTGAGCGTTACGGTCCACATGCCAAGGGCTGCCTGGAATATGATCAGGACAAACAGGGCAGTGGTTTTACCACGCAGGTTTCTGGCCGGCCCCCGCGACCGCCATGCCAGCCAATTGAGCGCGACCACCATCAGCACGAGTGCACCGGCGAGATATCGGTGCGCCATCTCCTTCCACGCCTTGTGCGTTTCGACCGGTCGTTCCGGAAAAGCCTCGTTGGCGATCTGCACATCGGCATCCTGCACCGGCCATGTGAGCTTTCCGTAACAACCCGGCCAGTCCGGGCAACCCAGGCCGGCATCTGAAAGCCGTACGTAGGCGCCCAGGACGATAACGCAGAAAGCGAGCAAGGCCGCCACAATGGCCAATCTGTGAAACCCCTGTTTCATGAATGGAATCCTCCGGTGATGATCGGGGCCTGATTCCAGGCCCTAGTTCTGCTTGGACCAGGTCAGCAGGCGGTCGAGGTCCTCGGCGAGGTCTCCGGGATCAAATCCCGGCCCGTACCGCAGTATTATATGGGCCGCCGCGTCCAGCACCAAAGCCTGTCCATCCCATTGCAGGGCGTCTTTGTTATGCGCCTGTTGTGCGATCGTTGACAGGGCAGCGGACAAGGAAGTGCTGGCGTCATGCATCACCCGGAATTCGGGATAAACCTCGCGGATCGAGTTGAGGGTTGATGCTGAGGGCGCCTGTCTGGTCACCACCCAAAGCCCGACTTCATCCTGGTGCTTTCCGCTTGCCAGGTGGACCTGGCGAACGCCGGTCAGCGCCTGCAGGCACGGGCTGGTGCACGCTTCGCCGACGAGGAACAATACCTGCCAGTTCCTGGTCTCGACCACTCCGGTACGGGAAGGCGCGGTAACCAGCGTAGCGGTATTGAGGGCAACCGGGGGCTGCACCAGGCTGCCACGGTTGCTCAGTTCAGATGGCCTGAAATCCCACCACGACGAGCGCATCAACACTGCAAGCAACAATGGCGCAGTGAAAAGTGCAGCGATAATGATCAGAAGAATTCTCGGATTTTGCATATCAGGGCTCATTCTCCGCCAAGGACTTGCCGCGCCTGAGGGACATCAGAATCCAGCCGGCGAATACCGCTACTGCCAGCGCATACCACTGAAATGCGTAGGCCCTGTGTTTTTCGGGTGAAAGGTACACGGGCTGCCAGTCACGGCCTTCAAAACCGCCCGCGCTTTCAGCGTCCAGCAGCAGGACCAGCGGGTAGAGTTTCTGTCCAAGCGCGGCTGAAATACGTTCGATATCCGGGTAGGTAACCAGCTGTGGCCACTGGTCATTTTTCATAACGAGCGCTACTCCAAGGCGTCTACCGACGCCCGGTACTTCGGAGATCCGGCCACTGATTTCCAGGGCGCCATGGGGCGTCTCGACATCAGGCAGCTTGCTCCGGTCAGCGCCCAATTCAAGCCAGCCACGATTAACCAGCATTGTGCGCCCATTTGTTTTAAACGGCGTATAGACGTGCACGCCGCCTTTGCCCTGGTAAACCCGGTTGTCAGCAAGCGTATGCCGTTGGGAATCGAATTGGCCCCGCACTGTCAGGTGTAATCCCGGCTTTGCACGGGCAGGATCGGGCAGGGTGCGGGATTGCCCTGCTGAAAGGTATGCCGCGATGAGTTCGTCTTTATTATTCGCACGGTCGCGTTGCCAGTTGCCCAACGTTACGAACAAGACGATCAATACCAGTGACAGCACAATGCCCGGTTTTGATGGACGAAAGCTGATGGTCGTAAATCGGGTCAAGGCTTTATACTCAAAGTTTTCATGGAACCCAAGTCGTGATTGCAAAATTCCTGATCATTGCTGCCCTGCTGACCATACTCTTCATGCTGGGTTCAGCGTTCTACTACATGATGCGCGATCAGGGCAAAGGCAAGCGAACCGTGCGCCGCCTCAGTTGGCGTGTGGGCCTGTCGGTCGCCTTGTTGCTTATGATCATGCTGGCCCTGCGGCTTGGCTGGATTCAGCCGGGCAGCAGCGGTCCCATCCGTTACCCGGAGCCTGTTACCGATAGTGTCGGCGATTGATGCTCAGAGCACGTAAACGAAAATAAACAGCCCCAGCCACACGACGTCTACGAAGTGCCAGTACCAGGCGACTGCCTCGAAACCGAAATGCTGGTCCGGCTTGAAGTGGCCTTTCATGCACCGAAACATAATGACTGCCAGCATGATCGCGCCCAACGTGACGTGCATGCCGTGGAAACCGGTCAGCATGAAAAACGTTGACCCGTAAATTCCGGATCCGAGGGTCAGTCCGAGCTCCGTGTAGGCGTGGTGGTATTCCTCGACCTGGAAATACAAAAAGATGGCGCCCAGGATCACCGTGGCCGCCAGCCATGCTACCAGCGGTCCGCGCTGCGCCGCTTTCAGGGCATGGTGCGCCATGGTCAGTGTTACGCCGGACGTCAGCAGGATCAGGGTGTTGACAAACGGTAATCCGAATGCAGGTATGGTCTGGAATTCGCCACCAATGTTGGCCGGGCCGTTAGTCGGCCATAGCGGCAGATACCCCTGCCACAGGAATTCGTTGGTGCTTGCGCCGGCTCCCTCACCGCCCAGCCACGGGACGACCAATGCCCTCGCGTAGAACAAGGCACCGAAAAAGCAGGCGAAAAACATGATCTCGGAAAAAATGAACCATGCCATACCGAGTCGGAACGATGAATCCACCTGGCGGTTGTACATGCCGCTCTCGCTTTCTCGAATGACGTCTCCGAACCAGCCAAACAGCATGAACACGATGACGGCTGCGCCAAGGTAAAAGACCCATTGAGCGGTATTCGAACCGTTCAGCCACAGCCCGGCGCTGGCGAGCATCGTAATCATGCCCAGTGAACCGACGATGGGCCAGTGGGTGCCATGAGGAACGTAATAAGCGTTATCGGCTTGTTGTGACATGTTCAGGCCTCAGTCTGAACCCGATGCCGTCGTACCTGATGCGGTGTCCGGATCCGGGTTTGGAAAAAATGTATATGAAAGCGTGATTTCTTCAATCTCTTCCGGCAATTCCGGATCGATGTAGAAACGAACGGGCATTTCCTTTTCTTCACCGGCAAGCAGGCTTTGCCGGGAGAAGCAAAAACATTCGGTCTTGACGAAATATCGTGCCGCTGTCGGTGGCGTGACGTTATAAACAGCCCGACCAGCACTGGCCTCTTCGAGCAGGTTCCTGACCCGGTAAGCGGTTTCCGAAGCCTCGCCGACATTGATGTTGATGCGGCGTTGCACTGGCTCAAATTCCCACGGCAGCGTCGAGTTGGCATTGGCATCCAGCAATATGGTGACTTTGCGCTCCGCGACCGCGGGCAGGTCTCGGGGCGCCTCGACCCGGACACCGGCCTGCCCGATTCCTGTTATCTGGCAAAATTTGTCATAAAGCGGTGGCATGGCAAATATGCCGAACGCAAACGTTGAAACCGAGACCAAAACCAGCTTGATCACCAGTCCTGTATTGCCAGATCCTCTCATGTCAACGCCCCGTTACACCGGTCACCAGAAAGGCGACGAAGATGGCCGTCGCGATCGCGGCAAGTATCCATGCAGTGCGTCGCGCAGCCGCACGGCGTTGCTGGATTTCGTGGTCGTCTGTCATCGCTTCCGGTCACCGTCAGTGTGAAATTTCGTCGGCATGCGGAACCATACTTTCATCGATATCCGGTGCCTTTTCGAACGTGTGATAAGGCGCGGGTGACGGAACCGTCCACTCGAGACCGATTGCCCCTTCCCAGACCCTCGCGCGTGCTTTCTTCTTGCTGACCCACACCGCGTGGACGATGACGCCTACAAAAATCAGCTGCGTCAATCCAAAAGCGAATCCACCGATCGACGAAATCTTGTTGAAGTCGGCGAATTGCGGTGAGTAATCCGGAATGCGCCTCGGCATGCCGGCCAGGCCCAGGTAATGCTGCGGGAAGAACAGGACATTAACGAAGATCGTCGACAACCAGAAATGAAGCTTGCCCCATCTTTCCGAATACATCATTCCGGTCCACTTGGGCAGCCAGTAATAGGTGCCCGCCATCAGCGCGAACACGGACCCGGGAACCAGCACGTAATGGAAATGCGCCACCACGAAATACGTGTCGTGATACTGGAAGTCGGCCGCCGAAATCGCGAGCATCAGCCCGGAAAGCCCGCCAATGGTGAACAGCACCACGAAACCAATGGCAAATAGCATCGGTGTCTCGAAAGTCATCGATCCCTTCCACATGGTGCTGACCCAATTGAAAACCTTAACCCCGGTGGGCACTGCGATCAGCATTGTCGCGTACATGAAGAACAATTCGCCTTCCAGCGGCATACCGACGGTAAACATGTGGTGCGCCCATACAATGAATGACAGGAACGCAATGGAAGCCGTCGCATAGACCATGGCCGCATAACCAAACAGCGGTTTGCGTGAAAACGTCGGTAAAATCTCCGAAATCACGCCGAACGCCGGCAGAATCATGATGTAAACCTCGGGGTGACCGAAGAACCAGAAAATGTGCTGGAACATGACCGGGTCACCGCCGCCCGCGGCATTGAAGAACGACGTACCAAAGAAATGGTCCGTGAGCAGCATCGTGACCGCTCCGGCCAGGACCGGCATGACTGCGATCAGCAGGTAAGCAGTAATCAGCCAGGTCCAGACGAATAAAGGCATTCGTAACAGCGTCATGCCGGGTGCGCGCATGTTGATAATCGTGGCGATGACGTTAATGGAACCCATGATCGATGAAATGCCCATCATGTGCACCGCGAACACGACAAAGGCGAAGCTGTTGCCAGTCTGCAGGCTCAGGGGCGGGTACAGGGTCCAGCCTGCCGCCGGGCCGCCGCCATCCATGAACAGGGTTGAAAGCAGCATGGTAAAGGCGAACGGAAGAATCCAGAAACTCCAGTTATTCATGCGCGGCAAGGCCATGTCTGGCGCGCCGATCATCAATGGAATCATCCAGTTGGCAAAGCCGACCCAGGCCGGCATCACCGCGCCGAATACCATGATCAGGGCATGCATGGTGGTCATCTGGTTGAAAAATTCCGGATGGACCAGCTGCAGTCCGGGCACGAAAAGTTCTGCGCGGATCACCAGCGCCATGCTGCCGCCGATGAAAAACATCAGTAGCGAGAACACCAGGTATAGCGTGCCGATATCCTTGTGGTTGGTGGTAAACAGCCAGCGATTTAAAAAGCCCCTTGGCTTGTGGTCGTGATCGTGATCGTCGTGGACATGCGTGATGCCGGTGTCTGCAATGCTGCTCATGAGTCCTCTCCTCCGTGCAGCGTGACATCGCTGGGCTGTACGGAATCGCCACTGTCGTTTCCAAAGGCATTTCGAACGTAGGTCACCACGGAGGCAATTTCTGTGGCAGTCAACAATTCACTGAATGCCTGCATTGCGGTGCCTTGGCGCCCGTGAATCACGATGTCCAGCGTATCGGCAACAGGACCGGTCGCAACGGGGCTGCCCGCCAGGGCCGGGAAAGCAGGGGGTAAGCCGCTGCCATCCTGCTGGTGACAGGTGGCGCACTGGCTGGCAAACACTTCCGAGCCGCTGCTCATCAAAGCCTCGTCAGTCCAATCCTGGTGAACAGCCTGCGCCTCGGCTACGGCCTCTCCGCGCTGCTGGGCAACCCATGCGCGGTACTCATCCTCAGGCAGGGCGTTGACAACGATCGGCATGAAGCCATGGTCTTTCCCACACAACTCAGCGCACTGCCCTCGATAGACACCGGGCTCTTCGATATAAGTCCATGCCTCGTTGATAAAGCCCGGGATTGCATCGCGTTTCCAGCCGAGGTCCGGCACCCACCAGGCGTGAATGACATCATCCGCGGTGATCAGGAATTTGATCTTTTTGCCTACCGGCAGCACGACCGGGTTATCCACATCGAGCAGGTAGTTTTCAACTTCGCGGGGATCCATTCCGGAATGGAGTTGGCGGGCCGCATTTGAGTTGGCATCGAGCGTCGAAATGAACTGGATGTCATCTTCCAGGTATTCATACTTCCATTTCCACTGGTAACCGGTAATCTTGACCGTCATGTCGGCGCCGGTGGAATCTTCCATTTGGACGAGCGCCGTGGTGGCCGGGATCGCCATGCCGATCAGGATCAGGACGGGAATAATGGTCCACGCGATTTCGGCCCGGGTGCTGTGACTGAATGTCGCGGCTTCATGACCTTTTGATTTGCGGTGGAGGATGATCGAGGTGAACATGGCGGTAAACACCAGCACGCCAATCACGACGCAAATCCACAAAATGATCATGTGCAATTCGTAGTGGGTAACGCTTTGCGGCGTCACGCCTACCGGCATGTTTATCTCATTGCCGGTCAGAGCCGGCGCAACCAGCAGCAGCCAGAATGCTGCACTGATTGCCGCCAGTACTGCGATTGCGACAATGAATGTATTTTGTCTGTTCATCCGGGGAAACGGGCCTCAGTTCCAATGAAAATTCTTATGAAAGGTAAATAAGGACGATTCGTCTGGATTTCACGTATTAACCGCTTTGCAGCACCGATCAGAAAAACTGTTGCCAGTCAATCCAGGGGGCTTGCATCCGCGTGCCGGAAGCCCTTACCTTGCCAGCCGCGTATTGTATCTGCTGGCCGCTTGAACGGGCAAGGATTGCAGGTGTCTGAAGGGCGCCGAATGAGCAATTGGGCCGCACATTCGCGTTTTTTACAGGTTCGGCATCTCAACGCGCTTGGCGATGCTGGCATGGAAGCCTAAACTGGCGTGTCCTGATGGGCCTTTTTCGAACGAGCTACGGAGTTTAAGAATTGAACCAGCCAGCGAATTTTGACTTTATTCAACCGAAGTTTGCGAGCCAGAGTCCGGCACGGGCGGCGATCAATGCCTTGTTTCTCGAAAGCGAGACCAGGTTGGTACCGAGACTGCTCAGTGAAGCAGAGCTCGATGCTGCCGCAGCGCTTCGCGTCAGGAAATCCGCAGAGTCGCTGGTGCGTGGCGTCAGGAAACGAAAACAGGAGCAGGGTGCACTCGAGGCATTCATGCAGGAGTATGACCTGTCGTCTGAGGAGGGCGTGGTGCTGATGTGCCTGGCCGAAGCGTTGTTGCGAATTCCGGATGACGATACCGCAGAGAAGCTGATTGCCGACAAGCTTTCAGCGGCCGACTGGGAATCGCACCTCGGACGCAGTTCCTCCATTTTCGTCAATGCCTCGACCTGGGGCCTGATGTTGACGGGCAAGCTGGTACAGCTTGGAGAGAGCACTCAAAACAACCTTACCCGCACCCTGGGGCGCATGATCAATCGCAGTGGTGAGCCCGTTGTTCGGACCGCCATCCGCCAGGCCATGCGTATCATGGGTTTTCAATATGTCATGGGCCGCAACATCAAGGAAGCCATGGAGCGGGCTTCCAAGAAGAAAAACCGGATCTACCGTTACTCGTTCGACATGCTTGGCGAGGCCGCGATGACGGCCAAAGACGCGGATCGATACCTGGATTCCTATCGTGAGGGAATCCGGGCACTGGGAAAGTTTCCTCACGACGGTGATATTTTCACGGCGCCCAGCATTTCAGTGAAGTTGTCCGCCCTGCACCCGCGATTCGAGTTTTCACAGCGCCAACGCGTTGTCGAAGAATTGACCCCGCGCCTGGTTCGCCTGGCGACAATGGCACGCGAGCACGAAGTGGGACTGACGGTGGATGCCGAGGAAGCAGACCGCCTGTTGACCAATCTCGATTTATTCGCTCGCGTACTCAGGAACCCCGCATTGGAGGGTTGGGACGGTTTCGGATTGGCGGTTCAGACCTACCACAAGATGTCCATGGCGGTGTTTGACGCGCTCGCCGGTCTGGCCACCGAAACCGGGCATCGCATCCCGGTGCGGCTGGTCAAAGGCGCTTACTGGGATTCGGAGATTAAACATGCGCAGGTAGAAGGCCATCCCGGCTATCCGGTCTTCACGCGCAAGGCCAATACGGATGTTTCCTTCATTGCGTGCGTGCGCCGCGTGCTGGCCAACCGCACCGCGTTTTATCCCCAGTTTGCAACGCACAATGCGCACACCATTGCGATCATCACGGAATTGGCCGGGGACCGGCTGGATTATGAATTTCAGCGTTTGCACGGCATGGGAGAGGACCTGTATGGCGAAGTCATGGAGGCTCCGGGCTTCAACCATGCATGCAGGGTTTACGCGCCCGTGGGCAGCCATGAAGACTTGTTGCCCTACCTGGTTCGGCGCTTGCTGGAAAATGGCGCCAATACATCTTTTGTGAACCGCATCGTTGATGAAAAACTGCCGGTCGAGAAAGTGGCAGAAGACCCGATCGCCAAGGTGCGCGAAACACGCCCCATTGCTCATCCGGCTATTCCGCTGCCACTGGACCTGTATGGCGAAGCGCGACGCAACTCCGAGGGACTGCTGCTGGCATGCGAAAGCGAGCTGGAGCGGCTGGCTGTCGAGATGCAGGCATTCGCCAGGCACCGTTGGGAGGCGATACCGCTGGTCGAGGGCGACGAGGATTCCGGCAGTGCACTGGAAGTCACGAACCCTGCCAGGCGATCAAAACAGACTGGCCTGGTAACGCAGGCATCTGAGCCACAGGTCGATCGCGCGATCACGATAGCCTGCAAATTTGCGCCCTCGTGGGACGCAACCCCGGTCAACGACCGGGCAGCAGCGTTGGAACGTGCGGCAGACCTTTTGCAGAGCCATCGGGCAGAGTTGATGGCTTTGTGCGTCCGGGAAGCAGGAAAGACCATTGAAGACGCCATCGCCGAGGTGCGCGAAGCGGTTGATTTTCTGCGCTACTACGCGCTCCAGGGACGCCAGCAGTTTGCACAAGCGCAAATCCTTCCCGGACCGACAGGTGAGCACAACCAGATTAGCCTGCACGGCAAGGGAGTGTTTGTTTGCATCAGCCCGTGGAACTTCCCGCTGGCGATATTCCTTGGGCAGGTTAGCGCGGCGCTGGTGAGCGGAAACACGGTGATTGCCAAGCCGGCTGAACAGACACCGTTGATCGCTTTCCGGGCCACCAGCTTGTTGCACGAAGCGGGCATTCCGCACGCTGCGCTGCAACTGTTACCCGGCGATGGCGCGACGGTCGGCGCACGCCTGACTTCCGATCCGCGGATCAGTGGTGTGGCTTTTACCGGGTCTACCGAGACGGCCCGGCTGATCAACCGTGCACTGGCCGCGCGGGATGCGCCCCTGGCTACGCTGATTGCCGAGACTGGTGGGCAAAATGCCATGCTGGTGGACAGCTCAGCGCTCCCGGAACAGGTGGTTTCGGATGTGATTGGCAGTGCGTTCCTGAGCGCGGGGCAGCGGTGTTCGGCGCTGCGGGTTCTGTATGTGCAGGATGATATTGCCGACAAGGTAATCGAGATGTTGGCCGGGGCCATGGAGGAACTGGTGGTCGGCGACCCGGCAATGCTGGCCACCGACGTCGGTCCGGTCATCGACGCACAGGCGCTGGAGGTGCTGGAGGCTCATGCAAGAAAGATGGAAACCGAGGGCAAGCTGATTGCGCGCACGCCGCTTCCCGCTTCGCTGGATGGCTATTTTTTCGCCCCGGTTGCATTCGAAATCGAAAGCATCGGCCAGTTGGACCGGGAAGTATTCGGGCCGGTGCTGCATGTCATTCGATTCAAATCGCGTCACCTCGACAGGGTGGTCGATGAAGTCAACCACACGGGTTATGGTCTGACACTTGGCATACACAGCAGGATTGACGGTGTACAAAATCATGTCGCATCGAGGGCCAGGGTCGGCAACTGTTACGTCAACCGCACGATGACCGGTGCGGTCGTGGGGGTTCAGCCGTTTGGAGGCGAAGGGCTCTCGGGAACAGGCCCGAAAGCCGGTGGTCCTCACTACCTGCAACGCTTCGCTACCGAACGCACACTGACGGTCAACACGGCGGCGGTTGGCGGTAATGCCAGCCTGCTGGCAATGGAAGACTGAGCCGGGATTGCCGTGTATCTGAAGTATTTTGGCCTTGCCGAGCCACCGTTTTCGATCACGCCTGATCCGGCTTTTGTATACCTGAGCCCCCGCCATAGGGATGCGCTGGCACACCTGCTGTACGGCGTCGGCCAGGGCGGCAGCGGGGGTTTTGTGCAGCTCACCGGTGAGGTGGGAACAGGCAAGACCACGCTCTGTCGCTGCCTGCTTGAGCAGGTTCCGGAAGGCACCCATATCGCGTTGATCCTGAACCCGCTGATGTCTCCATCGGAATTGCTGGCCGCCATATGCGAGGAGCTGGAAATCGACACGGCGGGGGTCGAAAGCAGCAGCAAACAACTGGTTGACCGGCTCAATGGGTATCTTCTGACCGCTCACCAGTGCGGCGAACGCGTGGTGGTCGTTATCGACGAAGCACAGAATCTCAGTCCCGAGTCCCTTGAGCAGGTCCGCCTGCTGACTAATCTGGAAACCAGCAAACAAAAGTTGTTGCAGATCGTTCTGCTCGGTCAGCCGGAATTGCGCGAACTGCTGCAGCGCCGTTCCTTGAGACAGCTGGCACAGCGGATCACGGCGCGTTACCACCTGACGCCGCTGGGTTCTGCCGACGCTGCAGCTTATGTTGCGCATCGAATCAAGGTCGCCGGCGGCCAAAGAAACCCATTCCGCAAGAATGCAATGCGGGCCTTGTTTCAGCGATCTCACGGGGTGCCGCGTTTGATCAATATTATTGCCGACCGCGCGATGCTGGCCGCGTTTGCCAGTGAGCGTGCAGACATCAATGCACAACTCGTGCATGCTGCTGCTGACGAAATCCAGCTGGGCGAACCCGGCGCGCGGCGTCAGCGCTGGCCCTGGTTCGCGGCGGCAACGACCGGGCTGTTGCTCGCCCTGGTCGCGTGGTGGATGCTGGATAGCGAGCCAGGCGGATCGCCAGGCGGCCCGGTACAGGCCGCTGGGCCGGCCATGCAAGAAGCAACCGTTGAAGCAGTGGCCAACGATGACGTCGAGCGTGCTACAACCGCGGCCCCGCCGCTGATGCTTGACGCGGACTGGCTGCAAATACAGCACCAGGCGGCATGGCAGGGCCTGGCGTCGCTGTGGGGAGACAGCTCCGATGCCGGCGCCATTGCGCGGGCCTGCCGATCGGGAGAAATCTCCGGTGGCTGGTCGTGCCTCAGGGAAAACGGAAGCTACGCGCGAATCAGGCAGTTGGGGTTGCCGGTTGTCCTGCAATTGCAGGCTGACGGTGAATCATTGTTGTTGCTACAGGGTCTGAACAGCGAAACGGTTTTGGTGGGCGCTTCGGTAACCCGCCGGGAACACCAGCGCAACCTGGTCGAACAAAAATGGCTGGGCGCGTATTTCGTGGCCTGGCCCCAGGCTGCAAACTGGCCACGCGAGATCAGTCGAGGCCAATCCGGTCCCGCCGTACAAACGGTGCTTGAGTTGGCCGGCCGTAGCAAGCCCGCGTACCGTGGCCCCGCCGAGTTCGGAATCGAATTTGAACAATGGCTGATTCGGTTTCAGCAAAGAAATGGTCTCGACACAGACGGAATAGTCGGCCCCCGTACGTTACTCTACCTGATGCGGCCATCGATCAGCCGGCCGCGCCTGCTCGAGGAGTGGTAGGAGGGCCCGATGTCATACCTGCTTGATGCACTGCGCAAATCAGAAGATCTCAAGAAACAGGGATCGGCGCCCACCATCCATGCTGCAGAACACCATGCCCGGCAGGCAGGCACGCCGCGTTGGGTTGGATTAATCCTGCTTGTTCTTCTGCCATTGCTGCTGTTGCTGGCATGGTACGGCTGGACCGGCCGCGAACCGCAGGCCGAGAGCCAGGCAGAAGCCGCCGCCGCGGGTGAATCAGCTCAACCATCGGAGCCAGCACTGATGCCGGGCGCTGCAAGTGTAGGGCCTGCTGACCCCGACAGATCTGTCTCAGCCGGCCCAAGCACGGACAGTGTCAGGCTGACCATCGACAGGACCCCGGTGGAACGACTGGAGTCACCGGCCGAAGCCAGCCAATTGGACCGACAGGCAACTTCGCCTGACGAATCATTGTCCGACGCGCAGGCTTCCGCGGTCACGATGGAAAGACCGCAAAATCCGCCGACCGCCCCAAGCACCGAATCGGTAAGCAACGACCCGGCGCGCCTGACTAATGATCAAGACTCGCAATCGCATGATTTTCAGCCGGCAAGGCCGGGCCTGATCCATGTCTGGGAATTGCCCGAGAGCGTTCGCAGCGACCTGGTGGAAATGAAAATCAGCGTGTTGGTATTTGCTGAACGCGCGGAAGACCGGTTTATCCTGATGAACGGAAAACGCTGGATCGAGGGCGATGAGCCCCAGCAAGGCCTGGTTATCAGGGAGATTCGGCGAGAAGGCGTGGTGTTCAGTTATCGCCTTTACCAGTTCCTGGTCAGCCGTTAAGCGACTCGCTTGAATTCCGGAATCGTTTCTAACTGGTCCAAGACACCGCCACCGGTGCCATGGATCATTGTTGCCATTTCGCTGCTCTGCGTGATGGTCAAACTTGCCTACACCTTTCTCACACCCCTCGAGCAGCAAATCTTGATCGAGGTCGCCGGTGTCGTGCCTGGCCGGACCTCCGGTCTTGAAGAATTCAGCGTGATCCAGTGGTTTGGTCGTCACGGTGCAACATTGTTGCTCTCATTGTTTTTGCACTCGGGCTGGCTCCACCTTGCCGGAAATCTGGCTTACCTGTGGGTGTTCGGTGTCAAGGTGGAACAAAAGCTCGGCGCATTATTCATGGTTTCGGTATTCGTGCTCGGGGGTGCGTTGGCGCATATCGTGGTGGCGCTGCGCGTTCCCGACCTGGGTACCCCTATCATTGGATCCAGCGGCGCCGTATCGGCCGTTGTAGGCACCTATCTTGGCCTGTTTCCTGCCAGCCGCATTGGCTTGTTCCTGCCGCTCGGTGTCTATCTTCAGTTTGCCCGCGTACCCGCGCTGCTGGTAATCGGCTCATGGTTCACCCTGCAGTTGGTTTATTCTGCTTTTGGCCCCATTTCAGGAGCGGTAGCGTGGTGGACACACCTGGCGGGCTTCATGCTCGGCCTGATGTTTGCCCTGCTGGCGCGAGCGATAGCCCAATTCAGGTTCTAGAAAGGCGGAGACATGGCCAGGAATGAAATATACCGGGTTGCTTTTTTAAAGCACGGGAAGGTTTACGAGATGTATTGTCGTGACGTGAACACCGTTACGATGTGGGGTTTTGTCGAACTCAATGAATTGGTATTTGGGGACCAGGATGCAGTCGTCGTAGACCCTACAGAGGAGAGGATGCGTGATGAATTCGAAGGGGTTGAAGCCTTGTTCCTGCCATTACACAGCGTCCTGAGCATCGAAAGGGTCAACAAGCGTGGACAGGCCGTGATCCGTGACCGCGAAAGCGGTGAAAAAGTAACTCCATTCCCCTTATCGCCACCCGGGCGCAGCAATTCCTGAGCCCGGGCCGGGTAAGTCTTCAGGTTTTTTGACCGTTTTTCAGAATTTCAATTGCCTTTCCGATAACCGGGTCATCACCCGGCGCCTGGAGGCTTTCGGGTGCTTCCATGACCGACAAGTCCACTTCAATGTCCGGCTCGATACCGCGTTCATGAATGGTCGCGCCTGAAGGGGTGTAATAGTGTGCCGTGGTTAGCTTAAGTGCCGCGCCGTTACGCATGTTCAATATCGACTGGATCGAGCCTTTGCCATAGGTTTTCTCGCCAATCACGACAGCACGTCCGCGATCTTTCAACGCACCGGCCAGCACTTCTGCGGCCGACGCCGTATTGTGGTCGACGAGCACTGCGATCCCGGTGTGCGGGGACCATTGACCTTTTTCAGCGTAGACCTCGAGCCGGCTTGGCGAATAGCGGCTGTTGGTAAACACGATCAGGCCGTCGTCGAGAAAGCTGTCAGCCATCGCAACCGCCGACTGGATGACGCCACCGGGATTAGCGCGAAGGTCCAAGACCAGGCCCTCCAGGTCGGTGCCGTGGTCCTCGACCAGGTACTTCAGAACTTTTTTCAGCTCTTCATCACTCTGGCGGGTAAAGTGGCTGATGCGCACCAGTCCCACGCCCTCGCGAATGGCACTGAAAACGCTGGCCACGTCGAGATATTCCCGCTCAAATTCAAGTTGCCTCGATTCCTCGCCGGGCGTCATGACCTCGACCCGCACCACTGACCCGGCTTCACCCAGCAGGGCATCCATGGACTCGGAAAGCCGGCGTCCCTTCACCGGTACATCATCGACGGCAAGAATCAGATCGCCTGTCTTCACGCCATTTCGAAATGCGGGTCCCAGGGGGTTGACGTGGTCCACGACCAGCCGTCGGTTGCGGATACCGATATTGACACCGATTCCGCCGTAGCGCCCCGCCGCGGTATTGTCGAATTCACGAAACTCGTCCGGCGTCATGAACTCCGACCAGGGGTCCAGCGTGCTGACCATGCCCTCGATTGCCGCCATCAATAAAGCATGCTCATCACGAGGTTCTACAAAATGATTGCGCACCTGGTCGAACACGTCTGTAAACGTTCGCAGGTCTTCCAGCGTCAGGGCCCGGTTCGGCGGTAATTCATCCGCCAATGCGAACGGGTTGGCCAGGGCAAGGCAAAGCGCAAATACTTTCGTTTTCATAATCATCCAGCCTGACTCATCGTTGGATCCAGGTCGCCGGATCGACGGCCTTACCCTGGTTACGCAGTTCGAAGTAGAGCCCTTGCCCTCCGCTGTTGGCAGTACCTACTGTGCTGACGACGGCGCCCGGCAAAACCCAGTCACCAACGTCGAACAACAGGCTCTCGTTATTGCCGTAAAGGCTCATAATGCCCTCTCCATGGTCAATAATTAGCAATAGTCCATAACCCCGTAACCAGTCGGCATACGCCACCCGGCCGTAAGCGATGGCCCTGACTTCTGAGCCGGCCCGGGCTTCGATCAACCAACCGTGCCAGCTCATGCCGCCCATCCGGGTTTGTCCAAAAGCATGCAAAACACGCCCGCTCACAGGCAAAGGAAGCGATCCCCGCAACTCAGAGGCCGTCCGGTAATCCCCAATTTCACTGGGAATATCTGCCAGTGCCTCGCCCAGTCGGTCGAGCAGTGCTTCGAGGTCACTGCGATTCTGTTGCAATTCTGACAGTCTTGCCTCGCTGCTGCCTATCCGGTTCGCCAGCGCGGACACTGCCTCGGCGCGTTTCAGCCGCTTTGACTGCAGCTGGTTCGATTCCTCGATATGCTGCTGTTCGACCTCGTTCAGTGCAATGAGTTGCGCGTCAATGTCCGCCTGCATGCGGTCCAGCGTTTCGAGCGCCTCGCGTAATTCCCTGATTTGGCCGGCCTGCGCCTTGCTGACATAATCATAGTACGCAAGCATCCTGCCTACCCGGTCCGGGTCATCCTGATTCAGTAACAGCTTAAGGCGGGATTCACGGCCCAATTGATAAGCAGCGACAACCTGTTCGCTGAGTGCGATTTTACGAGCCTTGAGACTGGAGAGGTATTGGTTCCGTTCTTTTTCCAGCCTTGTCAGCTCGCCCTCGTGCCCGGCCCGTTGTTCCGCCAGTTCTCGCAAGGCGAGCGCAATGCGCTGGATGTCCAGGTCCAGCGACTTCAGGCTGCGTTGTTCGCGGGAATACTCGGAGCGCGCGGACTCCAGTTCATGCTGCAGGCGTGTGATATCCGCCTGCAGTGATTCCAGTTGTTGTTCCACCTCGTCGCGACTAAGGTTTTCCTGGGCCACGATAGCCAACGGCGCGAACCCGATTAACCAGCACAACAGCAAATTGCGCAAGGCAGCGCCGTGAACTGTCGCCGGCCTGGGGCTCACCGTTCGTCGAGTTTCAAAAGGGTTGCCCCGCTCATTTCCGACGGCGCCTCCATATCGAGCAAGTACAGCATGGTGGGTGCAATATCGCGCAGCGCACCGTGTTCACGCGCCGTGGATTTGCTGCCAAAGTGCACGAACGGCACGGGGTTGGTGGTATGGGCGGTGTGCGTCTGGCCGGTCGAGTCATCCCGCATTTGCTCGACGTTACCGTGATCAGATGTAATCAGTAATTCTCCGCCACTGTCGCGAATCGCCTGCGCGACCGTCCCAAGGACATCGTCCACCGCTTCGACGGCCTTGATGGCTGCATCCAGTTTGCCGCTGTGTCCGACCATGTCGGGGTTGGCCACGTTGCAAATAATCACATCGAATTGTCCGGAACGAATCGCTTCGTCCAGCTTCTCGGAAAGTTCCGGCGCACTCATCTCGGGCTGCAGGTCGTAAGTGGCAACCTTCGGTGAGGGTACCAGTATGCGTTGCTCCCCTTCAAAAGCCTGCTCACGCCCGCCATTCAGGAAAAAAGTGACATGCGCATACTTTTCCGTTTCGGCGATTCGCAACTGGCGCAGTCCGTGCTGTGAAAGCACTTCTCCGAGGGTCTGCTTCAGGTCCTCGGGCGGAAATGCGACGCGCGCCGGCAAGCCTTCAATGTACTCGGTCATGGTGACGAAGCCCGACAACGCCAGGGACGGTCTCTCAAAGCCTTCAAAGTCAGTTTCCACAAACGCCCGTGACAACTGCCGGGCCCGGTCAGCGCGGAAATTGACAAAGATCACCAGGTCGCCGTCTGCCATGCCCTGGTAGTCGCCAATGATCGTTGGCTGCACGAATTCGTCATTTTCTTCACGCTCATACGCTTGTTGCAAAGACTCGGTGGCGCTGTCCGCGTGCAGTTCCGATTCTGCTTTGCTGATGGCCCGGTACGCCTGCTCAATCCGCTCCCAGCGCTGATCACGGTCCATTGCAAAATAGCGGCCACCGATGCTGCAGAAACGGGCTCCTTCGATATCATCCAGTTTTTCCTGCATGCGCCGGATTGATGGTTGGGCACTGCGTGGCGGCGTATCGCGGCCATCGAGAAACCCGTGCACGGCAATACTGTTAATGCCCCGTTGCTGCGCCATGTCAACGGTGGCCAGAAAATGATCGTCATGGCTGTGTACGCCACCGGGGGACAACAGCCCCATGATATGCACCGTTCCCTGATTGGCCCGGCATACATCCATGGCTTCTGTAAGGGCTGGATTTTCAAAAAAACTGCCGTCGGAAATCGCCTGGGTGATGCGGGTGAAGTCCTGGTACACGATGCGCCCGGCGCCGATATTCATGTGTCCAACTTCGGAATTTCCCATTTGTCCTGCCGGCAAGCCCACGGCTTCCCCGGAAGTGTTGAGCAGGCAATGGGACGATTGTGCCCACAATTGATCCCAGCAGGGGGTGTTGGCAAGGCTGATGGCATTGTCATCGGCGGGCTCCCGATAGCCCCAGCCATCAATAATCATCAGTACTAGTGGCGTGCTTGTTGTTTTCATGCTGTTCAGGGTTGACTCCGGTTTTCCACTGTGTGGCCGCTTGTATTTCGGTGAATAGACACCACATGGTGCCAAGAGGTAGTGCAGTTATGCGGCGCATTATCCCATAATCAAGCCGCATTGCTGACCGGGCGCTATCATTAATACCCGAGGCGGGGAGAGACCAAACAGATGGATCAACTGATCGAATTCGCGGCTAATCATCCGATGTTGTCATCGGGGTTTGTGCTGGTTTTGCTGGCGCTGGTGTGGACCGAGATTTCCAGGCGCACCCAGGGCTTTTCCGAACTGACGCCGGCCCAGGCCGTACCGCTGATCAATCGCGCCGACACCGTAATTCTGGATGTGTCTGCTTCGGCAGAATATGGCAAGGGCCATATTGTTGGCGCCCGCCACGTGCCACCTTCGCGACTGGACAAGCCAGACAAAGACATTCAGAAATGGCTTTCGAGCCCGGTGCTGGTCGTGTGCAAGGCTGGCCAGGCCGCCCCGGCTGCGGCGTCGAAACTGGTCAAGATGGGGGCTTCCAGCGTATACGTTCTGAAAGGCGGAATGACGGCCTGGATGGCTGACAACTACCCCGTGACGCGAAAATAGTCATATTCCGGGCTGCTGGTCACGGCGTCGGGCAGGTGGGATAATCCCTCCCGGCGGATTATCAACCAGCGGCGCAAGCTTTAATCAAAAGAGAATGTAAATACCATGGCAGAAGAACAGAACCAGGCGGCTGCTCAGCCGCAGCCCGACCAGATGCAATTCCAGCTTCAGAAGCTCTACGTCAAGGACGTATCTTTCGAGCTGCCCAACGCGCCTGAAATTTTCCAGGACCCTGGCCAGGCTGAGATCAAAATGAACCTGTCCCAGCGCGTCAACGACACCAGTGAAAATATGTTCGAAGTGTTGTTGACGGTCACCGTGACTGCAATGACCGGCGAAAAGACCGCTTACCTGGCAGAGGTACAACAGGCCGGTCTTTTCATGATCTCGGGCTTCAATGAGCAAAACCAGCACACCGTGTTAAACACCTTGTGCCCACATACCCTGTTCCCTTACGCATCGCGTGTCATTACTGACCTGGTCGCCGATGGCGGATTTCCGCCGCTGGTTCTGCAACCGATCAATTTCGACCAGATCTACGCCCAGCGGATGGCGGAAGCCAATGCCAAGGCCTCTGGCGGGGACGAATTGGAAGTACAGGGCAACGCCTGACCTGACGTGGCGTCACCGAAGCCCGCCATTGCCGTTGTAGGTGCCGGTTCCTGGGGCACCGCGCTGGCGATGCAACTGGACCGCAGCGGCACCCCGACGCTGCTTTGGGGGCGCAGCCCGGAGAAAATCCGGGAAATGAAGGAAACGCTGGTTAACAGCCGTTATCTTCCCGGCTGCACGCTGTCGGACTCAATTCGTTTGAGCGCTGATCTCGAGTCCGTTGTATCCCAGGCTGACCATGTGTTGATGGTTGTCCCCAGCGAGGCATTTGCGGACACCCTGCGGGCGCTGCAGCCCCATCTGACGGCGAACACGGGCGTGGCCTGGGCATGCAAGGGTTTCGAACCCGATAGCGGCCGACTGCTGCATCACGTT
This sequence comes from Lysobacterales bacterium, assembly GCA_013002505.1. GTDB lineage: Bacteria > Pseudomonadota > Gammaproteobacteria > Xanthomonadales > SZUA-36 > JABDJL01. The sequence goes on along the minus strand of JABDJL010000123.1, from coordinate 14,492 downwards.
GCAGGGGAAATATTGGGGGATGATGTACCGCTGGCAGTTGTCACCGGCCCGTCATTCGCTGCAGAAGTCGCCAAGGACCTGCCTACCGCGGTGACGGTGGCCGGCCGCGACGATGAATTCACGCGAACGATTGCTTCGGCGCTGCATGGCGGCAGGTTTCGTGCTTATACCAGTGACGACATTATCGGTGCCGAACTTGGCGGTGCAGTCAAGAACGTGCTGGCCATTGCCACCGGCATTGGCGACGGTATGGGCCTGGGGGATAACGCACGCGCGGCGCTGATTACCCGTGGACTGGCAGAGCTGATGAGGCTGGGACAGGTTTTGGGCGCAAGGCCCGAGACGCTGATGGGCCTGGCCGGAGTAGGGGACCTGGTGCTGACATGCACTGGCGATCTGTCGCGTAACCGCCGCTTGGGCCTGGCGCTGGGCAAGGGAAAAGACGCCACCCGGACAGTGGCAGAAATTGGCCAGGTTGTTGAAGGCATCAACACCGCAGTCGAATTGCACCGGCTGGCTGAACAACATGATGTCAGCATGCCTATTTCGAAGCAGGTTTACGGCTTGCTGAAACTCGGCTGGGATGCTGAAGAATGTGTGCGCCGCTTGCTGGCCAGGGAACAAAAGGCGGAAACCAGCTAGCACTCTGCCAGTGGTGCGAAATCCAGTTGCCGCCACGCTTCATACAGTCCGACCGCCACGCAATTAGACAGGTTCAGGCTCCGGCTGTGGCGCGCCATGGGCAGCTTCAGGCATCGGTCAGCACCGAGCTTTTCAATAATATCGGCGGGCAAGCCTCGTGACTCCGGCCCAAACAGCAGCCCGTGCCCCGGCTTGAACATGGCCTGGTCATGACGCAAGGTACCGTGGCTTGAAAACGGCCATATGGTCATGTCCGGCCAAGCTTCGCAAAACGCACTCCAACTGTCGTGGTGGTGGACTTGGGCCAATTCCTGGTAATCCAGCCCGGCCCGCCGCACCCTGGCGTCATCGAGATGGAAGCCCAGTGGGCCAACGAGGTGCAGGGTAGCGCCTGTGTTGCCGCACAGACGAATGATGTTGCCCGTGTTCGGGGGTATTTCCGGCTGGTAGAGCACCACGTGTAACGTCATCATTTCGCCCTGAAACATTAAAACGCCCGGCACGGGGAATGTGCCGGGCGTCGATTCTAGCAGCAGTCCGGGCTCAGGATTCTTCTTCGATTTCCTTGCGCAGGATAATCACCTTGTGAGACTCATGTGTTTCCCCGTCTTCAAAGTGGATATCATGATCCGCATCGTGGGCGCGGATAAGCCTGATGTCGCCGTCAGCTTCGATAAACTCTTCGATTTCGACGTTATCGCATTCGCCTTGGTCACTGTCACAGCGGATCACTTTTCGCTCGTGATGACGGTGGGCAGCGGCTTCTTCGCCTTCCCCGAATGACATTTCGAGCAACTCGCCGTCGACGTAGATTTCCATTCCTTCCGCGCTGCGCAGGATGTCTATCGTCTTGCCGCCTTCGGTGACTACGGTTTCTGCTTCACCAACGGCCAGGTGACTGACGTCCGTTTCGGCCAGTTCAAAGTCGTTGGTCTTGATTGCAATCACGCGTTTTTCGACGGTCGCGGCCATCGCCAGGCTCGATCCGAGCAAAGCCAGGGTCAGCAGCACAGCCGCTGTGCTTAAAACTTTATTCATCGTGAATTCTCCACCTTTTTTGTCGGTTTGCGACGAAACGAAGCCCCGTATAGCGGGGTTTGCCTGTCCTTATACCAGACGCGCTGGCCTGGCTTTTCGTCGCAGTCACCATAAGCCTCTGAAATCAAGGCAATAATAGCAGTCTGCACGGTTGGTGACCATACGGAGGGGTACATTTGACAGCCCCTGGTTTGGGGCGTATCTTTGACCTCCCCGGCACAATATCTTGTGTCTAATAAATAAAACAGGCACAATAAGTTGTGCCTATAATTAAATAAAACCAAACAATTACACGGGAATATTAATGAGCAGCGTGCGGGTTGAGGCCATTGGCACTGATTCACAAGCAATTCCATTCCAGGAAGCATCTCTTGACATCTGGGATAAAAAGTACCGGCTCAAGTCGAAAATCGGCGAGTCGGTCGACCAAAACATAGACGATACCTACAAGCGTGTCGCGCGGGCCTTGTCCAATGTCGAACACGGCAAGGAAAATCGCGAAAAGTGGTATGAGCAGTTTTTGTGGGCCCTGCGTCGCGGCGCGATTCCGGCTGGCCGCATCACGTCAAATGCCGGCGCCGAAGAACATAAGCCCGCCACCTCGACGATCAACTGCACGGTCTCTGGCATTATCCAGGATTCGATGAACGGCATCCTCGACAAGGTGCATGAAGCGGGGCTGACACTAAAAGCAGGCTGCGGCATCGGCTACGAGTTCTCGACACTCCGGCCGAAAGGCGCCTACGTGTCCGGCGCGGGTGCCTACACTTCGGGTCCGCTGAGTTTCATGGATATCTACGACAAGATGTGTTTCACGGTATCGTCTGCCGGCGGACGCCGTGGCGCGCAGATGGCTACCTTCGAGATTGGCCACCCCGATGTCATGGAATTCATACGGGCCAAGCGAGAAGACGGGCGTCTGCGCCAGTTTAATTGCTCCTTGCTGATCACGGACGAATTCATGCATGCAGTCGAAAAAGATCTCGACTGGCCGTTGGCGTTTCCAATTGGCTCCAAGGAAGCCGGGGAAGTCGACCTGGATGATCCCGAGCAAGTGTTGTGGCGCGAATGGCCGGCGCATGATGATTACGTCAGCCGCGAGGACGGGCTCGTGGCGTGCCGGATATACCGCAAGGTTCCGGCGCGACGTATGTGGGACATGATCATGTCGTCCACCTATGATTTTGCCGAGCCGGGTTTCATCCTGATCGACCGGATCAATGAAATGAACAACAATTGGTTCTGCGAAAATATTCGCGCCACCAACCCCTGCGGCGAACAGCCGTTGCCGCCCTATGGCGCCTGCCTGCTCGGTTCGGTCAACCTGACACGGTTTGTTGAAAACCCGTTCACCGACGAGGCCCGGTTTGATTGGGACGAATATCGAAAAGTCGTCAGGGTGTTCACGCGCATGCTCGACAACGTCGTCGAAATCAACGGATTGCCGTTGGGCAAGCAGCGTGATGAAATCGCGCGCAAACGGCGCCACGGCATGGGGTTCCTGGGCCTGGGCTCCACGATGACCTTGATGGGTATGAGGTACGGGACGCCCGAATCGGTAGAATTCACCGAGCAAGTGGCCCGCGAGATGGCGCTGGCCGGCTGGGAAGAAGCCCTTGAACTTTCACGAGAGAAAGGACCAGCGCCGATCATGGACGAGGAATTTGAAGTCACCGGCGCCATGTTGCGCAAGCGGCCGGAGATGGAAGCTGATGGTTTCAATATAGGTGACCGGGTGAGTGGCCGCCTGTTGCATGCGAAGTACAGCCGCTACATGCAGCGCGTCGCGGAACATGCGCCGCAACTGGTCGAACAACTCGCCGAGGAAGGCGCCCGGTTTACCCACCACACATCCATCGCACCGACCGGGACGATTTCCCTGTCACTGGCCAACAATGCCTCTAACGGCATTGAGCCGAGCTTCGCACACCATTACAACCGGAATGTCATCCGCGAAGGGCGCAAGACCAAGGAAAAAGTCGAGGTTTGCAGCTACGAATTGCTCGCATACCGTGAGCTGGTCAATGCACAGGCGATGCCCGAAGCTGAAGACGAAGCGCGCCGCCTGCCCGAATATTTCACCAGTTCAGAAGACATTTCCCCGACCGAGCACGTCGATATCCAGGCCGCTGCGCAGAAGTGGATCGACTCGTCCATTTCAAAAACGGCCAATGTGCCGACCGAATATCCGTTCGAAGATTTCAAGGATATTTATACCTACGCCCACAGCAAGGGCCTCAAGGGTTGCACGACGTTCCGTTTCAACCCGGAAGCCTTCCAGGGCGTACTGGTCAAGAGCAAGGACCTGGCCAGCACGACCTATCGCTTCGTGTTGGCAGACGGTAGCGTGGTCGAGGTCAAAGGTGATGAAGAAATTGAATATGACGGCGAAACACACAGCGCCGCCAACCTGTTTGATGCCCTGAAAGAGGGATATTACGGAAAGTTCTAGAAGTTTTGCGACAAGGCAAAAAGCGGTCTCGGCGCGGGCCGTCCTCGCGGCCCCCGGACCCAAACATGGAATACCAGGCAATGACCATCAAGATTAAAGAGAACATCGTCGGCTACGAAGTCGTCAAGCCCGACGAAGATAAGTCCACCCAGGCTACCGAGCAGGAACTGGAGGCGCGCTCGAAGGCCAAGGTGATACGCATGACCGAGCAGGTTCAGCGGCCCGAGGGCATGGACGCGCTGGAGGGGTCGACCTATAAAATCAAGACCCCGCTGGACGATCACGCCATGTACGTGACCATCAATGACATCATTCTCAATGCCGGCACGGAACACGAGTCGCGGCGGCCGTTCGAAATTTTCATCAATTCGAAGAACATGGACCACTTCCAGTGGATCGTGGCCTTGACCCGGCTGATGTCGGCTGTGTTCCGCAAGGGTGGTGACGTCACTTTTCTGGCCGAAGAACTGCAGGCCGTATTCGACCCGAAGGGTGGCTACTTCAAACCGGGCGGCAAGTTCATGCCTTCAATAATCGCCGAGATCGGCGCCGTGATTGAGCACCACCTGCAAAAGATTGGCTTGATGGAAAAAGAGGAGCTGTCCGAGCAACAACAATTGATACTCGACGAAAAGCGCGCCGAAGCCGAAGCGACAGCACAAAAAAAAAGCCTGAATGATCCGGCCAACGAGGCCCAGGAAGATGTCGCCTATCCCGCATCGGCTACCTTGTGCGGCAAGTGCCACACGAAGGCGGTGGTGGTGATGGACAACTGTGCAACCTGTTTATCCTGCGGCTACTCCAAATGCGGCTGAGTGCTGCCTCAAATCCGCGATAGCGGTGTTGCATTTCATGCTCGCACTGCTCATTACCCGAATGGTAACTGCGCGTGCTCGCATTTCATGCGCCCTGGTATCCAGAACTTGAGATTACTAACCCGTTGGTATGACTGAATTTTCAGCCAGGCCCATTGACGGCACCAGGCCGGTCGGGGTTTCGCTGTTGGCGATGATGGCGTTGCTGGTGGCCCTGCTCGCGTTGATGCTGTCGTTCTCCCTGTGGCTGCGCATGCAGATTTCAGACACGTTCACGGCAGATATTGGCTTGATAGCAGGCCTGTTCCTGTTTGCACAGGCTTACGCTTTACAAGCCTGGGTACTGTGGACGCTGCGGCGTTGGGCGAGGATGTACACGTTAGCGCTGCTGATGTTGGTCACGCTGGCCGGACTTGCCGAGGCGGCGCGAAACGAGCTACTGGCGCTGGGTACGATGCTGGTGTTTGGGTTGGGTTTTGTCACCGGGATAGTTGCGTTGCTGGTGGTGCATCCGCCAGCGACGAGGGCGCTGTTCAATCGTTGAGTTGGCCCGGAGTCCCGAGTGCCGGCGAAGCGTCGGCACTCTGATCGCGCGACTTGCAATGCAGGCTTCGCGGCTCAGTTGCAGTATGACGGGTCCACGTAAGTCCACACTTCTTCACCGCGACTGTTGCTTGTGACTTCGACGCATTGGCCATCGTTGTCATAGCGGTAATAGTAGTCCGCGCCGCTGCGTACCGGGCCAGAGCGGCGGCGCACGACAATGCGTTCGCGATGGTGGTCGCTTGCTGCGTGGATGACTGAGCCCAGCAGGATCGCGCCTGCGGCGATTTTCAGACCTTTGCGCAACTCGTGCCGGCCATGACGGTAGCCATGGTGATAGCCATAGCGATAGGCTGGCCGGTAATGGTGGCGTGGCCGATAGTGGTGGCGCCCTTGGTGGCGGTTATTGCGATGCGAATAGCCACCCCCGTAGTGGGCGCCCTGGTGTCCTCTGCGACCATTGTCCGCGCTGGCGATTCCGCTGGCGGCGAGCAGGGCAGTTGCCATGACGGTCACAACTAGTTTTTTGTTCATCACGTTCTCCTAATACAGCATCCCTGTGATGCACAAGATACGCGCCCAATCCTGAATCGGTGCTGAATCGCGCCGCAGCCTATAGTCGGGCGGGTTGGTAGACAAATTTCGAGACAGCGCTGCTATGATGGCGCGCATGCCGGAAACCACCCGAATCATCGATGAAAAGCGCCAGGGCCTGTGCCTGGACGATTTGGATATCCAGTCGTTTGTAGGCGGTGTTGCGAGCGGGGAGGTGACCGACGCCCAGCTGGGTGCATTCACAATGGCCGTTCGTTTCAATGGCATGAGCGCCCGCGAACAGACGATGATGACATTGGCCATGCGTGATTCGGGTATCGTGCTGGACTGGGCAGACGTCAACGGCCCGGTGTTGGACAAGCACTCAACCGGCGGTGTCGGCGACTGGGTGAGCCTGGTACTGGCGCCGCTGGCGGCAGCGGCGGGTGCCTATGTGCCAATGATTTCCGGTCGTGGACTGGGGCATACCGGCGGGACACTGGACAAGCTCGAAAGCATTCCCGGGTTCTCGACCCAGCTCGAACTTGCACAGCTGCGTAAGCTGGTGCGCAAAAATGGACTGGCGATGGTAGGCCAGGGCCCGGAGCTGGCGCCAGCCGACGGAAGGACCTATGCGATCCGGGATGTGTGCGCCACGGTAGAGTCGGTGCCGCTAATCGTATCATCGATACTTTCAAAAAAGCTGGCCGAGGGCCTGGATGGGCTGGTGCTGGACGTTAAAACCGGTAATGGCGCGTTTATGCAGGCCATTGGCGATTCACGGCTGCTGGCTGAAAACCTGTGCCGCACGGCACAACAAGCGGGCATTGCGTGTCGTGCCCTGGTCACCGACATGAACCAACCGCTTGGCCATAACGCTGGTAACGCACTGGAGATCCGTGAGGCCATCGACTTCATGACCGGTGAAAGGCGCAACCCGAATATGACCGACGTGGTGGTGGCCTTGACCTCGCACATGCTGGTGATGGGCGAATTAGCCGCAGACATGGAAGAAGCGCTTGAGTTGCTTCGCAACCGGGTCCGGAGCGGCGTGGCCGCGGAGTATTTTGCCAGGATGATCTCAGCGCAGGGCGGCCCTGCTGACCTGCTGGAAAATCCAGATAACTATTTGCCAAGTGCGCCGGTCATCAAGCCCCTGCTTGCCGATTCGTCTGGTTGGTTGGCCAGCGTGGATACGCGCGCTGTAGGCCTGGCGGTACTGCGCCTGGGTGGCGGGCGGGTATCGGTTGAAGATACCATTGATCCGCGCGTCGGCATCAGTGACCTGGCGGTCATTGGAGACCGCATCGAGATGGGTCAGCCCTTGTGCACCATTCACGCGGCCAGCGAGGATGACTGGGCCGGTGCAATGCAGCGCATGAAGGCTGCGCTGGGCGTAGAGCCGGCACGCCCGGAATTACCTAAGATCATCTATGAGACCATTTCTTGAACCGGCCAAGCAGGGATTGATGGAATGAGCGGAACCCCACACATCGAGGCTTCAAAAGGAGACTTCGCCGAACTGGTGCTAATGCCGGGTGACCCCCTGCGCGCGAAGGCGTTGGCCAATGGCTACCTGGACAATCCCAGGCAGGTCAATGGGGTCAGAAACATGTTGGGTTTCACCGGCACCTGGAACGGTAAGCCGGTTTCGATCATGGGTTCCGGTATGGGAATGCCTTCCATCAGCATTTATGCACACGAATTGTACGACTACTACGGCGTCGAGCGAATCGTCAGGGTCGGAACATGCGGTGGTCTGCTCCCGGATATGAAACTCGGTGACCTGGTGCTGGCGTCAGCTTCGTCGACCGATTCGTCGATGAATCGTCTGCGCTTCAACGGCTGGGATTTTGCCGCCGCCGCTGACCCGGACATGTTGCGCGATGTGCGCCTCAAAGCGGACCAGGCCGGATTGAATGTACGGGTTGGCGAGGTATTTGCGACCGATTATTTTTATCACCCGGACCCGCAGTTTATCGAGCGGGTGTCGGACATGGGCATCCTGGCTCTGGACATGGAGTCTGCCGCACTTTACGCATTGGCCAGACAACACCGTCGAAAGGCGCTGACCATGCTTTCCGTCACCGACCTGATTCCCAGCGGGGAGCAGGCCAGCACCGAAGATCGGCAAAATGCGTTCGGAGCCGTCATTGATGTGGTCCTGGGGGCATTATTGGGTGATGAATAATTCGCAAAAACTGATTGAGCGCTTGTTGCCGCTGGCGCGCGACGCCAGTGCCCGGGCCTATTCGCCCTATTCAGGCGTCAGGGTGGGGGCCGTTACAGTCGGCGCGGATGACACGCTGCACCTGGGCTGCAATGTCGAGAACGCATCTTATGGCCTTACGCAATGCGCCGAACGCAACGCATTGGCCACGGCGATCGCGGCGGGTCAGACCAAGGGTAGTATTTCCGCCCTGCTGGTCTATGCAACGGGTTTCGAGAGCCTGACCCCGTGCGGCGCCTGCCGCCAGGTCATGAGTGAATTACTGGCCAAGGACGCATTGGTCATTTCCTGTTCTGATAGCCAGCAGCCAAAGGTCTGGACACCCGAAACATTGCTTCCTGACCCCTTCACGCTGGATCGGAAATGAGCTGGCGCAATCGTGAAGGTCCGGTTGGGCAATTTTGGAAAGAAGAATTAGCGATGTGTATCGCGCAACCCGGTAAAGACTGAACTAAGGAGCGCCCGATGAAACGATTGGCGATTTGTCTATTGGGCATGGTCCCGATACTGGCGCTGGCCGGAAAAGCCGAAGTCGAGCACTACCCGATGCAGTTGGATATGCCCGTACCTTTTTCAGAAGCTGTGCGTGTCGGCCACATGCTCTATCTGTCAGGCATGATTGGAAATAAACCGGGTACGTCACAATTGGCCGAGGGCGGCATCGGCGGTGAAACCCGCCAGACCATGGAAAACATCAAGGCGGTGCTGGAAAAACACGGCTCGTCCATGGACGAAGTGGTGAAGTGCACGGTATTCCTGGCCGATATTGCTGAATGGGCCGCCATGAACGAGGTTTACAGGGAGTATTTTACCTCTGACCCACCGGCCCGCAGCGCGCTGGGAACAAGCGGCCTGGCTCTTGGTTCAAGAGTGGAAATTGAATGCCTGGCGACGGTCGGCCTGGATAACCCGGATTGAAAGACACACTTATCGCGCCAATTACGCCGCCTGGCTGAATCGGGGAATTTTTCGCCATTGCCGCATGAAAAACTGGCGTCGCGGTCTATAATCAGTTAATACTGATCATGGATTTGTCCACGTTCTGCAATAAATTAAAGTTGTATCGGAAGGAACCGACCAAGGGATTGGCATGCCAAGGAGGGGTATCATGACCCACAAGATCCGACTGACCGTTCTGGTCAGCACAGTTTTACTACTCGTTTCATTTGGTCTTAACGCAGCACCTCCGCCAGGAAAGGGTGGCGGTAATGGTAATGGCGGCGGCAAAGGCGGTGGCGGCAAGACGACCACGCTGAGTGCGGTCAAGAAGAATAACTGGGATGAGGCGCATGTGCGCCGCGTGTTGCGCGCTTTCGCATACGGCGGTTTTGCGACCGATCAGCAGATTTCAAGCTGGGCGGGCATGAAGCCCAACCAGGCCGTTGCACAGATACTGACGTTCGACCCGGTCAATAACCTCTTATCAGCGCCCGATGGCGAGGTTGGAAACCACTGCGGCACCTTGCAGGAGTTTCAGGATTTCATCAGTTCAGATGATCCGAACAACCCGACAGCCTTTGATCAACGGTCGCGTTACAGTCTCCTGAATTCCAATATAGATCTGAACACCACGAATACCCAATTTGCATGGACCCGGGCCATCAGCACACGAGGCTGCAACCAATTTCTGTGGAAGACGGCCCTGTATCTGACCAACTATCACGCTTCGATCCACGTGCGCACGCCACGAGCAGGTCTGATTCGGGATTATTTTGACGATTACATGGAGGCCCTGTCGTCGGGCATGAATTTTATCGAAGTGATGACAGTTGGCGCCAAGCATGCCGCGGTGTCCCGGGCATATGGTCATCAATACAATCAATGGAGAAATGACGAGGCGTTCGTCAACGAGGATTTCGCCCGCGAATACTTCCAGTTGTTTTTTGGCATTCTCGGAACCACCGAAGATGCCGATTACCATGAGAACATCACGATCAAGAACAATGCGTTGGTGTTGACCGGCATGAACGTGGACAAGCAGACCGGTGCATTTGGGGCTGATGGCTCCGGTGACTGGTACGTTTCTCCTATCGTTTTCACCGACCATACCGACGATACCGGGCGAAACATCCGCAACGAGCTTTACCATTACGAAAGCGAGCTGGGGTCGGGCAGTTGTGTCGAGGTGCTCCACGAAAATATCTGTGGAACCACGGCTGACGTCAAGCTCGAAGCTTTGGGTCAGTTCGCCGGCAACCACCCCGAAAGCCTGGCCAACGTTCCAGTGCTGTTTGTCAATTTTTTCGCCGATGACAACCTCGATTCAGACAAGATTTCCCAAATCCAGGGCAGCTGGGCAGAGGCCAACCACGACCTGTTGTCCTTCCTCCAGGAATACGCCGCTTCGACGGCGTTCCATAATGCCAGCACGTACAAATATTTCACGGCATTTGACCGGAATTTCGTTTTGCAAAATGCCTTCACATTGTCGAACGAAGAAAACCTGTCGCGGCCAAGTTACCGTTCACCCTGGGACCGTGCTCGCGACCAGGGAATGCGGGTCTTCGAGCCGATCCGCAATGTCTTCGGTCACCAGACCGGCCTGGATGCGGCGAACAACCCGTACATCTTCAGGGATGGCTATAACCAAAACGTGTTCGACAGTGACTATTTTTACGATTACCAGGATGACTACACGCTGTCGGATGGCGGGCCTGTTCAGACCTGGACCAAGGACTGGGCCAGCGTGATTCCGCAATCCAATGGTCAGCATGTCGTTTCCGATGTTGCGGACTGGTTGTGGAATCATTTTATCGGTGACGGTGGAAAAAACTTTGACAGCATTGCCAGGGCGCAAGTACAGGCCTTGCTCGCTGAAGGGCGCGACTTTGGATACACCGTTGATTCAGGAAACTCGGACCAGGCTTATAGCTCCGCTGAAATTGAGGGCGCCAACGCCGCTGCCCATGCAAAGGATCAAGAGCATGCCGGCCTGGTGATAGACCTGGCCAGTGGAACCCAGAAGGACCGGATTGGTATGGCGATCAATTTCATTTCGATGACGCCCTATACCTTTGCCATGGAGGGGCAGTAACATGAAACGCAGAGAACTGATCAAGAGCATGGCGGCGGCTACATTCGCCAGTGGAGCAACGGGACTGGTGTTGCCCTCGTGGGCACGGGCCGAATGCCTTCCAGTGGCGGTTCCGGATATGGATCGCACCGTGGTGAACTTCATGCTGAACGGAGGCGCCGACGTGCGATTCCTGTTCATGCCAGCGCCCGGTACGCTGGCTGCAGCACATGAAGCACTGATTTATTCATCCCGCAAAAACATGTTCGCCTATGGCCGCGCCAACCCCGGGGCGACTTACAGTGACTTTTTTGCCGCCAATTACACGATACCCATCAACGATTCGAGTATTGGTATTCATAACCGCGCTGGCTGGTTGTTGAGCGAATTTGAAGCGGGACGGGTTGCAGTCGTTGCCAATGCGGTTTGTTCGAAGAATCGCAGGCATGACCAGTCGATACTCAATGCCAACGCAGGCACGCCGGAATATAACGAGCTGGTGTATGACGTCAGCGGCTGGGGGGGGCGCCTGGTTGAACAGGTTGGTCCCACAGCCAACGCCGTTGAACTTGGCGGTTCAATCACCGTTTACAGCCAGGGAAGCACGCAAGGCTCTCGGCTGGAACAGGCGATTCATGCAGCCAACACGAGGGACATTGCATTGCCCTCTGACGTTTCCGGCACGGGCCGCAGAGAAGTGGTGACACGCGCCCTGAAGTCCTACTACGAAGCACGTAAACCGGAAGTCGCCGGAAACCCTGCTGACTGGCCGTTCCATACCTTCTTCAAGCACAATGCTGATTTTCGTGATTTTGGCGATGCGATGGCTGACTGCATGGCGACCCGCGGGAGCCTGCCGCCTACGCTGTTGCACCCGAACTCTGGTGGAACCTTCGACCTTTTCTCGGGCAGCCTCGAACAGCAGTGCAGAAACCTGTATGACGTATGCCTTGCCCCGGATGTGCTCGGTTCACGCACCGTATCTATGAGCTACGGTGGATGGGACACTCACGGCAACCAGGAACCTCGTGCCGGAAACAACTGGCAGGATATTTTTGGCACCGACAAGGGCATGGACAGGGTGATGAGTGAAATCTCTTCGATTCCCAGCAATGCGTACGACAACCTGGTGTTCTACTTCGCCAGCGATTTCGGACGTCAGCTGGTGACCAACGGCGATCTGGGTACGGATCATGGCCGCGGTATTTATTCGATTTTGATTGGCTCCGATATTAACGGTGGCACCTACGGCACCATGTTCCCGCCCGAGGAGGCAGTTGACAACGGCAGCTACGTGCCACTGGAACGGCACGGCGCGGACATTACAGGCAAGACATCCACCGAACGGATCATTGCCGAAATCAGCGAGTGGGCGCTACCGGCAGGCGGTGGCACCGCGGACGCCGTGGTCCCGAACTGGTCCAGCAGCGATATAGAATCTCCGGGCCTGCTGAACAGTTTATTCGTGTAAGGCCAAATTGGATGCAGTTTATGGGAGCGCATTTGCGCTCCCTTCTTTTTTATACCGAGGGAATTGTTTAGATTGTCGGTCACCAATCGAGGATCCTACATGAAACTACAGGAAATCATTACCGTTACTCTCGTGCTCGCCCTTGGCCTGAATCATCCAGCGAATGCCCGTGCCGATGTTCCGGTTGAACGTTTTGCCGGGCTGGCCTTGGACTGTATTCACCAGGAGTACCCCAACAAGATTTCACATGTGATGGCTGGCGATCAGGACGTCGGTCCACCGCGAAAACTGACCCCGGTGTTCTACGGCTGCTTTGACTGGCACTCCTCGGTACACGGGCACTGGTTGCTGGTGCGCTTGTTGCGCCTGTACCCGGAAGGTGAATTTGCAGAACGTGCCGGCGAGGCACTTGATGTCAGTTTCCAGGCTGACAAGGTGGCCGTGGAAGTCGACTATGCCCGTCATCCGCAACGCGCATCTTTTGAGCGGCCATATGGTATTGCCTGGCTTTTGCAGTTGATGACAGAGCTACGGGAGTGGGACGATCCGCGCGCTCAACGATGGCAGGAAATTCTTCAGCCGCTTGAATCGGTATATGTCGAAAAGACCCGCGAATGGTTGGGCAAACTGGCTTACCCGATACGAATTGGCGAGCATGCGCAAACTGCATTTGCCTTCGCCCTTTTTCTCGACTGGTCGAAAGCTTCTGCAAACTCGGAGTTTGCGAAGCTGGTCAGCGAGCGTTCGATGGCGTTTTACTCGGGCGACCTCGTGTGTCCTCTGGACTATGAACCGGGAGGCCAGGATTTCTTGTCCCCCTGCCTGGCCGAGGCGGACCTGATGCGGCGGGTCATGGACCCACAACGCTATGCGCAGTGGCTGACCGTGTTCATGCCGCGCATACCGCTTGACGGCAGTGCCGGCTGGATACCTCTCGCAAAAATTACCGATCGCACTGACGGAAAACTGGCACACCTTGATGGACTGCACCTGAGCAGGGCGTGGGCCCTGGAGGGCATGGTGGCAGGTTTACCCGAAGGCGATCCGAGAATTCCGTCGCTGAAAGCGGCAGCCGTGATGCATGCTGAAGCAGGCCTGGCATCCGTGACGGGTGAGCATTACGAAGGCGGGCATTGGCTGGGTTCTTTCGCCACCTACCTCGTGACGGCGCGCGGAGTGCAAGGGGGCGCCGACTAAAGACCCATCATCACCACAGCCCCGGCACCAGGATTTTACGTTTGGCCGGGTAGTCCGGAAACTTTTTCCGGTACCAGGCCTGGTTGCTGATAGCGCGTGGTGCCAGGTTGCAAAATGTAAACAGCGCAAAGGCCAGCCCCGCCATCGACCACGTCAGGATGGCCCAACCCGTCCACTGGATAATCTCACCGAGATAGTGCGGACTGCTGACCCACCTGAACATGCCGCCCCGGGGTATGGCGTAACCGGTTTCGCCCGATTTACGTAAGCGACGGATGACCATGTCTGAGTGGCTGTGCATAATAAAGCCGCTCGTAAATACTGCAGTGCCAATCCAGAAATGTGGCTGTGCCCATGGCGGACCCTGTGCGGCATTGGCTAACACCGCGAAGCTGTTGTTGTACCCGTTCAGCGCGTTGAATGCGATTGCGAACAGGACCAGCACGGCCGGAAATGTCCGGCCCGAAGGATGCATGAGCGCCGGAAAAATAATCGTGCGATACAGGTAGTGAAACAGCCAGAACCCCAGAGGCACGAGCGCTTCGGGAGTACGACCA
>JABDJL010000100.1 GCA_013002505.1 Lysobacterales bacterium | reverse complement strand
TGGACTCTTCCACGGATATTCGAATCGTTTCTGCAAGCCGGCTTGCACTGCGGGCCGGCGCCATTTTCGTGGACTCGGATTTCGCTGAGCCGCAGGCCTCGATACAGGTACAGACCCCGCTGGGCGTGGCGTCAGATATCGGTACCCGCTTCCAGGTTCGCCTGCTTGATGATGTGCTGATTGTCGGCGTGGCGGATGGCCTCGTCAAAGTGGCGCGCGACGATGGCCCCAGCCATGCGGTTGATCGCGGTTATTCGCTCGCACTTGACGCTGCCGGCGGAGCTCAGAAGAGCGAGCTGGACGACACCAGTCAGGACTGGGCCTGGGTGGACACCATCGTCCCGGAATTCAACATCGAGGGTGCAACGCTGGAGCAGTACCTGCGTTGGTATGCCCATGAGCGTGGGCTTGAACTGCAATGGTCTGATCGCGAATCGCAGATTAACGCCAGGAATACCGGCCTGTCCGGGTCGATTCAGGGCGCCGACCTGGACGAGAGCCTGGAACTGGTAAAAAGAATCGCGCCTTTCCGGCATGAAGTGACGGGTGACCGCCTGTTGGTGGCTGTGGAATGAATCTTTTCAGGCGAACAGCATGGTTGCTCATGGCATTCGCATGTACGGCGCAGGCCAGTGTCATTAACGAGCGGCAATCATTGATCGAAGCCATCGAGGCGGTTCGGGCGAGTGGCGCCGAAGTGACCTGGTCCAGCCGCCTGGTAAAACCCTGGATGCGTGTCAGGCAGTCGCCTGATTCAAATAGCCCGGTTAGCGCGTTGGCTGATGCCCTGGACGCTTACGGGCTGACACTTGAGCCTGGCCCTGGCGGCCAGTGGCTGGTGGTTGAAGGCATGACAAAAAAGGCTGTCGCCGGCACTGACGCGCAGCCGCTACAGGCGCCTCGGTCATTGCAGTCGCCACCGGAACCGAGCTTGGATGAGATCCGCATTATTGCCAGCCGCTATTCTCTGTTTGACCGGGAATCCGCCAGCGACCAGTTTTTGACGGGCGAGGAAATCCGCGTTTTACCGCATATTGCAGATGATGCTTTCAGGGCGTTTCATCGCTTGCCGGGCGCAGCGGCGAATGATTTCCAGGCGCCGTTCAATTTGCGCGGTGGCGCGGTGGAAGAGGTCAAGGTCGTGCTCGATGGCCTCGAGTTGTTCGAGCCCTATCACATGCGAACGCTCTTTAACCCGCTGAGCATTGTCGATCCCGGCATCATAGACAGCGCTCACGTTCTGTCCGGCGGTTTTACCGCGCAGTTCGGCAACCACATGAGTGGCGTCATCGACATCCAGACCCAATGGCCTGAAAGCGAGCCGGTTCACCAGTTGGGCGTCAGTTTCGTCAATTCGTTCTTTCGCAGCGCCGGCAAACTGGGAAGCCGGGGGAATTACCAGGTTTCTGCACGCCGGGGATACCTGGACCTGCTGGCAGACACCGTCACCGACGAGGGCGAGGAACTGAGCCCGCGGTACAGCGACATTTTCGCCAAGGCAGGCTACCTTTTATCTGACAGCACAACTGCCACGGCTCATGTATTGCATGCATCGGACCAGGTGGATTTCGTTGACCCCGAAGACGGCGCTGAGCTACGGGGTAATAGTGATTTGACTTACGCCTGGCTGACACTGGACAGCGAGCCCAACGACCGGCTGCGATGGACGAACGTGCTCTCGTTTGGGTCGGTCAACAACGAAGAACAGGGTTCAGACGTGCTCGATGAGAGGATCCAGCGCGAGTTTGACCGCGACGTGGATATCAGCGCATTACAGAGCGATGTCCGGTTACGCGTTGACGACCGCAACCTGCTTGCATTTGGTCTGCGCTACCGGCAACTAGACGTGGACTATGACTACTACATTGATTCATTGCGCCAGAACAGTTTTGTCAACAGCGGCTTTCCCTTTGTCCTGGTGCGTGACATCGAAACGGGGCGAAAAGGAGACGAGTACGGTGCTTATGCCCGCTACCGCAGAAAAATCACGCCACGATTCACGGGCGAGCTTGGACTACGCTGGGACAGGCAAACCTGGGCCCGGACCGGTGACAGTTCACAATTCAGCCCCCGGCTCAATGCCTTGATACAGGTCTCGGACCGAACTGATCTCAGGCTTGGCTGGGGCCATTTCTACCAGCCGCAAGGTATACATGAACTTCAGGTTATTGACGGTGTTACGGACTATTTTCCAGCTGAACGGGCCGAGCATCGCGTCGTGGGAATTCAGCACCGTTTTGAATCGAACCTGGATTTCCAGGCCGAGATTTACCAAAAGCGCTACAGCGACCTGCGCCCCAGGTTCGAGAACGCACTCGATACTTATGAATTTGCTTCGGAAAGCAATTTCGACCGCATCCGCGTTGAGCCCGAACGCGCCGAGGCAAAGGGCGTGGAACTCACCCTGCGCAATCGCGATGCAGGGCGCTTCAATTGGTGGCTCAGCTACACGTGGTCGCAGGCCGAGGACATTATTGAGGGCATAGCCGTTCCGCGAAGCTGGGACCAGCGCCATGCCCTGACCGGTAACCTGAGCTGGCAGGGTGACAAGTGGCTGATCAGCCTGGTCGGTCGCTACCGCAGCGGATGGCCGCGTACGCCGCTGTTGCTGTCTTCGATCGTGGATACGGGCGGCGCCATCGTCGAGATCGACACCGACCTGTCACAACGCAACCGCAGCAATTACGACGATTACATGCGTTTTGACGTGCGATTCAGCCGCACGGTCAAGCTGGACAGGGGTTCATTCCAGTACTATTTCGAGATCTTTAACCTGTTTAATACCAGCAACGAGTGTTGCGTGCCGGACCACGACCTGAGCCTGAACCCGGTCATCAGCGTGCAGCCCAATATCGACGATTTCCTGCCGTTTTTTCCGTCCTTCGGCTTTGTCTGGACTTTTGGCCCGGGTTCCAACTGACGCTATAAGTTGGGGTTGAACGGGTCCTGTCGAATGGGTTACCGGTTTGACAAGTATCCCTGCCTGCATGAGAACATGCAGACTTGCAATGCGAAGGGGTATCGAAATGTCCAGGTGGATTAGGCTAGCGCTGTTGTTGCTGTGCTGCCCGGCTTTCGCACAGGACGAGGTCACGAATACAGAGACTGATTTCCTGAACTTTGCCAATGGCGCATTGCCGGTCGCTTTAGGCGGCGATGCCGAGGCTTTAAGGGTGGGACAGGAACACGCCCTGGAGGTCGTCGATGGCAACCCTGCGCCATTCCTGGTGACACGCAAACCAGCCGGGGCAGACCAGCGCGTTAGTTTTACCTACCAGTTGCCCGCATTGACGACATTTACCCGCTTCGGTATTCCAAACATCGGCGAAACGCCGAGTCCGTCACAGACGTTTTTTCGGCACTTCAACATATCCGTTTCGCGCGAATCGCCTGGCGCGGGCTTCGTCCAGTTACTGAGCGGCGAGCTCGAAACGCATGCCGATAAGGATGATGTCAGCTATTTCGACGTACCGGACCCGGTACCAGCGCTATGGCTCAGGCTCGAGCTGCATGGCGGCATCGATATGCAGCGGGAAAAATCGTTCCTTGAATTCAGCGAGCTGCAGGGCTTTGGTGAGCAGGAGCGCGTACCGATGAGTGAACGGTTTACCGGCAAATGGAAGGGCCGTGGTGTCCACATTGCATTGAACCAGGAAGGCACAATGGTCACTGGATGTTATGACCAAACCGGTAAATTGAGCGGCGCGGTGACCGGCAATATCCTGCGCGCCAGGGGCGTGGGCCTTGACGATGGCGTGGTCAGCCTGTTCCTGTTGATGGTGGCTGATAACGGTGAATTGCAGGGCGTACGCTCGACCAACGGCGCACCGTTCAGGTTGAACCTGGCGCAGGAAGCACCTGCCGGCACCGAATTCTCCTGCGTTGAACCGGAAACCACTGAACTCGGGTGCGGGGATATCATTTATGGCATCCAGTTTGCCTTTGATTCGGCGGAAATACTGCCGCAGTCCCGTGACGCCCTGGACGCGCTGTATAACGGCCTGTCCAATGCCACGGGGATGCTGATCGAAATCGAAGGGCATACCTCGAGTGAAGGGTCTGATGCCTACAACCAGTCACTGTCCGAACGCCGCGCCCGGTCGGTTGTTGCAGACCTGGTTGCCCGTGGATTTGACGCTCAACGCCTGGTTCCGTCAGGCAAGGGCGAGTCCATGCCGGTTGCTGATAATGGTGATGAAGCGGGCAGGGCTCTGAACCGCAGGGTCGAGGTTCACTGCCAGATTCCCTGAGCTTCACCCTGTTCAACCGCGCGGCCTGTTTCTTGCCACGCCCTCGCATTGTCCGGCCCAGGCATCCTTGGGCCTCTTTTTTAATCGTTTCGGCTTGCGCGCGTTGACGTCGCACCTAAAATGCGGGAAAACACCCGGGAACCCGCTGATGCTCCGAACCTTTGCTACCACAGCACTTACCCTGGCCCTGGCGTTTAACACCATGGCCCAGGACTTTGACGTCTACGTGGTCGATGTCGGCCCCAACCGCCAGGCGCCCTGGCAGGTGCTCAAGTACGACCAGGACGGTCAGAATCCCGAGGTGTTCATCAATGCGCCTCTCAATCGCCCCCAGGAAGTGCTGTTTCTCGAAGACCGGGGTGAGGCGCTGGTTTCAAACCTGGGCGGCAACCGGATTACGCGTCATGACGCCGAAACAGGCGCCTATATCAATGATTTTGCCGCCGGTATAGGTCAGCCGACCCGCATCAGGATTGGCCCTGACGGACTGCTTTACGTCGTGCAGTGGGCGGGTAATGGACGCGTTTTGCGCTACCAGCTCGATGGCACACCGATGGGTGAGTTCACCACGGTGGGCGTGTCCCAGAGCATCGGCCTGGAATGGGACAGCCAGGGCAATATGTACGTCGCCTCTTTTGATGCCGCTCATGTCCGCAAGTTCGGGCCTGACGGAAGCGACCTGGGCCTGTTTATCAGCAGCGGTCTGGTCGGTCCCACCAACATCTGGTTCGACGACGATGGCAACATGCTGGTCATGGACTGGAGTGGTGGAGCGATACGCAAGTACAGCGCCACTGGCGTGTTCATCAGTAACCCGGTCGTCGGGCTCAGCGAACCGGAAGGCGTGGACTTTCTGGACAACGGCGATTTTTTGATGGGCAACGGCGGCACTTCATCCGTGCGCCAATATACGGCGGCCGGCACATTCGTCAAAAATTTTGTTGCGCCGGGGCTGGGAGGCCTGGCCAAGCCGAATGGCGTGACGATCCGCAGGCACGCCAGTTTCGCCATCAACCCGGGCCTGAACGACGCATGGGTCAACGCGGATGCGCCATTCCAGGGCATGTTCATCACGGTTTTCGCCGACCTGGGCCTGGTGTTTGTAGCCTGGTTTACCTTCGATTCGCAGGTACCGGCTTCGAACACCGCTACCTTCGGCGCTTCGGATCAGCGCTGGGTGACGGGCGTTGGCACGATTGACGGAAACCAGGTCGTCCTGAACATGGAACTAACCACCGGCGGTATTTTTAATGGTTCTGATCCCATGCCCGTGCAGGACGCCAACTACGGAACCATGACGGTCGTGTTCAGTGATTGTTCCAACGGGCAGGTAACCTTTGACTTTCCGGCGCCGGGATTGTCCGGGACATTCGCCATCACGCGCACAC
>JABDJL010000082.1 GCA_013002505.1 Lysobacterales bacterium | reverse complement strand
TGCCTCCACCGATGCCGATGACGATACGGCCGCCGAGGAAGCCGCCGCCGCGCTGGCCGCTGTTGAGACCGAGATCGGAAGAACCACCGACCCGGTGCGCATGTACATGCGCGAGATGGGCACCGTTGAACTGTTGACCCGTGAGGGTGAGATCTCCATTGCCAAGCGTATCGAAGCCGGACTGAAGCAGGTCTACACAGCGCTGGGCCGTTTTCCCGGCACCATCGCCATCCTGCTCGGGCAGTACATCAGGTACCAGGAAGGCCGCTTGAGACTGGCTGAGTTGATGGCCGATTTCATCGACCCGCACGCGCCTGAAGAGCCCGTTACGCCGGCCAAAAAGCCCACTGACGACGACAAGTCAGAACAGAAAAACGAAGACGAAGATTCCGACGACTCGGACGGCGATGAAGATTCCGATGACGACGAGGATGAAGAAGAGGAAGAGGAGGAGAAAGGCCCGACCGGCCCGGACCCCGAGCAGATCGTCGAATTCTTCACCACGCTGGGCAAGCTCAATGCGCGCTTCGTCAAGCTGAATGACAAGCACGGTCCCGACTACCCGCGCGCCGACAAGATCCGCGAGGAAATGTCGGACATGTTCCTGCACCTGAAACTGCCGCCGAAGATGGTGGACCACCTTGTTGACCGGCTGCGCTTTATCGTGTCGCAGCAGCGTCAGCTGGAACGCATGATCCTGCAGCTGGCGGTGCGCCAAGCCAAGATGCCCAAGCGCACCTTCATCACCTCTTATACCGGAAATGAATCGGACAAGAAGTGGCTGACGCCATTACTGAAGGGTGACCAGAAATGGGTGCCGGCGCTGAAGGAAGTGGCGCCCGATATTCGCCTGATCCAGGAAAAGCTGGCGCGGCTGGAAACCGAGACCCGCGTTTCGATCGCGGACCTGAAGGACATTAACCGCAAGATGTCGATTGGTGAGGCGAAAGCGCGCCGCGCCAAGAAGGAAATGGTCGAGGCCAACCTGCGGCTGGTAATCTCGATTGCCAAGAAATACACCAACCGCGGACTGCAGTTCCTGGACCTGATCCAGGAAGGCAACATCGGCCTGATGAAAGCGGTCGACAAGTTTGAATACCGCCGCGGTTATAAGTTCTCGACCTATGCGACCTGGTGGATTCGCCAGGCCATCACGCGCTCGATTGCCGACCAGGCGCGCACCATTCGAATCCCGGTGCACATGATCGAAACGATCAACAAGCTGAACCGCATTTCGCGCCAGATGCTGCAGGAGATGGGCCGCGAACCGACCCCCGAAGAGTTGTCCGAACGCATGGAAATGCCCGAGGACAAGGTGCGCAAGGTACTGAAGATCGCCAAGGAACCGATCTCCATGGAAACCCCGATTGGCGATGACGAAGATTCGCACCTGGGAGATTTCATCGAGGATGCCAACATCGCCTCGCCGATCGAGTCGGCCACCGGTTCCGGCCTGACCGGCACCGTGCAGGATGTACTCAGTGGCCTGACGCCGCGCGAGGCCAAGGTGCTGCGCATGCGCTTCGGTATCGACATGAACACCGACCACACGCTGGAAGAGGTCGGCAAGCAGTTCGACGTGACCCGCGAGCGCATTCGTCAGATTGAAGCCAAGGCTTTACGCAAGCTGCGCCATCCGACACGTTCGGAACAGTTGAGGAGCTTCCTCGACCTGGATTGAGGCAAGTTTCCGCAGAGATGAAGAAGGCCGCGAAAGCGGCCTTTTTTATTCCGGAATCTGTAGGAGGAATTCTCGGCCGCAAGCCGATAATCGTGAATAATTTCCACAGATTACACGAATTACACGAATATGGATTAGGGCTCTGCTGTGGGAGCGATCTGAGGCCGCATATAGTGCATCTGTGGGAGCGATCTGAGGGCGCAGCCCGATGGTCGCGATACTTTACGAAAGCGACGCCCGGCAAGCCTCCTCGGGGACGCCGTGAACCCATCCCTGGGGGCTTGGATGAAACATCCCTGTTTTATACACCCCTCGCAGGCCCACCCGGTGTCCCTTTCTGTCATTCAACTGACCAATATGTAGGAGCAATTCTCGGCTGTAAGCCGATAATCGCGAATCACCGCCCCAACGCCTGCTCCAGGTCCGCCTGCAGCTCATCGGCATTTTCAATACCAACACTGAGCCGGATCAGGCCCGGCGCCAGGTGTTCCTGGCCCTTCTGGGCGCTGCGCCGTTCGATGGTGGACTCTACCGAGCCAAGACTGGTGGCATGGCTGATCAGTCTTGTACTGTTGCACAGGTGGTCTGCCGCCTCGCCGCCCGCCTTTACCTCGAATGAAATCAGGCCACTGAACCCGTTCATCTGTGACCTGGCCAGTGCGTGTTGCGGGTGGCTGTCCACGCCGGGGTAGCGGACGTTCTCGATGGCCGGGTGTTGTTCCAGGTAAGTGGCCAGTTTCAGGGCATTGGTTTGCGCCCGTTCCAGGCGGATGGCCAGCGTGCGCAAGCCCCGAGTTGCGAGGTAGGCTTCAAGGGCACCGGGCGTCGCGCCATGCAGCAAGCGGGCATGACGAAAACGCGAAGCCAGTCCGGGGTCTTTGGCAACCAGCAATCCCATCAACAGGTCAGAATGCCCACCGATGTACTTGGTGCCCGAGTGCATGCTGATGTCGGCGCCAAACTTCAACGGCTGCTGGTTGAGCGGTGTGGCGACCGTGTTGTCCAGCGCCAGCAGGCAACCGGGCTTGCGCGGCGCACTGCCAATGGCCTGTAGGTCGGCCAGCACCAGCAACGGGTTGGACGGCGATTCCAGCCATACCAGGTCACTGTCCAGCAGGGCTGCTTTCCAGCCTTCCGTGTCGGCCACGGCCACGCGCTGTACGCGCCATCTGCCCTGTGCCTGCCCCTCGGCAGCCAGCTTGGTGACACCGTGGTAGCAGTCATCGGCGATGGCGATTTTCGATCCGACAGCCAACTGCGCAAAAACGGCTGCAGCCGCTGCCATGCCCGACGAGTAGGCCACGCACTCACCCCCTTCCAGTTCGCCGACAATGGTTTCCAGCGCATTCCAGGTCGGTGTCGAATCTTCGCGTGAATACTGGATACCGGCGCCCTTGAGGAAATTGGAAGACGGAATAATCGGCGTGTTCAGGGGTGCACCGGGTTCCTCCGGGCGCGCGGCCTTGACCAGCCATGATTCGGGGCTTAACTTTTCCATGGGTCAGATGCTCGTGGGTGAAGCTTGATTCTAATCGCCCGGCCGCTGAACGCCTATCTACAGATGTGCGGAAATTACATTTCAACTGCCAATGGATATCATGCGCGGATGAACACTTTCTTCGAGCTCGCACAGCACCAGACTACGCCCGGCCGCGAAGCCGTTGCCGGCCTGACCACCTGGCTGGCGATGGTGTATATCGTCGTGGTGAATCCGCAGATCCTGTCGGCGGCCGGCATGGACTTTAACGCCGTGTTCGTCGCCACCTGCCTGGCGGCGGCGTTTGGTACGGCGCTGATGGGCCTGGCGGCGAACCTGCCCATTGCTCTGGCGCCGGGCATGGGCCTGAACGCCTTTTTTGCCTACAGCGTGGTGCTGACC
>JABDJL010000066.1 GCA_013002505.1 Lysobacterales bacterium | reverse complement strand
GTACAGACCAGGCTGGTCGGCTGACTGAATGTGCATGGAAATATCACGCCCACCGCCAAAGCCGCCAAACAGGTTGCCCTGCTGGGCAAAACCTCGAAAATCGGGGATGTCGACCAGCACCTCGTTGCGGACGATCTCCTCGAGTTCCTTGACCCGGCTCTGGTCCAGCACCCGGGCGCCAATGGTGCCGCCACCAGGCCAGGTCAGGATATAGTAATTCTTCAGGGCCGGTTCCTTGACGCCATCCATGTACGGCTGCAGACGCGTTACCAGCTTGGAAATAACCTCTCGCTCATTGGTCTCGATGTTCGACCCGGGTGGAAATTGCAGGAATGCATCCACTGCGTCGCGCTTGACCGGCGGCAGGTAATCGAGTTGCGGGAACAGCATCCAGGTGATCAGCAATGGCGCCGTCAACAGGCTGCTGATCAGGATCAGGCGGCGTTTGCCCGTTGCGCTGGCCTTCATCAGCCAGGCCGCAAGCCCGGCCCAGCGGCTGGCGTGTTCGCGCGTCAGTTTTTTCGGCTTCAGCCAGCTACCGGCCACTGTCGGCAGCACGGTCAATGCAACCATCAGTGAAATGCACACCGCGATGGCGATGGTCAGCGCAAGATCGGCGAACAACTGGCCTTCGACGTCTTCGAGGAACAAGACCGGCAGGAAGATCGCCACGGTGGTGGCCGTCGAGGCCAGCAGCGCGCCCTTGACCTGCCGGGTGCCGCTCAGCGCCGCCAGGGTTGGAATTTCGCCGCGCTCCCGCAGCCGCACGATGTTCTCGGAAACCACGATGGCCGCGTCCAGCACCATGCCGACGGCAAAGGCCAGGCCGGCCAGTGAAATGACATTCAGGCTGCGCCCGGTCAGGCCAAGCACAATGAATGTGGACAGCAAGGAAATGGGAATAGACGTCGCGATCAGCAGCGTGGCGCGCGTATCGCGCAGGAACCACCACAACACCCCGACCGCCAGCAGCACACCCAGCAGCAGGTTCATGCGCACCATGCCGACGGCGCGGTTGATAAACACCGAGGCATCGAAGGACTGCTGAATATCCAGTCCGGCGTCTGCCAGCGGGCCTTCGCGCAGTTCAGCGACAGCGTCCTTGACGAGGTTCAGCGTGCCCAGCACGTTGGCGCCATTGGCGCGGTCGACCCTCAGGCTCATGGCCGGATTGCCGTTTTGAATCGCGATACCGTTCTTGCGGCCCCGGTCAACCTTAATGTCGGCGATGTCGCCGAGCCGGATGGGCCGCCCTTCACGCCATTCGAGGATCAGGTCCTGGAATTGCCGGGGGTTGTACTGGCCTTCGAAGCGCAGCGTGTATTGCCGCCGGCCGACATCAACAAAGCCGCCGGATACGTCATTGGCGCGGCTGGTGCGGGCCGCGATGCTGCCGATCTCTATGCCGTACTCTGCGGCCCGGTAGGGGTCAATGGTGATCTGTAATTCTTCGGCAGCACCGGCATTGATCTGCACACCGGCGACGCCATCTATCGATTCCAGCCTGGGCTTGATCGTGTCGGTGATGAATTGGCCATACCGTTCAATCGGACCTTCGGTTCCGGGCAGCAACTGGACGAAGAACCAGCTCAGGGCCTGGTTCGGCCCGCCGCCACCACCGCCACCAAGGTTCACCACCGGCGGGTCGGCATCAACCGGCAGCGGCGGCAACCGGTTCAGACGTCCGATGACGTCCATCAGGGTTTCCTGCATGTCGGTGCCGATGCTGAACTGCATGTTGATCCAGGCACCGCCATTGAATGCATTGGCTTCCATGACTTCCATGCCGGGCAGGCCCTGCAGCACTTCTTCCATGGGTTCGAGAATCTCAGACTCGACTTCCTTCGGCGAGGCTGCACGCCAGTTGGCGTTGACGCTGATCTGCGGAAGGTCGATGTCGGGGAAAAGCTGGACGGGCAGACTGTTAAGGCTGAACAGGCCAAAAAGAGTGATGATCGCAACGGCAACCGCGACGCCGGCCGGGTTTTTCACTGCGCGTTCGGTAATGCTCATGGTCTCTCCGTGGTGGCCGGTTCGAACCGGCACATCTTGTTGGACGCCAATCGAGCGTGAAGCGTTACCTGCGAAATGAGAAATCACCGCTGTAATGCCCGATCGACAGTCGCAAACTTAGAGACTATTAAGGCCTATTGGTTGTGACCAAAGTCATGCATTGCGGTGAGCAGATGAGACTCATCGGTGAGGCGAATCATTGCCCGGTCAGATGGTTTTCAGGGTGGTGGGAAAGTTTGGGCCGTGGTGGCGACCGGGCCACTAAACGGACAGCGGCGAGCCGTTACTGCAGGTGCTTGAGCTTGTTCTTGTAGGTCCGGGAAAGCTTGACCGTGTGACCGCACTGCAGGGTCAGGAAATATTCGCCGTTGATGTGCGATTGCATTTCCTTGACGTGGTGGATGTTGACGATCGTCGATCGGTGAATGCGCTGCAGGTAATCGGAGTCGAGCTCCTTCTCGAGTTCCTTCATGGTCTTGCGCATGATGAGCGTTTCGCCATTGGCGTGAACACACATGTAATCGCCCGCGGCATCGATCCACTCGATGTCTTCCTGTTTGACCCACGTGGTCTTGCCGCCATC
>JABDJL010000054.1 GCA_013002505.1 Lysobacterales bacterium | reverse complement strand
GCCGTGTAGGACGGCACCAGGGCTTTCAAATTATCAGTGAGATCATTGGTACCACCGAAAGCATCAAACTCATCTCCGGACAGAACATCAATGGGCACCGTAGAATCGGCAGCGGTACGCGGCCGGTTACTGCGCGTGCCGGTTGTGATGACCTCTTCGAGCACGCCGGAGGATTCATTGGCGTCGTCCTGCTCCAGGACCGTCACCCGGTCATCATTATCGGATTCGGATTGAGTGGCGCTGTTGGATTCTTCGGCCATCAGCGGAAAAGTCATCAGGGTGATCAGGGCCGTGGCAACAACCCGCGCAAGGAATCGTTTGAGTTCAGTCATGCTGCTCTCCACATGTTTGATTGTAATTTTCATTTAACATAATAGTCACATTTGATCGAGCGCGCCAATTTATGTTGGTAAAACCGCAGCTTGCGGACGTCATTAAGCCGCAATCCGGCAAGGCGCATCAGAAAGCGCATTGAATAGCGTTGTCAGTATCCGCCGAAAAGAAATTCACGCAGTTCAACTGCACCGGCCGGCGTTCGCCTGCCCTCCAGCGCGCGAGTGAAATCCTGCACCAATTGTGCATTGTCTGAAGCGGTTGAACCGTCTGCGCGAAGCAGGTTGTTCTCGAACCCAAGGCGGACATGCCCGCCTCTCCGGCAAGCCAGCAAGGCAGCCTGTTGCTCCCAGGCGCCGAAACAACAGACGCTCCAGACAAGCTTTTCCAGGTCGGCGGCGGTGCGCATTCGCTCAAATTCTGCGAGGTCGCCATCGCGCTGTTGGGTGTAATTTCCCAGCACCAGCAAGCACCAGGGGCGGTCTTCGCCAAAAAGGCCACGCTGCTGCAGTTCAAAAAAACGCCGAACCTGTTGTGGTGTGTACAGGATGTGCTGCGCCCAGATGCCTTCATCGGCCAAGTAGCGGTAAAAGCGAGCCGCTTCGGATTCCGCCGCTGCGTCCGGGCATAGCTCGCCCAGCGCCAGCGACACCGCCTCGGGACGAAGTTCACGCACCAGGTCCATTTGTTGCGCGCGGTCGTAAATACCCACCGACTCGGTTGTGACCTGAATGACAAGCTGATCGCCGACCGCCCTGCGGATCGCCTTGATGGCATCGCGGTAATGACCAGTATCCAGCGAGTGTCGACCTTGCGCGTCGCGGACATGCAGATGCAGTACCGATACCCGCGCGTCCACGAGCTTCACAGCTTCGGTGGCCAACTCCGCCGGGGTCATGGGCAAAGCAGCATGATCCTGGTGGTTTCGGCGCGCACCGTTGGGCGCGCACATGATCACCACGCGCCTGTTGCTGAATTCCCGGTAAGGGTCACTCATAGGAAACGCCGTTCAAAGTGCGGCCCAGCTTGTTGAGCAGTTCGTCTACATGGCTGGCGCTGTAGGTGAATGGGGGCGCCAGCAACACGTGCGCGCCGTCGATACCATCTGCTGTTCCGCCGCCCGGATACACGATCAAACCGTTTTTCATCGCTTCCTTCTTGATTCGGGCCGGCAAGCCAAGACGGCCGTTAATCGGTTTGCGCGTGGTCCGGTCGGCGACCAGTTCGATTCCCAGGAACAGCCGCGGCCACGGATATCCCCGACACGCGGATGCTCGGCCAACAAGGCGTCGAGCCCATGTTTCAATTGCTGGCCGGTCGACTGAACGGCGTCCAGCAATTGCTGTTGCTCGATGACCCGGGCTACCGCCAGGGCAGCCGCGCAGGCCGTGGCGTGCCCGATATAGGTGTGCCCGTGCTCAAAAAAACCGCTGCCCTCGACAATGGCATCGTGGATGTGCGGCCGGCATATGGTCGCACCAATGGCCTGGTAACCTCCGCCCAGGCCCTTGGCCACTGTCACGATGTCGGGCCTTATAGCCTCCTGCTCGAAGCCAAACCAGGCACCGGTCCTGCCCCGCCCTGCCATCACCTCGTCGAGGATCAACAACACGTCGTGGCGGTCGCAAATCTCCCGGATGCGGCTGAAGTAACCTTCAACAGCAGGCACGGCGCCGAGCGTCGCACCAACTACCGTCTCGGCGATGAATGCCGCCACGTTTTCGGCGCCGGCCTCGAGGATGGCTCTTTCCAGTGCCGCAGCCGCTCTTCGGCCGTATTCATCGTCTGTTTCGTTAACCCGTTGGTGGCGGTAGGCATAGCAGGGGTCGATTTTCGGCCAGTCCTGCAGTATTGCGCCGTAGGTGGCCTGGCGGGCCATGTTACCGGAAACCGACAAGGCGCCCAGGGTGTTGCCGTGGTAGCTCTGGTGGCGGCTGATGAACAGGCGCTTGTCCCTGCGACCCAGCGCAACCCAGTACTGGCGGGCCATTTTCAGCGCGGTTTCGTTGGCCTCTGAACCGCCGCTGACAAAGTAGACCCTCGCGCCATCGGCTCCAAACTGGCGTGACAACAATTCCGCCAGCCGCTCCTGTGGCTCGTTGGTGAAAAAAGCGCTGTGCGCAAAGGCCATTTTTTCCACTTGATCCCTGACGGCCGAAATGACTTCAGGATGACCGTGCCCGAGACACGAGATGGCTGCTCCGCCGCTGGCGTCGAGGTATTGTCGGCCCTCCTGGTCGACCAGGTACACGCCCTCAGCGCGAACTGCCATTGGGTAATCATGCCCGGGGTTCCGGTAAAAAACGTTGGCCATAACGCCTCCGCGAGCGACGCGCAAAGTGGTGATTGTCGCGCCATCATCGTAGCGAGTAATCACCCATTCGCAAAGCTTCATTCGTAAGCAGGATCACTTGATCGCAAAAATCATTCTGTTCACGGCTGCTTCATGACCAATTGGATATTGCCGTTTAGTTAAGCCTGGCCTAAGGTTAGAGTTGCACAGAAGCAACCTTCAACTTGCGAGGTAAGGATAATGAAAAAACGTACTTTGCCATTTCTAGTTGCAACTAGTTTGGCCACCATTCTTTCCAGTGCGCCAGTCTGGGCACAAGACGACCAGGACGACCAGGACGCGAACGAAGCCGGCGCGCTTGAAGAAGTTGTCATCACCGGCTCACGCATACGCCAAAACCCTCTGGAAGTACGCACCCCGGTACAGTTCATCTCCGAGGCCGACATGGATGCCACCAGCACCCTGTCGGTAGGTGATTACCTGCA
Source organism: Lysobacterales bacterium (assembly GCA_013002505.1). GTDB lineage: Bacteria > Pseudomonadota > Gammaproteobacteria > Xanthomonadales > SZUA-36 > JABDJL01. The sequence continues at coordinate 24,368 of JABDJL010000054.1, read as the reverse complement.
AAAGCTGCCCATTGCCGGCTCTTCGATCAACCGCCTGAACAACTCTTCAGGCAACCTCGGCTTCCCGCCGGACGGATCGGGCATCGGCGCTGGCGCATCCGAGATTGACCTGCGCTACCTGTCATCCAAGCGAACGCTAGTGCTTGTTGATGGCCGCCGCTGGGTCCGGGGCTCTTCCGCCTCGGGCGTTTCAGGCGCCGTAGATTTGAACACGATCCCCAGCAACGCCATCAAGACCATTGAGATCCTGCAGGACGGGGCTTCCGCCGTGTATGGCTCGGATGCCATTGGTGGCGTGGTGAACATCATCACCAAGGACAACTACGACGGACTTAAGGCCACCGCGTATTACGGCCAGTATGAAGACGGCGATGGTGAATCCATGGAAGCCGACGTCAGCTGGGGTGCACAAAGTGACCGCTCACGCACCTTCTTCAATATCAGCTGGACCGACCAGGAAAACGTCGGCGCCGGGGACCGTGACATTTCGTTCTATCCCGTCGTCGGCTTTCCCTTCGGTATCTCGTCAGGCACACCGGAAGGCCGCCTGATCTTCACCGATCCGCGACACGGCCAGACGCTCAGCATCACCTCGTACGTGGTTAACCCCACTTATGATCCGAACTGCTGGACTACGGGCACAAGTGCGCCCGGTTGTGATGATTTCCAGCCGTTTACACTGGCCGATAGGTTCAACTACCAGCCGTTCAACTTCCTGCAGACGCCGAACCGGCGCGTCAATATTTTCGCCAAGTCCGAATTCGACCTCAGCGATACGACGACCCTGCGGGCCCTGGTCATGTTCAACAATCGTGAATCCACCAGCCGTGCAGCGCCCGAGCCTATTTTCTTCGGCCCAGACGCCGGCGCTGGCGCGATCCTCGATAACCTCGTGTGGCCCGCCGATCACCCAACCAACCCCTTCGGGATCGAGCTGGGTCCGAACAACGTTGTCTTTACCGGGCGCCGCCCGATCGAGGCAGGCCCACGTATCTTCGACCAGTCGGTGGACACCTGGTACATCAGCGCCGGGGCGGACGGGCAATTCGACTTCGGGAGCAGCAGTGTTTACTGGGACGCCACCGCCATCTGGTCTGAAAACAAGGCTGAACAGCAGAAACAGGGTGCGTTCAATGCGCAGAATATCGCCATTGCACTGGGCCCGACAGAGTTCTGTGATGCGACACCAGGCTGCGTACCTTACAACTGGATTGGTCCAGGCGCCCTGACCCAGGAGATTCTGGACTTCGTGACCTTTATTCAGAAGGACGTCAGCAACCAGGACCTGTTCGACTTCTCGTTTAACCTGACCGGTGAATTCGGCGGCTTCGATGCCGGACCCATCGGCTGGGCTGCAGGCTTCGAGCACCGCGAAGAGAACGGCTATTTCATTCCTGACTCTGTCGTGTCCAAGGGCTTCACAGCCGGTGTACCCGCCAGCCCGACAGCCGGTGGCTTCGAGGTAGATGAAATCTACGCAGAAGTCATCGTTCCGCTGTGGCGCGGCGGCGACAACAGCCTGTTTGATCTGAGCGTCGCGGTCCGTCATTCGGATTACGACCTTTTCAGTAGTGAAACCATCTCTGATTTCGGCCTGACTTTTGCGCCGAATGACCAGGTCGTATTCCGGGCCAGCTTCTCCGAAGGCTTCCGTGCGCCGCACATCGGTGAGCTGTTCAACACCGGTTCGCGTTTTGATGCGGGTATCAATGATCCCTGCTCTAACGCAGCGGCATCGGATGAAGCCAACTGCCTGGCGCTCGGCGTGCCGGCCGGCTTCGTTTCGCCGAACCCGCAGACCAGTGTAACCACGGGAGGTAACCCGAACCTGACTCCGGAAACTTCCGACACCTTCACAGCCGGATTTACCTGGGACGTGGCGGCAGCGGATAACTGGGACAGCGTTGACAGCCTGTTGTTTGAAGCCAACTATTACGATATCGATATCGAAAACGCGGTACAGCCGCCCGATGCGCAGGACCTTCTGGACCAGTGCGTGGACACGCTGGATTCGTTCTTCTGCGACAACATTACGCGCACCGCAAACGGCACGGTTACCCGTATCGCCGGCGTGTTGCAGAACATCGGCGGTATCGAAACATCCGGTTATGACTGGAAACTGGAACTGACGACCGCTGAGAGTAACCTCGGCCAGTTCCGCTTCCAGTGGATGAATACGCACCTGTCTGACTACATCGAGAAGACCCAGGGCCCGGACGGCATCATCGCCGTTGACCGTGCCGGTACTGAACTGGGTTCGCCGGAGCGCGGATTCGTCGAGAACAAGTCAACCCTCAATGTTGACTGGATGAAGGACGACTGGTCAGCACGCCTGACCTTGCGGCACATTGATGGTCTGACCGAACAATGCGGCGGTTTGCTGCCTGACTTCGGCCTGACCAACCTGTGCACCAACGATCCGGACACCAATGAGCTGGGCAGCTCACTGTGGACCGACTTCCAGGTTTCCTGGGCGCCGGAAATCCGCGGCGACAGCAACTGGCACTTCACCTTCGGCGTGGATAACGTGTTCGATGAAGATATTCCGATCTGCTATTCATGCGATCTGAACAGCTTCGACGGCACGCTGTACCCGATCCCCGGACAGTTCTGGTACCTGCGCACCACCTTTGAAATCGACTGATTCCTGAATACAGTTTTTTAAAGGTAAACATGAAAAAGGCCACCTTCCGGTGGCCTTTTTCTTGCCCGTAAAAATAGATTATTCGCCGTAAGGAATCCAGATATTCTTGATTTCAACGGCCTTGCGCAGGAAGGCTTCTGCTTCACCCTGCTCCTGGCTGAACCAGTCGTGATAGCGGCCGTAATTGACCCAGGTCCGTTTCATCGTTTCGGCGGCCGAGTGTTCCACGAGCTTGCTGCCTTCAAGGCTGCCCCAATACCAAAATCCCTCGAGGTCATAGTGGTTGGCCATTTCGGCAGTCAGTGCTTGCTGCTCCCCGGTGACGATATTGATCACGCCATCCGGCAGGTCCGAGGTATCGAGCACCTGGTAGAAATCGGTCGCCAACAAGGCATAGCGCTGCGAAGGCACCACCACCACCCGGTTGCCCATCGCCACGGCCGGCATAATGGTCGAAATAAAACCAATGAAGCCGGCCTCTTCGGGAGCCACGATGCCAATCACGCCCAGCGGCTCACGCATGGCCAGCGTCACGTTGCGGAACGGCGTGGCGTGCACGTCGCCGTCGTACTTGTCGGCCATCGCGGCGTAGGTGTAAATCCGCTCGATACAGGCCTCAATTTCCTTGTTCGCCTTGCCCTTGGTGTTACCCGACAAACGGGCCAGTCGCGCCACGAATTCCGACTGCCGGGCCGCCAGGTTCTCGGCGATGTAATAAAGCACTTGCGCCCGGTTGTGCGCGGTTGTCGCGGTCCAGCCCTCCGACTTGCGCGCCGCCTCGACGGCATCACGAATGTCCTTGCGGCTGCCGGCCGGGAATTCGCCTACCGGCAGTCCGGCCGCATCGTGCGACATGATGCTGTAGCCCTGGTCAGGCCGGGCCTGTTTACCACCGATGTAAAGCTTGGCCGTGCGGTCAATCGATGTGACCTTGCCGGGCTCGGGCTCAACCGGCTCGGCCGGCTCGCTGGCCTGGTAAACCGGTTTATCGCTGAGCGCGGTCTCCCAGGTAGGCTTGAGGTATTCGTACAGGCCTTCCTTGCCGCCCTCGCGGCCAAAACCGGATTCACGGTAACCTCCAAAACCCGAAGCGGCATCGAACATGTTGGTGCAATTGATCCACACCGAACCGGCCTTGATCTTCGGCGCCACGTCCAGCGCCAGGTTGATATTTTCAGTCCAGACGCTCGACGCCAGCCCATAACGGCTGTTATTGGCCAGTTCGACCGCCTCGGCAGGGGTCCGGAATGTCATTGAAACCAGCACTGGCCCGAAAATTTCTTCCTGGGCCAGGGTGGCGGAAGGCTCGACATTGGTCAGCATCGTGGGCGGGAAGAAACACCCCTCTTCCGGAAACTTGCATTCCGGCTGCCACAATTCGCCACCTTCTTCGACACCCAGTTGCACCATGTCGGTAATGCGTTCGAGCTGAACCGGGTCGACGATGGCGCCGATGTCGATGCCCTTCTCCAGCGAATCACCGATCACCAGCTTGGACATGCGCAGCTTGATCTTTTCATGCAGCACGTCCGCCACCGACTCCTGGACCAGCATGCGCGATCCGGCGCAGCACACCTGTCCCTGGTTGAACCAGATGGCGTCCACCAGCCCTTCGACCACGCTGTCGAGATCGGCATCTTCGTAAACGATAAACGGCGATTTTCCGCCCAGCTCAAGGGTCAGCTTCTTGCCGGTTCCCGCGGTGGCGCGCCGCAGAATACGTCCCACCTCGGTGGAACCGGTGAATGCAATTTTCTTGACATCCGGATTGGCCACCAGGTGCTTGCCGGCCTTGCCGTCGCCCAGCAAGAGGTTGAACACGCCATCGGGTAATCCGACTTCGTCACAGATCTGCGCCAGCAACACTGCCGTGGCAGATGTGAATTCGGCCGGCTTGAGCACCACGGTGTTGCCCATCGCCAGGGCCGGCGCCACTTTCCAGGCCGCCATCAACAAGGGGAAGTTCCACGGGATGATCTGCCCGACCACGCCCAGCGCCTTGAAGCCGGGCAATTCACGGTCCCTGACCTGGGCCCAGCCCGCGTGGTGATAGAAATGGCGGGCAACCAGTGGAATATCTATGTCACGCGATTCACGAATCGGCTTTCCATTCTCAAGGCTTTCCAACACTGAGAACAGGCGGCTGTGTTTCTGAACTCGTCGCGCGATTGCGTACAGGTAGCGGGCGCGCTGGTGCCCACTGAGGGCAGCCCAGCCGGGTTGTGCTGCTTTGGCCGCGGCCACGGCGCGGTCGCAATCCTTGGCCGTGCCATCGGCGACCTGGGCCAGGACTTCATTCCTGGATGGGCTGCGGGTTTCGAAATACTCACCGGAAGAAGGGCCGACCCACTTACCGTTAATGAAATGGTTGAACTTGTTGAACCGTGCGGCCAGCCATTTCTCGGCCTCCTCGGTGCTCTCCGGCGCCGGGCCGTAGTCCATGGTCTCGAAAATTTCTTTGATTGACATCGGGTTGTCCTGTACTGCGGATACGCGTGTGTGCGAATCAGCTCATTGGGTGGCGGTAAGAAGCCGAGTAGCTTCCGGTCAGGCGATGCTCCAGTTGCCGTTCAATGTCGCCCAGCAGGCTGCTGGCGCCAAAGCGGAACAAATGGGGATTGAGCCACTCGTTACCCAATTCCTCCTTGATGAGGACCAGGTATGCAATCGCCTCGCTGGCTTTGGAAATTCCACCGGCCGGTTTGTAGCCCACCTTGTATCCGGTCAGCTGGTGGTAATCCCGGATGGCCCGGACCATGACCAGGCTGTAAGGCAGTGTCGCATTGACCGATTCCTTGCCGGTACTGGTCTTGATGAAGTCTGCGCCGGCCTGCATGCATACCCAGCTGGCCTTGGCGACGTTGGTCAGCGTCCCCAGTTCACCGGTCGCCAGGATCGCCTTGAGGTGTGCTTCTCCGCAGGCTTCCCGATAGGCCTTGACCTCCTCATAAATGGCCTTCCAGTCGCCGGTCAGCACCATGGCACGGCTGATGACAATATCAATCTCCGTGGCGCCGGCCTTGACCGACTCGCGAATCTGGGCGATTTTCAATGGCTGCGGAATCTGCCCGGCCGGGAAACCGGTCGAAACGGCGGCCACCGGAATGTCGGTTCCCTCGAGCGCCTTGACCGCAGTCGGAATCAGGTTGTGGTACACGCATACCGCGCCGGTAGTGATGTTCATGTCACCCACACCGAGCCCGTCGAGGATGTCACGGCGCACTGGCCTGCGCGCTTTTTGACACAAACGCCGTACCTTGCCCGGCGTATCGTCGCCCGCCAGCGTGGTGAGGTCCATGCAGGTTATGGCCTTGAGCAGCCAGGCCGTCTGGAACTCCTTCTTGATAGAGCGGCGCTTGGCAATCGTTGCGGCCCGGCGCTCCACCGCGCTGCGATTGATGCGGATTCGGTTAAACAACTCGGGCGTGTATGCCATGCCCGGGTTGCGCTCCAATCCGTGATCATCAACCGCACCTGGCTGCTTGAGGGTGAAAACGTTGGTCACTGGCTTGCCCGTCCTGAAATGCGAACGCTCATTATAGTTTGTGGAGGCCCCGTTGTGCAGTGAAGTGCAGACGCTGGCGTCATCAATCGCAATGCCCCGATGGCGTGATTTTCATCCGTCGCAGGCCACAATAGGAACTTGCTGCCGTTTATGGCAGACTGAGCGCCCTTTTAGCTCGCCGAACATGCAGAACAACACGGGCGGCGATACTGCTTCCCAATCGGAGAAAACATGTTAAACCTAAGTCGTATCTTATTGGTAACCATACTAATAATTTCGCCAATCCTGGCCGAGCCTCAGTCCGATTCTGAGCCGGGACTCAACGAAGCAACACTCAAGGGTCTGCAGTGGCGCGGTATTGGCCCGGCCCTGATGGCCGGCCGCATCGCCGATATTGCCATTGACCCGTCAGACCGGAGCACCTGGTACGTGGCGGTCGGCAGCGGTGGCATATTCAAGACCGACAACCGTGGTACCACCTGGACAGCGATCTTCGAAAATGAAGGTTCCTACTCGATAGGTTGCATCACCATTGACCCCAACAACCCGCTGACCATCTGGGTCGGCAGCGGAGAGAATGTCGGGGGACGCCACGTCGGCTACGGTGACGGCGTGTATCGCAGCCTCGACGGTGGCAAGTCCTGGAAAAACATGGGCCTGGCCGATTCACAGCACATTGGCAATATCCTGGTGGACCCGCGTGATTCGAACACCATCTACGTCGCGTCGCAGGGGCCATTGTGGTCTGCTGGTGGTGACCGGGGATTGTTCAAGTCCACTGACGGTGGAGAAAGCTGGAACAAGATCCTCGGCGGCGGCCAGTACACCGGCGTTAACGAGGTCCACTTCGACCCGCGCAACCCGGATGTGTTGTTCGCAGCCACGCACCAGCGTTTTCGCAATGTCGCGGCGTTGATGAATGGCGGCCCGGAATCCGCTATCCACAAATCCACCGATGGCGGTCAAACATGGCGCGAAATCACCAATGGCGTACCCGAGGAAGACAAGGGCAAGATTGGTCTTGCCGTTTCACCGGCCAACCCGGACATCGTTTATGCGACCATCGAGCTGGCACAGCGTAAAGGCGGCTTGTGGCGCTCCACGGACGGCGGTGAAAGCTGGGAAAAGCGCTCGGAAGAGGTTTACAGCGGCACCGGCCCGCATTATTACCAGGAACTGTTCGCCAGCCCGCACGACGCGGACGTGGTTTACCAGGTGGCGCCGGGACTTTACACCACGCACGATGGCGGCAAAACCGTCACGCGCGTCGTCAATCCGACGGTTCACGGCGATTACCATGCAATGGCCTTCGACCCGAATGACCCCGATTACCTGATCATCGGTTCCGATGGCGGCGTTTACGAGTCGTTCGACGGCGCCGAAACATGGAAATTCATGGACAACATGCCGATCACGCAGTTCTACAAGGTGGCGGTGGATTACGACGAGCCCTTCTACAATATTTACGGCGGCACGCAGGACAACAACACCCAGGGTGGGCCGTCACGCACCACCAATGTCAATGGCATTCGCAACAGCGACTGGTTCATTACCGTGTTTGCCGACGGCCACCAACCCGCCGTCGACCCGACCAACCCGGACATCGTCTATTCCGAGTGGCAGCAGGGCAACCTCGTTCGCTATGACCGGAAAACCGGGGAAGTGGTCTATATCAAGCCACAGCCGGCTGCCGATGAGCCGTCAGATCGCTGGAATTGGGATTCACCCATCCTGATCAGCCCCCACGACCCCGCGCGGCTGTATTTCGCCAGCCAGCGTGTTTGGCGCAGCGACAACCGGGGCAACAGCTGGGACGCGATCAGTGGTGACCTGAGCCACGGCAAAGACCGGCTGTACGAGCCGATGATGGGCCGCCAGTGGAGTTGGGACTCGGCCTGGGACGTGATGGCCATGTCGCAGTATGCGACCATCACTTCGCTGTCCGAATCACCGCAGGTTGAAGGGCTTTTGTACGCCGGCACCGATGACGGCAGAATTCATGTCAGCGCTGATGGTGGCGGCAACTGGGCCGACATCAGCGATTTGCCCGGAGCCCCGGACGGATACTTTGTCAACGACATCAAGGCGGACCTGCATCATGCCGACACCGTCTATGCGATCGTCGATGACCACAAGTCGGGTGATTTTGCGCCCTATGTTTACAAGAGCACCAATCGTGGCCGGTCGTGGCGCAGCATCAGCAATGACCTGCCCGATCGCCACATCGTCTGGCGCCTTGTCCAGGATCATGTCAAGCCCGGTTTATTGTTCGTGGGCACAGAGTTCGGTGTTTTCTTTTCCGTCAATGGCGGCGGCAACTGGACCAAGCTCAAGGGCGGTGCGCCCAACATCCCGTTTCGGGACCTCGCCATCCAGAAGCGTGAAAACGACCTCGTCGGCGCGACCTTCGGGCGCAGTTTCTACGTGCTCGACGACTATTCGCCGTTGCGCGATATCAGTGCCGACAAGCTGGCCAGTGACACGATGCTGTTCCCGGTGCGCGATGCGCTGTGGTACATACCGAGCCGCCCGATGGGTGATTTCGAGGAGAATGGCAAATCCTCGCAGGGAGACCAGTTCTTCGTGGCGCCCAATCCGCCGTTTGGCGCCGTGATCACCTACTACCTGCCCGATGGCCTGCAGACCGCGAAGGAACAACGCCGCGAACGTGAAAAGCCCATAGAAAAGACAGGCGGTAACACGCCCTTCCACGGTTGGGATGCACTGCGCGCAGAAGAAACCGAGGAGGACCCGGCCGTTGTGCTGACCATCAGCGACAGCGAAGGCAATGTCATTCGCACCATCGAAGGTCCGGTTGGCAAGGGATTCCACCGCGTGGCCTGGGATTTGCGCTACCCGAGATCTGACGCATGGACAGATGCTGAAGAGCAGCCGTACATCCGCGTCGGCCCACCTTTGGTTGCGCCGGGAACTTACCAGGTCAGCATGGCCACGCGCCGTAATGGCCAGCTTAGCGATACAGGCCAGGCTCAGGATATCGAGGTCAGCCTACTGCACCAGAACAGCCTTGCCACGGCAAGCCCCGAAGAAGTTGTCGCGTTCGGCTTGCGGCTTGATGGCCTTAGCAGGCAGGTCAGCGGCGCCCAATCGGCCATGGCCACGGTGCTTAACGAGGTCAGTGCAATCAAGCAGACTTTCCCCCGGTCCTCTGCGCCGGAATCCCTGCGCAATGAAGCGCGGCGGATCGAATTGGAAATCATGGACTTGCAGGTATTGCTGGATGGTCACGACTCCCGTGACCTGATGAATGCACAGGCGCCGATCTCGGTTTCCGGCAGGGCCTCCGTGGCATTGTACGGAACCGCGCTGGCCACTCATGGTCCCACGCCCATGCATGAACGCAGCCTGCAGATTGCCGAGCAATTGTTCTCGGGCGTCCGCGACCGCCTCGACAAGGTGGTCGATGAAGACCTGCCTGCCCTGCGTGAACAACTGGACGAAGCGGGCGTGCCGTGGACCCCGGGACGTGGCGTTCCAGCAGGAGACTGAATGATCAAGGCTTTGAAGAGGGCGGGAGTTTCGCTCCCGCCCTTTTTTCTTATCGGATTGACCGCACCCACACTGGCGGATGACTTTCAGCAGGAAGCGTCCCGCCAGGAACATGTGCAGGTCACGGCAACGCGACGCGCGGCCGATGAGTTCGATGTATCTGCGGCCACCAATCTCGTGGCCAGCGACGATATCGAAGCACAAAATCCCGATGTGCTGGCCGAAGTGCTGCGCGGACTGCCGGGCCTGTGGTTCCAGCAGACCACGCCTGGCCAGGGCATACCCATTATTCGCGGGCTGAAGGGATCACAGGTGCTGCACCTGGTCGATGGCATGCGCCTCAACAATGCCTTTTTCCGCAATGCACCCAACCAGTATCTCGGCCTCGTTGACCCGCAGGTCAGCCAGTCCATCGAAGTGGTGCGGGGCGCCTCGGGCGCCCTGTACGGTTCCGATGCCATGGGTGGCGTGTTGAACATCATCACTGCCGACCTGCCGGTTGGTGATCGCGACTCGTTTCGCGAATCCCGCTTCTACGCGGCTTATGACAGCGTAGACAGCGGGCTCACCGGCCGTGCGGAGACCAGCGCCGTGAGTGGCGATAACGGGATTCGCCTCGGCGTGACCTACCTGGAACGCAATAACCGCGAAACCGGTTCCGGGCAAAGCCTGGTTCCGTCCGGCTTTCGCTCCCGGGCGATGGACGGCAAATACATTCGGCAACTGGATGAAGCGTCCGATTTCATGCTGTCCTTGCAGGTGCTGGAGCAACCGTCTACACCACGCGTTGATGAACTGACAGCCGGTTTCGGGCAGGACATTCCGGCCTCCGATGAATTCTATTTTGAACCCAACGAACGGCGTTTTGTTCATGCCCGCTACCGCCGTGAAAGCGGCAGCTGGTATGACCAGCTAAGCGTTAACCTGGCGCGCCAGATTATCGATGATGACCGCAGGACACGGGATCGCGATTCTGCCAACCGCAGGCTCGAACAAAACCGCAGCACGCTGGACGCCCTGACCGTGCAGTTCGACCGGGAATTGGCCGCTGGCCCGATACTCACCTGGGGTTTCGAGCTGTACCAGGACGAAGTGCGCAGCGCACGCCAGCAAATCGACATCGGCAACGGTACCCGCGAGTCCACGCGGAGCCGATTCCCCGATCGCTCCCACCTGGACAGCTTTGCCGCCTACCTGTCATCAGACTGGCGGCCCAGTGAGCGTTTCGACATCAGTGCCGGGCTTCGATACAGCCGCTTCGATATCGGCCTCGCCGCGACAGGTGACAGCAGCGCCGCCAGGCTAAAACCAGACGATGTCACCGGCGACCTGCACCTGGTCTGGTTCGTGGATGCCAATACTCACCTGGTCGCCAATATCGGCCGTGGCTTCCGGGCACCAAATATTTTCGATCTTGGCACACTGGGTCCGAGACCCGGTAACCGCTTCAACGTGGCCAACCCCTCACTTGGGCCGGAGAGCGTGTGGAGTTATGACTTCGGGGTCAAGCATCGCGACGGCAGTCTGGAACTGGAAGCCTATGCCTTTTACATGGACTACAGCGACAAGATCACCTCGGTGCTGACCGGCGAGGTCACCCAGTCCGGCCGCTCGGTGGTACGCGCCGAAAACCTCAACGACGTGACTTTGTACGGGCTGGAGGCCGGGCTGCGCTGGTCCGCCGGACCGCGCCTGGAGTTTGATGCGACGCTCAACCTGACGCGCGGCACCGAACGTTCAATGGACGGATTACGTGAGAGCGCCGACAGGATTCCGCCGCTCAATGGGCGCATCGGCATGTCCTATTCCATCAGCGACGACCTGCAACTGGAATCATGGCTGCTGTTTGCCGCACGCCAGGACCGTCTCAGCAATCGTGATATTGATGACCCGCGCATCAACCCCGCCGGTAGTGCCGGATGGGGCACGCTAAACCTCGGTTTCCGCTGGACGCTGGACGACGGCTACCGGCTGGGGCTTGCGCTTGAAAACCTCGGTGACAAGGCCTACCGCGAGCACGCTTCGGGTATTGACGCAGCAGGCCGCAACCTGGCCGTGTTTATTTCACGCAGTTTCTGAAAGCTGGCTCGAACAGGCCGATTTCCATTTGACATTTTGAGCGGATCGGCCATGCTTTAGGCAGGCTTGAAGCGTGGATCAATGGTGGCACTGGTTTCGGAACTCCGTCGTCGGAACGTATTCAGAGCAGCCTTGCTGTATCTTGTTTCCGCATGGCTGCTGGTTCAGCTGGCAAATCTTATTGGCGGCGCCCTGTCCATCGCCTGGATCGCACGATTTGTGCTCGCCATGATGATCATCTGTTTTCCGCTGGCCCTGATCTTCTCCTACCTGTTCGAAATTACGCCGCAAGGCCTGAAGCGCGAACGAAATGTGGTTCGCGAGCACTCCATCACGGCCCAGACCGGTCAGAAAATTACCCGCATCACGCGCATCGTGCTGGTGATCGCCTTGTTGCTGCAGATCTTCAACTGGGTGCGCTGAACTGCCTCAGCGGCGGGCCTTGAAAAAAGACTTCAGAAGTTCCGAACTGGCCCTTTCCTCGCAACCCCCGGTAACGGCGACACGATGGTTGTGACGTGAATCGCCAAGCACATCGAAGCGCCCGCCTGCGGCGCCGGTCTTGGGATCGAAAGCACCGAACACCAGCCTTTCAATGCGGGCGTGGATCATCGCGCCTGCGCACATCACGCAGGGCTCGAGCGTGACATAAACAGTCGCGCCAGGGAGCCTGTGATTGCCAGCCTGCCTGCCGGCCTCACGCAGCGCGATCATTTCAGCGTGCGCGGCGGGATCATGGTCGCTGATATTGCGGTTCCAGCCGCGACCCGCGACTTCATCGTTGATGATCACCAGCGCACCCACCGGTACTTCGCCCTGGGCTTCGGCGCGCCGGGCCAGCTCGATGGCTTGCTGCATCCACCTGTGGTCATTTTCCGTCAGTTGGGTCCCCATCTACCCGGCCTGACTGTTTTGCCCGGGCTGGCGAACACAAAATTCCGGGGTCAGTTTTGGATCGCGCAGCATTGATTCGCGTCCCGAGTTTCGCATCGCCGCCAGCATGGCTGTCGGTTTGATGTTGCCTGCCAACAGTTCCTGCTCGTCTCGTATATGCACGCGATCAATGAAGTCCCTGTCCCAGTCTGCGGTGGCGTCAAAATTATGTCCGAACGCCCGGTCGACAAAGGGAAAAATGATGTTGCCATAAGGGAAGAAAAAGTCGAAGTGAAAGCGCTGTACCAGCAGCGGCAGGATGTCCTGCGCCCGGATCCCTTCGAAACTGTGGCTTGAGCAATCGTTGTCCAAAAATACCTGTTCATGGCGCTGCAGCAACTGGTTGTAACGGTAAGCTTGCGGTAATTCATTCCAGAATTGATCAACAATGGCGCGCGCTTCCGGCCAGCGCAGGTGGCCATTGCGCCCGATCATGTCTGATACCAGGAATACGCCGCTGTCACCGACAGCATTGCCTACCGCGCCAAACAGGTGCTCGAGTTCCAGGACGTGATGCAGAGACTGGTTGGCAACCACGGCATCGTAGCGCCGCCCTTCGGGGTCCCAGGCATTAAAGTCCGCCTCGCGAAAGCGGATGAAATCTGCAACACCCTGTGCCGCGGCATGGGCCTTGCCGCGCTCCAGCATTTGTGGATTGATATCCATGCACTCGATGGTGAATTCTTCGAAGCCGGCCTCAACCAGGCCCTGGGCGAGTCGCGCCTCCAGATCACAGTTGCCGGAACCGATGCTGATCATCCTGGTTCCGTCCCGGGTGGCACATACTTTAAGCAGGTTTTCCAGGAAAAAATGATCCGGCGAGTTAATGCCAAACTTCTGCTGTTCCGGCAACAGGTGCATGTTGGACCAGTAGTGAAAAATCTCGGGTAATTCGTGTACGTTCTCGACGTCACTGAAATTTTCAATCTCTTGCGCGATTCGAGCCTGGTAAGCCGTGTTCTGTGCAGGCTCCGCCATTGTTGACGGGGATCGTTTAAGCCGATGCCAGAGCGCCCGGATATCCATAGACAAAACTCAGCCGTGGCCGGAAAACAGGCGCTTGAGGGCCCGGATCGGGGCCGTGATGCGCCACGATGTGGATTGCTCCAGTTCCTGCACGCGGGCGCGTGCCACCTGCAATGAGCGCGAGAGGTCGTGGAGTTTTGCCTGGACATCGGTATCCGAAGACGTGGTCAATTCAGCCTCCGTCAACGGCAGTGCTGTCGCTTCCGACGCTTGCTGCAGGCTTAGGCGTAATTGCGCAAGCTCTGAATTGAGGTGCGAAATATAGCCATACAGCCGCTTGAGATGTTGGTCGCGGCTGGCCACCAGGACCCGGATACGTTGCAGTTCTTCGGTATCGAGCGTCATACCTGCCTCGTACCATTCAGGCAGGTGTTCCTCTACATAAATGGTTGAATGCTCGGGGGCTGTTTCGTCCTCGGGGCGATCCTCGGTGTAGTAATACAGCGCGAAGCTCTTGCGCGACAGTCCCTTGCGGTTATCGGGCAGTTGTATGCGCTTGAAGCCATGCCAGGAATATTCATTGGTCTCGAAAATGACGCAGCGGTTGGCCAGCGGCGTGACCACCTTGATGTCATCCTGCGATGGCGGCAGGTAAGGATCACGGTGAAGCTGCAGCGCGCCGCCCCATTCGTCGCGCCACTCGGGGTTGAGGTAGACGATCAGGTTCAGGCGCCTGTGCTCCCGCGTGATTGGGTGATAGTTGAAATCCACGTGCGCATCCAGCCCCTGGCCTTCACGGTTCTCGTGCGTGCCGCCGCCAAAGTAATGCGGGTCATGATTCAGCGCCTCGATCCCGGTAATGGTGCCGATCAGTTCGCGAAAATCTTCCGAGCTGGACAAGCGGTCTAGCTGCTCGTAGGCGGGGCTGATATCCCTTATCTGTTCGCGAACAGCCTTAGCGCCGACCACCCCATCCTCGTTGATGGCCAGCTGTTCATCGAATTCCGGAAACTCCTGTATCAGCTTCTGGCAGTAATCGCTGTCGAGGAAATCATCGATAACGATGTGCTTGAAGGGCCGGGCCGCCGCAAACTGCGCGGCCAGCTGTTGCGCCGATGCACAAACCTGCGGGTTGACCAAGTTGATCAAATGTCCGGTCATGTTTAAACCTGCCTTTGCGGCTGCAGGCCGCTATGGTCTCTTGATGAAGGACACGGACCGCATCCACCGGAACGCATCAACACAGGCGTGTATTTTGACATGAAAAGAGGCGCTGGCCTCGCCTGGTACACAAATTGGTCGTGGACAATGACAGCTCCGCTGCCCCCCTCCTTCCGCAAACCCTTGATGATCTTCACACGGGCACGCGGAGCCCGGAACATTCTCCCTTGCAGCTTGCCAGGAATCACCCTGCGGGAAATTCACACGCATATTTAACGTATGTTCACCAAAATTTATCACCCGTTTAATCTTGCGCCCTCCAACAGGCCTAATTCTCGATGTAAAATGAATAACTTAGGACATCCGCTACAGTATTGTAATATGCAATCCAAACCACTAACCTTGTAGCGTGGGATAGGGAAATCCCTGTTTCTGGATCAGCATTCAACCATAGAAAACCAGGGAAGGCTTTTTGAACCAACCTGACTCGAGATTCACCCGGCGCGCCAAGGCCGGGCAAGGACCAGCATCTCCCGGCCCAACAGGACTTCGTGTGCTACTGTACAGCCACGATTCCTGGGGCCTCGGACACCTGCGCCGAAGCCTGTCCATCGCCGAAGCGATCGCCGAATATTTTTCTGAAAGCAACGTGCTTGTAGTCACTGGTTCGCCGTGCGCGACCCAGTTCGAACTTCCGGACCGGTGTGATGTACTGAAACTGCCCGCCGTCAGCAAGGACCTGGGCGGTGAGTACATACCGCGTACCCTGGCCGGTGGCCTGGCGGAGACGATCGAGCTGCGCAGTCGGCTAATCACCGAGTCTTACAAGGCATTTGACCCTCACGCCATCATCGTCGACCACCAGCTTACCGGTCTCAAGGACGAGGCTCTAACCATGCTGCAACTCGCCAGCGCCGCTGGAAAACACCTGATTTACGGGATGCGTGACGTGCTCGATTCGCCTGGCGTGGTTGAATCCGCCTGGGACAACAACCAACATCGCTGGGCCCTTGAGCATGCTTTCGACCAGATCTGCGTGTATGGCGCAGCGGAGGTTTTCGATCCCCGCCGGCAATACGGGGTGCTCGACGGCCTGCAGGACAAGGTCGTCTTTACCGGCTACATCACACCGCCGCTCAACACTGTCCAGCGACAAGCGATTCCGTCTATCCGCAAGAACGTGGTCGTGACTATGGGTGGCGGGCAGGACGGCGAAGAACGAATTGAACAGTATCTCGACGCACTTGCCAGCAGTGAGGTGCACTGGAATTCGCACATTATCACGGGGCCCTTGATGGATCGCATAGCAGTCAGGCGCTTCAAGCGCCGGATTCTGAAGCAAGGCTGGGTTGACCGGGTTCGAATCACCCGTTTCTACGCGGACATGATGAATTTGCTTCAAAACGCCGATGCCGTGGTCAGCATGGCTGGCTACAACAGTTGTGCGGAAATTCTCAAGGCCGGGATACCGGCGGTGCTGATGCCCCGCGTACACCCACGAAAGGAACAACTGATCCGTGCAAGGCGGTTTTCCGATCTTGGGCTTGCAAGATGTGTCACTTCACAAGAGCCACACATCCTGCGCCAGGAGTTGACGGGCGCACTGGATTGCAAACCAGATCTTTCGAGACTGCCCGACCTTAGCGGGCGGGAATCTGTTTGTGACGTGATCGACTCGCTCTTGCAAGCAACACGTGACCGGCAAACCGCTTTCACCGGACCGACCAGGGCTGCGGTCGAATAGACTCAGATGAACTCTGCTGACCACCAGCTCATCAAACGCGACCGGTCCCTTCACGGCCTGGCGGTGTTGATGAACCCGCAACCGCTGTTGGAAGCGATGAGCGGCCACAGTGAAACCGAAGATATTTCCCTGATCAAACCGGACTACATACGGTATAAGCCGCATGCCAACTGTATTGCGCGCTTCCAGATCGTGAACGGCGGCGAAACCGGCAGCGCCTACGCCAAGGTCACCGCAGAGGATGCACAGGCCAAGTTCGAAAAAGTGCGGGCGCGACTGGCCAGCCACCCGCTCACGGCGGATCGCGTTCATTACTACCCGCAATGGCGACTGATGTTTGCGATGTTTCCGGCTGATGCAAAACTCTCCAGCCTGGCGCGGCTCCTGGAACCGGAAACGGTTGGCACACTTAGCCAGCGCATTTTTAAACACCAAAAGCCGTGGCACACGACGGGCATCGAAATATTGAACTACAAGCCGGAACGTCGTCTCGTTGCGAAGTTCAATGCCGGGGACGGCCGCAGTGCCGTGGTCAAGTTTTATTCGGGAAAGGGCTTTGAGCGCATACGCCATACCCGCAAACACCTGGTCGCGCCACAGGGCATCCTGACCCCAGGCTGGATCGGCGGTTCCAAGTCCCACCGCGCCGTAGCACTGAACTGGCTCGAGGGCGATACGCTGCGGGATGCCGCCATTCCCGAGGATGAAAAACATGTTTTGGCAGGCCAGGTGGCGGCACATTTTCACAACAGCCCGCAAAAGCGGCTCAAGCCACTGAAGGCATCACTTCAGGCCGCTGCATTGGAAGGCATCGCACAACAGTTCACCTGGTTACTACCAGAACTCAGTGATTCCGTGCATTCGCTGCTTCCTGACCTGGTCGGCCTGGTCATGGAAGATGATGGTCAGCGCGTTCCGCTGCACGGAGACTACTACGACAAGCAAGTGGTTGTCGGCGCAGACCGTCCGGCACTGATTGATTG
The DNA here is from genome assembly GCA_013002505.1 of Lysobacterales bacterium. Classification (GTDB taxonomy): domain Bacteria; phylum Pseudomonadota; class Gammaproteobacteria; order Xanthomonadales; family SZUA-36; genus JABDJL01. The sequence goes on along the minus strand of JABDJL010000054.1, from coordinate 6,843 downwards.
CGACCAGGCGCGCATGGGCAACCCGCTAGAGGACCTGGGGTGCTACCTGGCCCACCTTGAGCGACACAACACCCGGTTGGCTCAGGCAGCGGATACGGCACACCGCGATGCCCTGCTGGAAGGGTATCAATCTGTCCGGCCAGGCCTGGACGACCGACAGCTGGATCTTTGGACAGCGGTAGCGCTGTTTCGCCTGCTTCACCACCCTTTTCGCGACCGCGACCCGAACTGGCCGTCACGGACCCGGACCCTGCTGGATCGCTGCTTTCAATTGGCGCACGGGAGGCATGCATGAAAATTGCCTATGTCCTGAAGATGTTTCCGCGGTTTTCGCAAACCTTCGTGCTCAACGAAATACTGGCTCACGAGGAGGCGGGCTGGCCGCTGGAGATTGTTTCCTTGAGGTTGCCGGATGATGTCCGCTTTCACGAGTCCGTTGCGCGGGTCAGCTCCAAGGTGCACCGCATTCCCAAGCCTTCCGGAAAGGCTGCACCGTTGTTGAACCAGGTGCATGAAACCGAGGCAGTCCTGCCTGGCAGTTTGCGGGTGGTGGCGAAAAACCCCACGGTCACCGCATCAGACATGGAACAGGCCCTTGCGCTTGCGTTGCTGATACACCGCCGGGGGATTACGCATATGCACGCCCACTTTGGAACCGTTGGCACCACGACGGCCCGCCTGGCCGCGCAAATGGCCGGCATCAGCTACTCATTCACAGCCCACGCCAAGGACATTTTTCACCAGACCGTGGATGCAGATGTGCTGCGTGCAAAACTGTGTGACGCCGCGCGCGTTATTACCGTCAGCAAATACAACGTTGATTACCTATGCAGGCATTACCCTGAAGCCAGTGACCGGCTGGTGCATATCGACAATGGCCTGCCACTGGATGAATTCCCTTACCAGGATCCAGCCGACCGGCAACCCCTGATTTTCGCGGTGGGCCGCCTGGTTGAGAAAAAGGGCTTCGAATTCCTGCTGCGCGCCTGTGCAGCATTGCGGGACGAGGGTCTGGACTTTCGCTGCCAAATAGCAGGCGGTGGAACCCTGATGGCATCCTTGCGCGCCCTGGTTGCGGAACTAGGGCTCGACAACCACGTGGCGTTGATGGGCCCCCAGCCGCAGGGCGTCATTCGCAGAAAGTTGCACGAGGCTGCCGTGCTCGCGGCACCCTGCATTGTGGCCGAGGACCAGGATCGCGACGGCCTGCCAACGATTCTGCTTGAAGCCATGGCCATGGGTACGCCCTGCGTATCCACCGATGTGACCGGCATACCGGAAATTCTTGATCACGAGCTTACCGGCCTTGCGGTCGGGCAGCGTGACGTCGAAGGCCTGGCGCTGGCCTGCCGGAAATTGCTCGAAGACTCAGCGCTTCGAGTTCGCCTGGCGCGGAATGCCCGTGCGCAGATCGAGTCGCGCTTTGATATTCGCAAGAACGCAGGCCGTATTCGCGACATGGTTGAAAACATTCGCCAGGGAGCGGCCACTCCGCCATGACCGTTATCGCAGCTGTAAACCAGGACCGGGGCATCCAGCCGGGACGGGCCAAGGGCGCGGCCGTGCACCTGAATGCCATGCGCTCGGCTTTTTCGGACCTCGGCGCCACGGTGTATCCAATGGATATGCCGCATGATGACCAGTTACTGCTTGAGCTTGAGCGGCTTGATCGTTCGCGAGGCATCGACCTGGTCTACGAACGGTATGCCCTGGGCAGCGACACCGCGGCGCAGTTTGCCGCCAGGCGGGATATCCCGCTGGTGCTGGAAGTGAACTCCCCGCTGGCAAACGAACAGGAACAATTCAGAAACAGGCCCGAAACGGATCTGGAACAACAACGGGACCGAAAGCTGTTCGGGCTTGCCAGCCGGATTATGTGTGTATCCAGCCTGGTGGCTGAGTATGCATGCGCCCGCGGCGCCGACCCGGCGCTGGTCGAGGTTTGCCCGAATGGCATCGATGCCTCGCGCTTTCATCCCGGCGTGGCCCCTGATGCGGCGCTTGAAGAACTACGTGACGAACATTGCGTCATCGGGTTTCATGGCCGCCAGCGGCCCTGGCACGGCTTTGACCAGCTTGCCCGTGTCACGCGAGGTTTGCTCGAACGGGGGCTGCCCCTGCACCTTCTGGTGGTTGGCGAAGGCGCATTCGATGAACTGGACATGCTGCCGGAATCAGCGTGGACCCGGCTCGGCTGGCAGGCGCATGAAAAGATGCCCGGGCTGGTCGCGACTTATCACGTCCTGCCACTGAATTATCAACCCGGTTTGAATTGTTATTTCTCGCCCCTGAAACTGATGGAAGCCATGGCCTGTGGCGTGGTGCCCGTGGTACCTGACCTGGGAGACCTGCCAAGCCTGGTCAGGCATGAACTCAATGGCCTGGTATTTCCGGCTGGTGACGACGAGGCCCTCGCGGCCTGCCTGGCGCGACTGAGCACTGACGATACGTTGCGCACGCGCCTTGGCGGACAAGCGGCGAAAACAGCCACGGGCCACAGCTGGCATGACATCGCTGCCGGAATCCTGCGATCACACGGTGTTGGGCAGCGCTCAGGGGAGACCGGTTGATGAGCCTGTCGCCCGAAAAATCGCCGGTCACCAGCCTGTTTGAACAAGTCCAGGATTCCCTGCTGAGCACCGGAACGCAGGGCTACCTCAACAAGGTGGAAATTACGCGCGAGGCAGAACTGACCTATGAAATGATCCTTGGCCGGCAACGACGCTGGTATCGCTGGCAGGACGGTTACTCCGACGAAATCGGCATAGAGAAAGATCGCAAATTGCCACTGGCTACCTGGTATGCGGGACTCGCAGACCAATCGGAGATCGACGTACTGAGTTTTCGGCCCGGTAAACGCCTGACGCTGCTGGATCGGCGCGGGCACAAGCCGCACGTCATCAAGGGTTTTCGTGCTTCACGGTTCGCCAGCATGGTCGCACGCTATGAACTCGCCCACGACGCGCTGGCGGGAACTGCCGTGCGCGCCCCAGAAATCATTGAGCACGATTATGAGAACGCCAGTCTTATCATGGTCTGTGACGAGGGTGATCGCCTGCGGCTGTCGTATGAATCTTCGGATGTTTTCCACGACATCGGCGAAGCGCTGCGATGCTTCCAGGACACACCGACTACCGTTATTCCCGACGAATTCCATTCTGCTGATGAATTGGTCGTGCTGGGCAAGCGCGTCAAGCGCATGGCCGCAGCGGGCGTAGAAGCGCCAGCCGGGTATGAACGATTATTCGAACGCTTGTCGCAGGCGCAGGAAACCCTGCCCGGCGAGTGCCTGGCCCTGGCGCACCGGGACCTTCACGACAAGCAATTCGTTGCCCACCCGCATTATCTGACCCTGTTGGATTTCGACTTGTTATGCCTGGCGGACAATGCGCTTGATGCAGCCAACCTGCTGGCTCACCTGGTATTGAGGCAATTGCAGGACGTCCAGGGAGCAACGCAAGCCAGTATTGACCGCGCTGGCAAGAAGCTGATTTCCGGTTTGGAGCGCAATGCGGAAACCGGATTCTGGGAAAGACTGCGATTTTACCAGGCCACCACGTTTAGCCGGCTCGCGCTGGTCTACAGCTTGCGTCCGCGATGGACCGGACTGGTACCGGACCTTGTCGTCATGGGCCATCGCTGCCTCGATGACCTGGAAAAAATAGGGCGGCAAAAATGAGGCTGCGCTATCTGTTTCTTGCCTTATTTTGGATCCTGTTGGTTTCGCGCCCGGCCCTGTCCCTGGAGTCCGATGCCACGTCACTGCGCCCCGGACAGTGGATCGAGGTACGCGGGAACTATGCCGGAGAAGGGTTTTTCAGGGCCTCGCGGGTCGAAATCATCGAACCCGGACAATACCAGGTGCTGATTGGAACGGTGTCCGGTCAGGACGAGCAAGGCCACATTTCCCTGCTCGATCAGCATATTGAAATCCAGGACAAGACAGATATTGACCGCTTGCCCCGCGACGCACTGGCCGGGCAACGGGTCAAGGTCGAGGGCTATTATCGCGGACCGCGAAAGTTCTCTGCGCGGGAAGTCGACCCGCGCGGCGAGGGGCGTGAACGCATCGTGGGACGAATTGACCGCGTTGACCGGCGCCGCGGAACGGTCGTGTTGGCGGTCATGACATACAGGGTCGAGATTCCTGCTGATGTGCGCATAGAACATGAAGCCCCGCTGACAAGTTACCAGACCACTGAACCCGTCATCGGCCAGCTGCTGTATGAAAATCGCGATGACGATGACCGCTTCGGTGAAGGCTACTGGATTTCCGAACACCTGCAGGTTTCTGGACAGGCACAGGTACGCGGAATCGGTGAACGTGAATTCAACCTCAATGAGCGCGATGCAGAGAATCGCGATGATCTCGAATCGAGCGTGCGCGCGCGCTTCGTTTACCAGCCGTCAGAGTCTTTTTATGCCGTGGCTGAATTCAGCCATCGCCAGTTGTGGCGGAGTGATGAAGAGGATGGCCGCAGCACGGATGGCAACAGCAAGCTGGGTGAGGCCTTCGTTTACTGGCGCAGACCCCTGGGTGGAAACTTCAATGTGCAGGCCGGCAGAATTGATTTTGATGATGCGCGTGAGTTTCTCTACGACCAGAACCTGGACGCCGTGCGCCTGTCATGGGACCGGCCCTCGTGGCGCGCCGAATGGTCATACAGCGAAACGCTCAGCGACGGCAGCCCAGTGGATGAATCGGCCAGCAACCACATCATTTATTTTTCCAACAGGGATGATGAGCGGCACCTTGCGGCGTACCTGATCCAGCGTGATTTCGACCTGCCGGTCGATACGCGGCGCACCCATATCGGCTTGCGCGTCCTTGGAGAATGGCTGCCAGAGCAGGAAAGCTGGCTGGAATTGACCTACATGGACGGTAAGACGGCCGGGGTGAATACACGCGGCCTGGCGTGGGATGTCGGAACCAGTTGGCAGTTTCATGACCTGTGGTCAATCACCCTGGGGCACGCCTGGGCGCAAGGCAACCGCCCCGGCGGGCGCGAGGATACGACCTTCCGGCAAAGCGGCTTACAGGACAATAATGCCAAGTTTCTTGGCGTAACCTCCTTCCGCTATTACGGTGAACTGGTCGACCCGGAACTGGCCAACCTGGCCATTATCACGGCCGGCATCGGCTTTCACCCCCACAATAAGCTGTCACTGGACCTGGTATGGCACCAGTTTCGCCAGGACCAGCTCAGTACCCGGCTGGCCGATTCAGATCTCGACAAGCGTCCCAATGGCATTTATCGCGACCTCGGTGAAGAACTGGACCTGGTGTTTGGCTGGCGCACGGACCACGACCTGGATATTGAAATCGTCGCCGCCCGCTTCCGCCCCGGGGCGGCATTCGGGCGTGCAGACAGCGCCTACCTGGGCAAAGTACAACTGAGATACCGGTTCTGAATGGGAGTGTTGATGAAACAGATGTTGATATTGGCATTGCTGGCCTGGCCTTTGAGCGGCGTTGCGCAATACGTCTACCAGGGCCAGTTTGGCAGTAGCGGAACGGTGCCCGGACAATTCAATGCACCCCGCGGGATCACCGTAGATAACGGCGGGCAAATCGTGATTACCGAATCCGGCAACCATCGCGTGCAGATCTGCACCGATACGGGGACCTGTATCGCATGGGGCTCCTTCGGCGTTGAATCCGGCCAGTTTGACCGTCCGCGAGGCGTAGGCGTCAACAGCGAGGGGCGTATTTTTGTTGCAGATCGCGGTAACGATCGAATCCAGAACTGCAGCACCACTGGAATTTGTACAGACTTTGGTGGTTCCGGTACGGCGGTAGGCAAGTTCGAGTCGCCGCGGGGCCTGGCGATCACCTCCGACGATCGAATTGTCATTGCCGATACCGACAATAATCGCATCCAGATATGCACCGACCAGGGCAGTTGCTCTGCTTTCGGCAGCAGCGGAAGCGGCTTGGGACAATTCAATTCGCCGGCCGGTGTTGCGGTCAACAATGTTGGCCAGATTGTGATTGCCGACCGCGGCAACGACCGCGTTCAGATCTGTTCGGAAAATGGCAGCTGCAGCGCCTTTGGCAGTCTTGGCACCTCTGACGGCCAGTTTGACTCGCCCGCTGGAATCGCCGTCACCAGCAATGACCGGATCGTGGTCGCAGACCGCTTCAATAACCGTATCCAGGTCTGTGACGACAGCGGAAACTGCACCGCTTTTGGAGGCCCCGGTACCGGTAATGGCCAGTTCAACCTGCCCTGGGGTGTAACCGTTGACAGCCAGGACCGCATCATCGTTGCAGACCTCGGTAACGACCGTATCCAGCTGTTCGTCGACAGCTCACCACCGCCCGTTTCGGTTGATTTCCTGAGCGCCGATCCCGGCACCATTGAACAAGGCCAGTCGGTATTGCTGAGCTGGGCCGTCAGTAACGCGACAACCTGCGATACGCTTGGCGGTACGGCCTCCTGGCAGGCGCTGGCCATTGATGCTGACGGTGGCAGCGCCAGTGTCCAGATCGATGAGGCCGGCGTGTACCTGTTCACCGTCGAGTGCACGGACGGCCAGAACACCGATTCGAAAGGCGTCACCGTGACCGTCGAGGCAGGAATGCCCGCGTTTGAAATCAATGCAGGCCTCAATGATGCATGGGTCACCGACCAGGCGCCTTTCCAGGGCCTGTTTTTTACCGTGTTTGAGCAACTCGAGCTGGTGTTTGTTTCGTGGTTCACATTCGATTCCAGCCCGCCCGGTGGGCCTGATACGGCCGTGTTCGGCGCCTTTGATCAACGCTGGGTTACCGCGCTGGGTGGATACACCGGCAACACCGTCACGCTGAGCGTCGAACTGACCAGCGGCGGGATCTTCAAC
>JABDJL010000042.1 GCA_013002505.1 Lysobacterales bacterium | reverse complement strand
TCGCAGTACTGCTTGCACCAGCGTGTGACCTGCTCGATATATTCGGGCACCTGGCCAACGGCCGAGCCCATGCCGCGCTCGGACATGCCGTGCGGACAACCGAAGTTCAGCTCAACGCCGTCACAGCCGGTCTGCTCGACCTGGCGCAGGATCTTTTTCCAGGCCTCTTCCTGGCACGGTACCATCAGGGAAACCACCATGGCGCGGTCCGGCCAGGCCTCTTTAACTGCCTTGATCTCGCGCAGGTTGACGTCCAGCGGGCGGTCGGTGATCAGTTCGATGTTGTTCAGGCCGATGACGCGCTGGCCGTTGTAGTCCACCGCGCCATAACGGGACGCTACGTTGACCACTGGCGGGCCTTCTTCGCCCAGCGTCTTCCATACCACGCCGCCCCAGCCGGCTTCGAAGGCACGCTCAACGTTGTACTGCTTGTCGGTCGGTGGCGCAGAAGCCAGCCAGAAAGGGTTCGGCGATCGAACACCGGCAATATTGCATCTCAGGTCAGCCATGGTTCAGATACTCGTTAATGGAATGCGCCGCCACCTTGCCATCCTGCACGGCGGCCACGGTCAAATCCTGCCCGGTGACGCAATCGCCTCCCGCCCAGACATTGCCCAGGCTGGTTTTTCCATGCCCGTCCGTCTTGACGCGTGAGCCCTGCATTTCAGGCGTTCCAGACGCCTCGAAGACCGAGGGTACGAAATGCTGGCCGATGGCTTTGAACACCTGGTCGGCAGGCAGGTTGAATGTCTCGCCGGTGCCACGCATGTTTCCGTCTGCATCATTTTCGGTGTATTCGAATTCTACGCCGCTGACCTTACCATTGCTGGCCTGAATGGCCACCGGTTGCGCCCAGGTCTTGATCAGCACCCCGTTGGTCTGTGCTACTTCCTGTTCGTAATCCGTGGCGCTCATCTCCGCCGTGCCGCGGCGGTAGACCATGGTCACGTACTCGGCGCCGAGTTTCTTGATCTGCACGGCGATATCTATGGCCGTATTGCCGCCGCCGATGACCACCACGCGGCGGCCAACCGGCAGCGCGGACTTGTCTTGCTGCCTGATCTGCTCAATGAAATCCACCGCATTGAAGACGCCTTCGCTATCTTCGTTATCAAGGCCCAGGCTGTTGACGGCGTTGTGGCCCAGGCCAAGGAATACCGCGTCGTAGACTTCGCGCAGCGCATCGAGCGAAACTTCACGACCCAGGCGTGTTCCGGTCTTCAGCTCAATACCGCCAATGCCCAGAATGAATTCCACTTCCCTGGCGGCACGTTCGTTCAGCATCTTGTAAGCCGCGATACCAAATTCGTTGAGCCCGCCCGGTTTGTCACGGGATTCGAATACCGTCACCTGGTGGCCCAGCATGGCCAGGCGGTGCGCACAGGCCAGCCCGGCCGGCCCGGCGCCAACCACGGCGATGTGTTTGCCCGTGTCCGCAGCCCTCGCGAAGGGCTGTTCACCGGATTCAAACAGGTGGTCCGTTGCATAGCGCTGTAACAGGCCAATGACGACCGGTTTTTCTTCGGACGTGTTCTTGACGCAAACCTGCTCACACAATTCCTCGACCGGGCAGACATTGGCGCAGGTTCCGCCCATGATGTTTTGGGACAGGATCGTCACCGCCGCGCCCTTGACGTTGCCAGTCGATATCTTGCGTATAAAACCTGGAATATCGATGTCGGTCGGGCAGGCGTCGATACACGGCGCATCATGGCAAAACAGGCAGCGGGCCGACTCCTGGATGGCCTGTAATTCGTTCAGCGGTTCGTGCAATTCGCTGAAATTGTCACGGATCTGCGCCTCGTTAAGCCTGCCTGCCTGGATATCAGCCACGTTGTTTCCCCATCATCAGGTAGTAAATGATGCCGGAGATCGCCAGCCCGATAAACCACGCATAGCTGTACAAGCCGACAATGAAGCCGCCGGTCTCGATCAGGCCGACCTGCGCCAGGAAGCCTGGAAAGTTGGGCGCGACCCCGAGCAAAAGGGCGATGACGGCTTTGCTGTTGACGCCGGCGTAGATGCCGTCATGGCGGTACAGGTCCTGTGCATTCAGTTCGGTGCCGCGTACCAGGAAATAGTCCACCAGGATGATGCCGATAATTGGCCCCAACAGCGCCGAGTAACCGATCAGCCAGGTGAAAATATAGCCGCTGGGATCGGCCAGCAATTTCCATGGCATCATCAGTATTCCGATCACGCCGGTGATGTATCCGCCGCGTTTGAAGTCAATCTTAGAAGGCATCATGTTGGAAAACGCGTTGGCCGGGCCCACCACGTTGGCTGCGGCGTTGGTCGATATGGTTGCGATCACCACGGCGATCATTGAGAAAAACACCAGCAGCGGTGAGTCGAATCGCTGCACCAGTTGCACCGGGTCCCAGATGGCCTCACCGAAAATCACCACGGTGGCCGAGGTGACCGCCACGCCGATAAACGCGAACAACGTCATCGTGGTGGGCAGGCCGGAAAGTTGACCGATGACCTGCGAACGCTGGTCTTTCGAATAACGCGTAAAATCGGAAATGTTCAGCGTCAGCGTGGCCCAGAAACCCACCATGGCGGTCAGGCTGGGCCAAAACAGGTTCCAGAACTCGGCGTCGGTGGAAAATTTCGAGCCTGAGCGCAACATGGGGCCGAAGCCGTCAGCCGTGGTGTAGGCCCAGGCCAGCAAAGCGACACCGCACAGCAGCAAAAAAGGCGCCGCAACGAGTTCCAGAATGCGTATCGATTCAATGCCTTTCCAGATCAGCCAGATGTTCATTGCCCAGAACACCATGAAACAGGTGAACTGGATCAGGCTGACACCCACCCAGTCCGGCATCATTGTCGGCGCGTCCGCTGCGCCTGGCCAGGCGATCAATACAATGGTGTAGAGCGCCGCACCGCCGATCCAGGTCTGGATGCCAAACCAGCCACAGGCGACAATGGCACGCAGAAAGGCCGGTATATGGGCGCCCTTAATGCCGAACGAGGCACGCGCGAAGGCAGGGAAGGGGATGCCGTATTTGGTACCGGCATGACCGGACAGCGCCATCGGCACCAGCACGATCAGGTTGCCCAGCAGGACGGTCCACATGGCCTGCTGCCAACTCATGCCGCCGTCAACCAGGGAGGCGGCGATCATGTAGCTCGGGATATTGACCGCCATGCCGACCCACAGTGAAAAATAGCTGATGGCTTTCCAGTTACGCGCCTGCGCAGGCACCGGTGCGATGTCTGCATTGATCAGCCCGGGGTCGGCGTTAAAAGGGGTCAGCGCCCCTTTCTCATTAGTCATTATTGTTTTTCCTGTTGGTGTTCACAATGTGGGCTCTGACCCCTTTACAGCTCGGCCAGTGACTGGTCCATGACCTCGAGCAGCTGGTCAACCTGCTGCGCGTTGATCGTCAACGGTGGCGCGATGCGGATGACGTTTCCTTTCAGGCCGCCCTTGCCGAGCAGTACCTTGCGGTCCTTGCACAGGTCCATGAAACGGGCAGCCTCGGCGACCGCGTGCTCCTTGGTCTTGCGATCCCTGACCATCTCCATGCCCAGCAGCAGGCCACGACCGCGAACGTCTCCGATCCAGTGGTGCCGTTTGGCCATTTCATTGAGTCCATCGACGATACGCGCACCCATTTCGCGGGCATTGTTGATCAAGCCCTCTTCCTTGATGATGTCCATCGTTGCCTGGGCCTGGGCCACCGGGTAAGGGTCGGCGCCGAAGGTATTGAAATACAGTTTGCCCTTCAGCGAGTCGGCGTCCTCCGACTTCATCAGAACTGCACCGATAGCCGCGCCGTTGCCAAAGCCCTTGGCCATCGTCACCATGTCGGCGTCGATGTCGAGTTCCCTGGTTAACAGGAACTCCTGCCCGCAGCGCCCGGCACCGGTCTGCACCTCGTCGGAGATGTACTTTCCACCGTATTCGTGGACGATGCTGGTGACCCGGTCGAAATACTCTTTGGGCGGCGAGATAAAGCCACCGACGCCCATCACCGGCTCGACAATCATGGCCGCGATCCTGCCATGGGTGCTGGTCTGGATGGTCGTTTCGACATTCTGGGCACATTCAAAGTCACAGCTGTCGGGTTTCTTGTTGAACGGGCACCGGTAGCAATAGGGTTCCAGCGCCGAGGTGGTTGCCGTGACCGGTTGGGCGCGGAATCGCCAGGTGGCGTGCCCGCACTGCGCCTGCGTGGCGGCCGTACCGCCGTGATAGCTGTGGCGCAGGTTGATAATCATGGTTTCACCGGTGGCCTGGCGTGCAGTCATGAATGCCAGCTCGTTGGCCTCGGATCCTGAGTTGGTGAACGAAACCCGGTCCAGGCCGTCGGGGGCCTCTTCGACGAGGGTTTCAGCCAACCTGACCGGATGCTCATTCAGGTAAAGCGTACTGACATGCTGCGGCTCATTGTTCTCCAGCATACCGATCAGCTTCTGCTTGATTTTCGGATGGTGGTGTCCGGCCGAAATGCAGATAATCCCGCCAATACAATCCAGGTAGCGGTTTCCGTCGGCGTCCCACATGTACATGCCCTCGGCACGCACCAGGTTGAGCGGCTTGTCGTGGTACAGGGCCAATGGCAGGAAGTGCCGCTGGCGGCTGGCCAGCAGCGTTTCGTAGTCGTACTCGGAGCTGGCCTGCGCCGGCAGTTGCGTATCATCGCGTTCTAGGATTTTCATGATCAGATCTCGGTCAATTGTCCGTAGGTTTCCGGCCTGCGGTCGCGGAAGAATTGCCAGGTATTGCGGACTTCACGAACCATGTCGAAATCCAGCTCGGCGACCAGCAACTCGTCATTTTCTTCGCTCGCCTGCGCGACGATCTGACCGCGCGGATCGGCGAAGTAGGAAGAACCGTAAAACTTGCCGATATTCCATGGTGCCTCCGTGCCGACCCGGTTGATGGCGCCGACGAAATAACCGTTGGCCACCGCGTGCGCCGGCTGTTCAAGTTCCCACAGGTATTGCGACAACCCGGCCACGGTGGCGGAAGGGTTGAATACGATTTCGGCGCCGTTCAGGCCCAGGCAACGCGCGCCGTCGGGAAAGTGCCGGTCATAGCAAATATAGACACCCACCTTACCGTATGCGGTGTCAAACACCGGGTAACCCAGGTTTCCCGGCTTGAAGAAGAACTTTTCCCAGAATCCGGCCACTTGCGGTATGTGGTTCTTACGGTACTTGCCGAGATAGGTGCCGTCGGCATCGATGACCGCTGCGGTGTTGTAATAAACCCCGGTCATGTGTTCCTCGTAGATGGGCACCACGATGACCATGTTGTACTTGCTGGCGTATTCACACATCAGTTGCGTGGTTGGCCCGTCCGGAATCGGCTCGGCAGCGTCATACCACTTGCTGTCCTGCGATGGGCAAAAATAGGGCCCGGTGAAGATTTCCTGGAAGCACAGCATCTGGACGCCCTGCTCACCGGCCTCGGCAATGAAAGGGATGTGTGCCTCGATCATGGCCTTGCGATGCGCTTCGCAGCTGGCATCCGTGTCGAGCTTGTTGGCCATTTGTATGATCCCGGTTTTGACGATTCTGGACATATTGTTTTCCCGGATTGATTGATGTCAGAGTGCCGTATACCCTGCACTGGCAGCGAATGGCAGTTTCAGCAGAAAGAAAAATACTACTCCGAAGTCCTGATTAATTAAAGGAAAGTCCATGGATCAATTTATGCAGGCCGCCATAGCGGAAGCGCAAAGAGGGTTTGAGGAAGGCGGAATCCCGATTGGGTCGGTCCTGGTTCACGATGGCCGCGTCATCGGCGCCGGGCATAACCGGCGGGTGCAGCAGGGCAGCAGCGTCCTGCACGGGGAGATGGATGCCCTGGAAAACGCCGGGCGGCAGGCAGCCGCGGTTTACCGGGAATCGACGATCTACACGACCTTGTCACCGTGCGCCATGTGCTCCGGAGCCATCCTGCTGTACGGCATACCCCGCGTGGTGGTCGGCGAAAACCTGACTTTCATGGGCGAGGAATCCCTGCTGCGCTCTCGCGGCGTGGACGTCACGGTGCTGCAGGACAAGGAGTGCATCGAGCTGATGAAACAGTTCATCGCCGATAAACCGGAATTGTGGAACGAAGACATAGGGGTTTAGAATTTCCCCACAAATTACACAAATTACACAAATTTTAAGAGCGGAATCAGATTGGACCGCGCCAATCGGGATGCGAGCTTCTGTCTTCGGGGCTTCTAATAAAAAGCACTGAATGTTAAACCTTTCAATTCACAAGCAGGGTATACAACTGCTGGAAATAAGAGCTTTGCTTAAGTATCTGCCTGCCCAATTCAAACTAGTTTGTGTAATTCGTGAAATTTGTGGACATATTTTTTCTTCTCTTCATGCATTGGACTTAAGCAAACCCAAACTCTGGTAGATTAGCGCCCTGACGATGACCCTTGGGAGTACGGAATGAAAAACCGGATTGGATTCAGCTTGGCGTTGATTTGCTGCGTTAGCCTGTCAGCCGTGGCGCAGGATAAAAAAGCCCTGGTCGGAGGCACGCTGATCAACGGCCTTGGCGCTGCACCCATCCACGACAGCGTGATCCTGGTCAACGGCAATACCATTGAGCAGGTCGGTACTGTTGAAACGCTGGTGGTGCCGGAAGGCTACGAGGTGATCTCCACCGAGGCGATGTCGGTGCTGCCCGGCCTGTGGGATATGCACGTACACCTTGATATCAATGGCCACGCTGACTACCCCCATTGGTTCCCCGCCTACCGGGACCGTTTTGCCAGTGAAATCATGCCAGCTTCTGCTGTTCAGTTGTTACTGGCCGGGGTCACCTCGGCGCGCGACCTGGGCGCATCGCTGGAAGACACCCTGAGTGTCAAAACGCGGCTCGAAGCGGGTGAAATCCACGGTCCACGAATGTTCTGGTCCGGGCCATTCATCCAGAAAGCACCCTACCCGGGTACTGAAGATTACCGCTGGGGTGTCGATGGCCCGAAGGATGCGCGCGCCAAGGTCAAGCGCCTGGCTGATGCCGGGATGCACGTAATCAAGCTGATTGACCAGGACCTGATGACGCTGGAAGAGGCCCAGGCGGTGGTGGACGAAGCGCACGAACACGGCCTCAATGTCGTGGCGCACGCACACCGTCCGCCGGAAATTCGCCGGGGCCTGGAGATTGGCATTGACAATTTCGAGCACACGGGACTGTCCGCAGCGCCTGAATACCCGGAAGACGTCATGATCATGCTGAAGGAACGCACCGCCGCTTCGATGATCGTGGACGACCCGCTGTACTGGACGCCAACCGTCGAAGGCCTGTGGAATTCAGTGGAGATTCGTGACAGCCATGAAAAGCTCGACAGCGATTGCTGGCACCGCGGGCTGGAGCAGGACACGATTGAGGACATCGCGGCGTCGATCGCCCACCCTGAAGACCTGACCTACACGATGTTGCACCCGAAGCGCCAGAAAACACTGAAGCGCAAGATCGCCCAGTTGCGTGAATCCGGCGTGGTCCTGATGATCGGTACCGACAGCGGCATCCCGATGAAATTCCATTGCCAGTCCACCTGGAACGAGCTCGACGTGTGGGTCAGGGTGATGGGCATACCGGCCATGGAGGCGATCCAGGCGGCGACATTCTGGCCGGCGAAATTCATGGGCGTCGATGACAGCTGGGGTACCGTGACGCGCGGAAAATTCGCCGACATTATTGCCGTAAAGGGTGATGTCCTGAAATACATAAACCTTCTTCAGGATGTTGATTTTGTTATGAAAGACGGCGTGGTTTACAAACAGGGCGGGATCGTCAGCGAGGCCGCGCTTCAATGACCGAAACACGCCTGCCAATCTGGAAGGCTGGCGACCCGAAGGACGCCAGCCCGGTTGAGCAACTTAACAAGGGCTGAGGCCCTTTTCACAGCCGAAGGGGGGTGACTGCGTGAAAGCTGCTCATTCTGAGCATAGTTCACCCTGACCGAAGATCAAGTATCGTACCGCGGTCTTACTCGTCGCCAACCCCGAGGCGTTGATGCATTAGCGGGCTGGTGGTGGTGTATTGAAGGTGGACCTTCTTGTCGGGGTGCAGGCGTTTCTGGACGCCGAACGCAGCCAGCGCCGCCTCGTGAAACCCGCTGAGTATGAGCTTTTTCTTGCCCGGATAGGTGTTGATGTCGCCTACCGCAAAAATGCCCGGAACACTGGTCTGGAACTGTTCGGTATCGACCGGGACCTGGCGCTTGTCGATTTCCAGGCCCCATTCGGCAATTGGCCCCAGGTTGGGTGACAAGCCCCAAAATACGAATACCTCGTCAGCTTCCAGTTCGTGAAGTTCACCTTCCGCATCGGCAACCTTCAATCCCCGGAAGCGGCCATCTTCGACCATGATCTCGCGAACCATGCCCTGGAATTCGCTCAAGTCTCCAGCCTCCGCCAGCTCTTTCATCTGCTTGACCGAAGCGGGCTGCGCGCGGTACTCAGCGCGGCGGTGCACCAGCGTCAACCCAGAAGCGCGCTCGCAAAGCTCCAGCGCCCAGTCCAGTGCGGAATCACCTCCGCCCAGGATGATCAGCTTCTTGCCCTGCAGGCGCTCGGGTTCACGGACCTGGTAATGAATTTGTGAGCCTTCCCAGTCGGAAGCGCCCGCCGTTCTCATTTTCCGCGGTTGAAACGCGCCCAGGCCCGCGGCGATGATGACCGAAGTGGTGTCGAATTCCTGTCCGGTGCTGGTCTTCAGCAGGAATCGTTCGTCTGCCGTCTTTTCCAGGTGTGTAACGGTCTGGCCAAGGTGAAACTTCGCTTCGAACGGCTTGATCTGTTCAACCAGCCTGTCTACCAGTTCCTGCGCGCCAACACGTGGCAGCGCTGGGATGTCATAGATGGGTTTGTCAGGATAGAGCTCGGCGCACTGGCCGCCCACCTGTTCAAGGGAATCAATGACGTGGGCCCGAATGTCCAGCAATCCGAGTTCAAAAACCTGGAACAGTCCCGCCGGTCCGGCTCCGACAATGACGACATCGGTCGTGATGGGCATGTAAAACTCTCCTGAACGGTGTGCGGTATTGTGGCGCGATGTTGTGCTACCTTGGGACGATACGGAGAAAATCAAGCATTGCAACAGGCCTGCGCATCCACCCATGACCGAAGCTGACGCCAAAAAAAGGATTCGTCTTGAGTCTTCCTGGCTGGAACGGCTGGCCCCGGAGTTTGAGCAGCAATACATGCTGCAACTCCGCGCGTTCCTGCTCGAGCGCAAGCGTGCCGGCGCAAGAATCTATCCGCCCGGTGAAAAGATCTTCAACGCGATGAATTCCTGTCCTTTCGAACAGGTCCGGGTCATCATCCTGGGCCAGGACCCGTACCACGGCCCGGGCCAGGCACACGGCCTGTGCTTCTCGGTCCGCCTGGGTGTCCCGACGCCGCCATCATTGGTCAATATCTTCAAGGAAATTGAATCGGACCTGGGTCTCGCGCCGCCCGACCATGGCAATCTCCGCTCATGGGCCAGGCAAGGCGTGTTGCTGCTGAACTCGGTGTTAACCGTGGAGCGGGGCGCGGCTGGCGCCCACCAGGGCAAGGGTTGGGAACAGTTTACCGACCGCATCGTGTCGCTGTTGAATGACGAGCGGCGCAAGCTGGTGTTCATGCTGTGGGGCAGTTACGCACTCAAAAAAGGCGCCTCGATCGACGCCGACAGGCACCTGGTGCTGAAGGCGCCTCACCCGTCACCTTTATCGGCGCACCGCGGCTTTTTTGGTTGCCGCCATTTTTCTGCGGCGAATCGCTACCTCGAGCAAAACGGCCAGCAAGCCATCGACTGGTCAGTTCCGCTGGATCCACAGGCTGAGCATATCTAGGCAGCGGTTCCCGTCACTCGCCTGGCGGGTACTTGTCCAGCAGTTGCGGCGGCCGCACCGGCCGGCGTTCAAAATTGCCACCGCAATTGGGGCACACGCCATTCAGTTCGCCTTCGGCGCAATCCTTGCAGAAGGTACATTCAAAGCTGCAGATAAACGCCAGCGGGGAGGCTGCCGGCAAGGCCTTGCTGCAGCGTTCACAGGAAGATTTCAGCAGCAGCATGGATCAGCCGTTAAAGACTTTCAGCGCATCATCGAGCGGCATCCAGTTAACGTGGCTGTCATGGAATGCATGGGCCTGTGGTGTGCGGCCAACCGGGTCATCCATGCAACCCAGCGCAACATGCAATTCGCCCGCCCAGCGTTGCGATCGGAAGAACATGCTGCTCCCGCAGTGACTGCAAAATCCCCGGCTCGCACCAGGCGAGGATTCGAACCACTTCAGGTGTTGCTGGCCGCTGTCCAGTGTAAAGCGGTCAGATTCAAAGCCTACCCAGGTCACATAACCGGCGCCGTGAACCTTGCGGCACATGCTGCAGTGACAGTGCGCGCACCATTTGCTGGGTAAGGTGAAATGAAACTGGACAGCCTTGCAAAAACAACTGCCGCTGGCGGTTTTGGCTTCACTCATGGCGACGCTCCCATTCGAATTCAGACATTGCAATGGCTCATAGCACCTGCCACGCCAGCCGCACCCACATGATCATCAGGACAGCGCAACTGCCGATATAAACCCAGAAGCGGTGCATGACGTGATTGTAGGTTGTATGGATGAAACTGTGCACGATTCTCAGCACCACATACGACCATGCCAGTACCACCAGCACCGCATCCTGGATCAGCAGCATCAGCGCCAGCACTATGGCCAGGTAAAACAACACTGGCATTTCGAACTGGTTGCTGAAATTATCGGCGCTGGCCGCGGAACCGGTCAGCAGGGCCCGACCCTTCTCGCGCGTGTTGATACGTTGCGGATCAATGCGCTTGTCCTGCATCTCGGAGATCCGGTCGAAATACATTCGGTGCCAGACTACAAAAGTCAGCAGCACCTGGATCATCAAAGGCAACAACAGCGGCTTGTAGAACATGCCTTACTCCGGTATCAACGAGATCGCTTCATTTTATCAAAACCCGGTGTGGCGCCCGGGTTAATCATTCATTGCCGCCCGGCGCTGCAAAACCGGCCACCTCGCCAAGCGCCGGGCCATCCAGGCGGTATTGAAGCCAGTCATCGAGGTGCCGCGCGCCGATACGATCATAAAATTCGATGGCCGGACGGTTCCAGTCCAGCACCGACCAGTCGAGCCGGCCCCAGCCGCGCCGGATAACGATTCCGGCAAGGTGCGCCAACAAGGCCTTTCCGATGCCTTCACCGCGAAATTCGGGCCGCACGAAAAGGTCCTCGAGGTACATGCCGGGGGAAGCCAGGAAGGTGGAAAAGTTTGCAAAGAACAACGCGAAACCGGCGGCCTCGGAATCCCATTCTGCGATGACCACCTCGGCGAACGGCCGTGGGCCAAAAATCGCCTCTGCCAGCTGTTGTTCAGTGGCAGTCACTTCGTGTAACAGGCGTTCGTACTCGGCCAGCTCGCGAATGAACTGGAGGATCAAGGCACTGTCTTCACGCCGCGCCGCGCGGATCGTCAATTTGCTGTTCATGGGCCACTCCTGGTGAACAGATACTGCACCGGGGTGGACTTGAGCGCAATATTCGACAGGGCGGGACGGCGCGGCCCCTGGTTCAGACGTATCGTCCGTAGCGGTCGTAACGATATCTCCTCGGAACCGGCGGATCGTAGACCGCCGCGTCAATGATTGACCACAAGTGGATGACCCAGCCGAGCAGGATCAACCAAAGCAGGAAGGTCATGACGAACATGAACAATGCCGTGATGAAGCGCCCCTGGAGTAGCTGGCCGAGTCCGGGTATGAAAAAACTCGCCAGGGCAGAGATGACGTTGCCTGCAGATCCGCGGCCCATTTTTTGCTCCTTGAATAGATTTACATATAAATAAATGCATGAATCATGCCAAGAAAATGGCCCATTTCTGCGCTGCATGTGCGCCAAGTTGATGATTTTCCTTGCCGCCACCTGAAAAACCCCGATGGGTCGTCAAGAATTGGCGAATTCCACCATCTTGTTGGCGTTGGTCAGGTCAGTTCCGCTTGCCCCCGCCGGCGCACCGGCGGTACATGGGTACGGGCTCGAACAGCGGATTGTGCGGATCCCAGGCATCCAGCCGGCCGCACAGCGTGTGCCCGGAAGGCGTGCGCATGACCACGTGCCGTGTGCCATTGCGGTCCTGCCACTGATCCACGATCTCATTTTCAGCAGGCAGGTAAAAGTCCTCGAACACCGTTGTAACCGGCGGCAATATGGGTTGGAGTTGAAGGCTGGCGTGCCCGCGCGGTGATGACCTGCCGAGGCGCGCGTCAGCGTTCGCTTTGCGCGGGTAATTCAATTGCCCGGCCTGTTCGAGCAGCAGCGCGGCGCTGATGACTGGCTCAGCATCCGTTTCCTGCGAGGGCACATGCACCGGGTCCTGGTCCGCCGGCGCGGGCCGGTCAACCGCCGTCGCGGCGGGCGAAGTGTCCTCGATGGCCTGCGCGGATGGTTGTGCCGGGTGAGACTGTTCCCGCGCCGGGGAGGGTGCAGGTCGCAATTCGATTTCCAGCAGCGGGCGACGCGGGACGCTGCTTTCGTGTGCGATGGGCACCAGTAGCAGGGCGAGATGAATCAGGATCGCCAGGCCGAAGATGCGCCATTGCGCAGGCCCTGGTGATTTGCGCACCATGGACGCCCGTTGTGCGACTACAGCGGTCATCGTCCAATTATCAGATGGTCGACCTTAAATAGCAGTTAATTGAATGTTCAGGCAGCATGCGTGCGCTGCTCTATAATCTGCCGCGTGCGTATCAGTGAAACAAAACAGTTCTTCCCGGCCGTCAGGGCCTGCCTGAACGAGTCCGACCCGGCTGCCAAATGCGAGATGACGTCCCGCCTGTGGCAGCGCGTATCCAAAAACGAACTGTCGCATACTGATTGCGGGCAGGCGGGCTCCACGAATTCACCCGGCAGGCCCGAAAAGCCCCAACTGGTGCCACCGGCGATGGTTCCGCGCCGCCGCCTGGGCAATCCCCGTGGCAGGGCAGCGCTGATTCATGCGATTGCCCATATCGAGTTCAATGCCATCAACCTGGCGCTCGATGCCGCGTGCCGATTCGCAGAAATGCCACCCGCGTACTACCGTGACTGGGCTTCTGTCGCAGCCGATGAGGCACGGCATTACAGCATGCTGAACGAGAGACTCGTTGAGCTTGGATTCGCATACGGTGACTTTCCCGCCCACGACGGCCTGTGGGAGATGGCCGTCAAGACCCGGCATTCGTGCCTCGAGCGCATGGCGCTGGTGCCGCGCGTACTGGAAGCGCGCGGCCTCGATGTTACACCCGGCATGATCAGCCGGTTGGATGCCGCCGGCGATACGCAGACGGTTTCTGTCCTGGAAGTGATCCTGCGCGAGGAGGTACGCCACGTCGAAATCGGCACGCGCTGGTTCCGACACTGCTGCGCGCTTGAGGGCAAGGAGCCGTCGCAGGAATTTCTGCGCTTGCTGGATGAGCATTTCAACGGCTCGCTGCGGGGCCCGTTCAATGTCGCTGCGCGCCGCCAGGCCGGATTCAGCGACGTGGAGATGGAGGCCATTTCGACGACTTGAACGTCAGCCGGCGCTGCGGGTGGCAACGCGCAGTATCAGAGGCGATTCGCTGCCCGGTCGTTCAGGGCGTCAACCCGCCCAGCTCAAAGCGGCCGGGGCCGACGCGTAAAACACTGTTGTCCTCGTACCAATCGCCAAGCACCGTCCGCCAGGCTTTACCTTGCCCGGTAAAGTATTCATGAATCGCGGGCCGGTGGGTGTGTCCATGAATCATGTGGCTTACCCGGTGGCGCTCGAAGGCCTGCTCCACGGCATCGAGATTGACATCCATGATCTCGGCATCCACGGCCATCTGGTGGGCGCGGCTTTTGCTGCGGGCATCACGCGCGAAGTCGATTCTGCCCTGCGCAGACCGCGACAGGAACTCCTCCTGCCAGGCATCGCTGCGCAGGGTTTTGCGTACCGCCTGGTATTCATGATCATCCGTGCAAAGGCTGTCACCGTGCAGCAACAGGGTCTGCTTGCCATACAGGTCGATAACCTGTTCTTCGGGCAGCAGTTGCAGGCCACAGGAATCAGCGAAATCGCGGCCCACCAGGAAATCACGGTTACCGTGCTGGAAATAACAGGATACGCCGGACTGGTTCAGGGCCTTGAGCGCTTCGTGGACACGCGAGCCGGTCTCGTTGGTGATGTCATCGCCCAGCCAGTATTCGAACAGGTCTCCGAGTATGTACAGCGCCTTCGCCCCGCGCGCTTCGCCGCGGACCAGGGTTTCGAATTGTCGCGTTGATTCCGGCCGTGAGTCGTCGAGGTGTAAATCGGATATGAACAGCGTAGTCATCAATCGCTATTGATGTACTTCGACGCGCTCGATGATCACCTGTTCGAGCGGGCGGTCACCCGGGCCGGTCTCGACGAAACGGATATCGTCGACCACTTCCATGCCCTCGACAACGCGGCCGAACACGGCATAGCCCCAGGCCCGCGAATTGTTGGTGCCTGTGTAATCGAGGTTGGCGTTGATTTCAACGTTGATGAAAAACTGGGCAGTGGCGGAATGCGGGTCTGCCGTGCGTGCCATGGCCAGGGTGCCGCGGGTGTTTTTCAAGCCGTTGGTCGCTTCGTTCTGAATCGGGTCACGAGTCGGTTTGCGGATCATGTCCGTCGAATAACCGCCACCCTGGATCATGAAATGACTGATCACCCGGTGGAATACTGTACCGTCGTAAAAACCGTCACGGGCATATTGCAGAAAATTGGCCACCGTGACCGGTGCCTTGTCGGGGAACAGCTCGATCGTGATCGCGCCTTTGCTGGTGTGCAGGGTGACCTGTGGCGCACCATTGTCCTGGGCTATAGCCAGGCTGGAAAACATCAACAGGAGAAGGCCGGAACGCATCCAAATTTTCATTGACAGACACCGCAATCATCGACAAGGAACCCCATCATACTGACCTCGTGCAGGGGGTCAACGCCGGGCTGTTGAGTCGCGCCTTGCACGGGCGCCTTGAAGCGCCAATCGGGTGCCGGATTATGGTACAATTCCAAGCTTGAATCCGGCCTCGAAAAAGGCCCGGTACGAGCCCTGCAAAAAATCGTATAAAAACAATATAAACAATCACATATGACACCTTTCGGAGCCTTTACAACGTATGGCTGAACTCGCCAAGGAAATCCTCCAGGTCAACCTCGAAGACGAGATGCGCCAGTCCTACCTGGACTATGCCATGAGCGTCATTGTCGGACGTGCGCTTCCGGATGTCCGGGACGGGCTAAAACCGGTTCACCGCCGGGTGCTATTCGCAATGAGCGTTCTGGGTAACGACTGGAACAAACCGTACAAAAAATCAGCGCGTGTCGTCGGTGACGTGATTGGTAAATACCACCCCCATGGTGATTCAGCGGTCTACGACACGATCGTTAGGATGGCGCAGCCTTTTGCCATGCGTTACATGCTGGTTGACGGCCAGGGCAACTTCGGGTCGGTTGACGGAGACGCACCAGCGGCGATGCGCTACACCGAGGTCCGCATGTCGCGCCTGGCGCACGAGATGCTCGCCGATCTCGACCGGGAGACGGTGAACTTCGGCCCCAACTACGATGAATCTGAATTCGAGCCACTGGTCATGCCGACCCGCATTCCCGGCCTGCTGGTCAACGGTTCGGCCGGCATCGCGGTCGGTATGGCAACCAACATCCCGCCGCACAACCTCGGAGAAGTCATCGACGCGACGGTCGCGCTGATCGAAAACCCCGAACTGGATATTGACGGGATCATGGAACACCTGCCTGGCCCTGATTTTCCCACCGCCGGCTTTATCAACGGGGCGCAGGGCATTCATGACGCCTATCACACCGGCCGCGGGCGCATTTACATGCGTGCTCGCTCGCACATCGAAACCGACCCGGCAAATGGCAAGGATTCGATTATTGTCACCGAGCTTCCTTACCAGGTTAACAAGGCCAGGTTGCTCGAAAAGATCGCCGAACTGGTCAAGGAAAAGCGGCTGGAAGGCATTACTGAACTCCGCGATGAGTCCGACAAGGACGGTATGCGCATCGTCATCGAGCTGCGCCGGGGCGAGGTTCCCGAGGTCGTCTTGAACAACCTCTACCAACAGACCGTGATGCAGAATGTGTTTGGCATCAACATGGTCGCGATTGTCGACGGCCAGCCCAGGCTGCTGAATATTCGGGAAATTCTCGAGGCATTTGTCAGGCATCGCCGCGACGTGGTCACACGCCGCACGCTTTATGACCTGCACAAGGCGCGCAACAGGGCGCATATCCTCGAGGGCCTGACAGTAGCGCTGGCCAACATTGATGAATTGATCGAGATGATCAAGTCGTCACCGACACCGGCCGAAGCCAAGGAACGAATGCTCGCCAGGACGTGGGAATCGGGCCTGGTCGCGGCGCTGTTGGGTCAGGGCGGTGCAGAAATGTCACGGCCGGAAGACCTGGCAGACCGCTACGGGCTGCACGAGGACGGTTACCAGCTTTCGCCGCAGCAGGCCCAGGAAATCCTGAACATGCGCCTGCACCGGATTACCGGGCTGGAACAGGAGAAACTGACAACCGAGTACACCGAAATTTTGGAGACGGTGCGCCAGTTGCTGCGCATCCTGTCCGAGCCGGAACGCCTGATGGAGGTGATCCGCGAAGAGCTTGAAGAGGTTCGTGAAAAGTACGATGACGACCGCCGCACCGAGATTCTCGAGAAGCGCCTCGACTTGAGCCTCGAAGACCTGATCACCGAGGAAGACGTGGTGGTCACGCTGTCCCATGCCGGTTACGCGAAATCACAGACGCTGGATCGCTACCAGGCGCAACGGCGCGGCGGAAAAGGTAAATCGGCAACCAAGGTCAAAGAAGAGGATTTCATTGACACCTTGTTCGTTGCCAATACCCACGACACATTGCTTTGCTTTACTTCGCGCGGCCGAATTTACTGGATGAAGGTGTACGAGTTGCCACAGGCCAGCCATGTCAGCCGCGGTAAGCCCATCGTTAACCTGTTACCGCTGGAGAAGGACGAACGCGTCAACGCGGTGCTGCCGGTACGCGAGTATGCGCAGGACAAGTTCGTGTTTTTCGCCACCCGCAACGGCATCGTCAAGAAAACCCCGTTGCCGGCCTATGCCAACCAGCGGTCAAACGGAATCTGGGCGATCACGCTGCCCGATGATGATGAACTGGTCAATGTCGAGATCACCGACGGCAAGCAGGACATCATGCTGTTTGCGAGCTCCGGTAAGTGCATCCGTTTTCACGAGAGCGATGTGCGTTCAATGGGGCGCGTGTCGCGTGGCGTGATTGGCATCAGGCTCAAGGAAAATCAATCCGTGGTTTCCATGCTTGTGGTAGGGGAAGGAGACATCCTGACAGCCACGCAACGCGGCTATGGCAAACGCACCCATGCCGATGAGTACCATGCCCAGGGGCGCGGTGGCCAGGGTGTTATCGGTATCCAGACATCAGAACGCAATGGCGCGCTGGTGTCGGCCGTCCAGGTGAACGACGAGGATGATGTGATGCTGATATCCGATGGAGGAACGCTGGTGCGAACGCGCGCTTCTGAAATTTCCACGCTGGGCCGCAATACCCAGGGTGTGACACTGATCCGCCTGGGCAGCGAAGAGAACATGGTCGGACTGGCGCGGGTCGAGGGTGATGAGGATAATGGCAGCGAAGGTGGAACTGAAAAATAGCACTTCGAGGTGAGTGACCATGGCTGCGCAGTTCAAAATTGGAGCGATCGGACAGGTTCATATAGGCGTCAAAGAAATTCAACGGGCGGTCGGCTTTTACCGCGACATCCTTGGCTTGCCGCTGCTGTTCGAGGTGCCGGAGCAGAAAATGGCGTTCTTTGACTGTTCCGGCGTCAGGCTTTACCTCAGTGAAGACCAGTCGGAAGAGTTTCCCTCCAAGCCACTGCTTTATTACCGTGTCGAGGACATGGACCAGGCCTATCACCAGTTGTCTGCCAATGGCGTGGACTTCCTGCGCGAACCCCACATTGTGCACAGCACTCCCGAATTCGAGCTTTGGATGGCTGGATTCCATGATCCGGAAGGCAATTTCATTCACCTGATGCACGAAGCCCCGGTGTCAGCCTAGCTTTCATCATTCCTGGCGGGCAGCGTAAGCTTATTGAAGTTGGTACCATCAAACACCCATCGCAACGGCACTGACCTGATGAGCGACATTCCTGAAAAGTTTAACGCCTTCCGGATTCACGATGACTCGGACGGCTATCGCGCATCGGTCGAACCATTGGGCCTGGATGACCTGGATGAAGGCGAGGTGACCATCCGGACATGCTGGTCGAGTGTC
>JABDJL010000003.1 GCA_013002505.1 Lysobacterales bacterium | reverse complement strand
GTATTTTTCCTGCCGGCCGCCTACGTCGTCGGGCCGGTTCTTGGTTTCGGCCTGCTCGGCGTATGGGTCATCAATGGTATTTACCGGGTCGGGCAGGCCCTCGTTTGCGTCCATCAGTGGCGCGGACGCAAATGGGCCGGCATCGAAATCTGACCCTCCCTCAACGTATCGGCAACTGCCAATTTACTGTCCAATGGGGTCACGCCGGGTGGCGGCTTGAAGGCACTGTCAATGGCGCCACGCCGGCTCGGTGCAAAAGGGTTGGGGCGGGTGGTTTTTTTGCGGACCGTAGCAAACAGGGATGTTTGCTCCGAGCGTACAGGGATGTATTCACCGCGTGTCCGCAAAAAACGCCACCCGCCGCAGCCCGCGAGATTGTTGTTGGGCATCAAACCATTCTAAAGAGCGAATGCGTACCATTTGCCACGCTAGTCGGTTGCCGATACTCTCACCTGCAATAACAACCCTACCGGGGATCCAACATGATCGGCAGTATTCTTTTTGGTGCGTTCGGGCTGGCAGTGCTGGTTTCCATTGCCCTGCTGTTTTCCATGGACCGCAAGAATACCGACTGGAAGCTGGTCGGCGCCGGAATTGGCTTACAACTCAGTTTCGCCATTATCGTCATCATGGTTCCGGGTGGCCGGGAATTTTTCGACTTTATCAGCAAGATTTTCGTCAAGATCATTGGCTTTGCCCAGGAAGGAGCGGCGTTTATTTTCGGCGACCTGGCCAGGGGAGAGTCATTTGGTTTCATTTTTGCGTTCCAGGTATTACCCACCATCATTTTCTTCGCTTCCCTGATGGGTGTTCTGTACCACCTGGGCATCATGCAGAAAGTGGTCCAGGGCATGGCCTGGGTCATGCAGAAAATCATGGATGTCAGCGGTTCGGAATCGCTGTCTGTGGCCGCCAACGTGTTTGTCGGGCAAACCGAGGCGCCACTGGTGGTGCGCCCTTACATTGCGCGAATGACCGAGTCCGAGTTGTTCACGATGATGGTCGGCGGTATGGCCACGATCGCCGGTGCCGTGCTGGCGGCATACGTGACCATGCTGGGAGGGCCGGACCCTGAGCAACAGATGTTCTATGCGCGGCACCTGCTGGCTGCATCGGTAATGGCGGCGCCGGCGACCATCGTGATCGCCAAGATCCTGCGACCCGAGGTCGAAGAGTCACTGACCAAGGGCAGCGTATCCATCAACGTGGAAAAAACGGCGGGCAACCCGATTGAAGCCGCTGCGAACGGCGCTGCGGACGGCGTTAAGCTGGCTTTGAATGTCGGCGGTATGCTGCTCGCGTTCCTGGCCCTGATCGCCATGATCAACTGGCCACTGGAATGGATCGGTGAAATCTCCGGCATCGCGAACCTGACCGGCCAGCCATTGAGCCTGACCGCCATTCTCGGCTGGATACTGTCACCGCTGGCCTGGGTCATCGGCGTGCCGTGGGAAGAGGCCAGCATCGTCGGCGGGCTGATCGGTGAGAAAGCCATCGCCACCGAGTTCGTGGCCTACCTTCACCTGAATGACATCAAGGACACGCTTTCCCCGCAAGCAGTGCTGATTTCTACTTATGCGCTGTGCGGTTTTGCCAATTTCGCTTCAATCGCCATCCAGATCGGTGGCATCGGCGGCCTGGCACCGGAACGGCGCGGTGATATTGCGCGGCTGGGTCTGCGCGCGCTTCTGGGTGGCACGCTGGCGACGATGATGACGGCCACCATTGCCGGCGTACTGACGAACCTGTCCTAGGCGCGGGCCGCCATGTCCGGCCACTCGCAATTCAAGCTGTTTGGGGAAAAGCGGTTCATGCCGTTTTTCATCACCCAGGCATCTGGCGCGCTCAACGACAATATTTTCAAGAATGCCCTGGCAGCCCTGTTGGTGTTCCAGGGCAGCCGGCTGGCAGGCCTGAACACCGA
The DNA here is from genome assembly GCA_013002505.1 of Lysobacterales bacterium. Lineage (GTDB taxonomy): Bacteria > Pseudomonadota > Gammaproteobacteria > Xanthomonadales > SZUA-36 > JABDJL01. Next base: position 13,494 of record JABDJL010000003.1, on the reverse strand, counting down.
CCAGGTCGTCAACCTCAGCGCGCTGGTGTTTATCCTGCCGTTTTTCCTGTTCTCCGCGCTGTTCGGGCAGTTTGCCGACAAGTACGAAAAATCCATGCAAATCCGGCGCATCAAGCTGTTCGAGGTGCTCATCATGGCCACCGCCACGCTGGGCTTCTGGCTGGATAACCTGCCCATCCTGCTTGGTGTGCTGTTTATGCTGGGCTTCCAGTCGACGATTTTTGGCCCGATCAAGTACGGCATCCTGCCGCAGGTGCTGGAACCGCGTGAACTGGTGGGCGGTAATGCACTGGTCGAGATGGGCACCTTCGTGGCGATACTCACCGGCACGATTCTGGGCCCGCAGCTGGCCGGCATCGAGGCCGACTGGCCTTTCTGGGTCAGCGTCGTTTGCCTGGGCGTGGCCATCGCGGGCTATGTCGCTGCGCGCGGCATTCCCCTGGCGGCGGCTGTTGCTCCGGAACTTAAGATTAACTGGAATATCTTCAGCGAAACCCTGCGCAATATCCGTTTCCTCAATCACAAGCGCGTGGTGCTCAACAGCGTGCTGGGTATTTCCTGGTTCTGGTTCTTTGGCGCCACTTTCCTGGTGCAGATTCCGAGCTATTCGCAGAATGTGCTGGGCGGCAATGAAGACGTCATGTCGGTACTGCTGGCGATGTTTATCATCGGCATCAGCGCCGGGTCATTGTTGTGCGAAAAACTATCCGGACGCCGGGTTGAAATCGGGCTTGTTCCGTTTGGCGCCATCGGCCTGACCCTGTTCGGCCTCGACCTGTATTTTTCCAGCCCCAGGATTGCCTTGGTCGACACTACGCTGGGCACCTTTTTCAGCAACGGCGGAAACTGGCGGGTGTCTTTTGACCTGCTGATGATCGGCGTGTTTGGCGGCTTTTACATCGTGCCGCTGTATGCCCTGGTGCAACAGCGTTCCGAGCCCTCGCACCGCTCGCGCGTGATTGCCGGAAATAACATTCTCAACGCCCTGTTCATGGTGATCGCCGCGATTTTCGCAATGTTGCTGCTGGGCAGGGCCGGCTTCACGATTCCTGAGCTGTTCGGGCTGACCGCAATTCTCAACGCCATCGTGGCGATCTATATTTTCACCATCGTGCCGGAATTCCTGATGCGCTTCCTGGTTTGGATCCTGATCCACACCATCTACCGCGTTCGCGTCACCGGTGCCGAGAATGTTCCGGACGAGGGGCCAGTGATCGTGGCCGCCAACCATGTCAGTTTTGTTGATCCCCTGATCATCGCGGGCATGGTGCGCCGGCCGATCCGCTTTGTCATGTATTACCGGATTTACCGAATTCCGCTGCTGAAATTCATTTTCAAAACCGGCAAAGCCATACCGATTGCCGGTCGCAGCGAGAACCGCGAGATTCTCAACAACGCCTACCAGCGTATTAGAGAAACGCTTTCAAACGGCAATGTTCTGGGGATATTCCCGGAGGGCGCCATTACGCGCGATGGCGAGATCAAGAAATTCAAGAAAGGGATTGAGAAAACGGTCCGCGAACAGCCGGTTCCCGTCGTGCCGATGGCGCTGTGCCACCTTTGGGGCTCGATGTTCAGCCGCCGCGACGCGCTGCTGAAGCGCCGCCCTTACAAATTGTGGGCCAAAATTGAATTGCGCATTGGCGAGCCAATCCCGCCCGCGGAACTCACTGCGGCACGACTTGAAGCCGAAGTTCGCAAGCTCCGCGGTGCTGACCGATAAATATATGTCCACAAGTTAAGCAATTCGCGGCCTTGCCTTTTGTGGCTTCTTCGCTTTCGCGTAATTTGCGGTTTATTCTTTATTTAACGTGGTCCACCTGCCGGGATCGCTCTTTCAAATGCGCCCGCAGATCCACCCAGATTTTTGCCGCAATGATCAGCATCAGCACCGGAACGGTGTCGCCCAATACCATGGCCAGCCCGCCGCCAAAGATCAGCACCACGTGCATGAATATGATGCGGCTGTAGGGTTCGGACATCTGGGTCTTGATGGTGCGGCCACGGTGCTCGCCGCGCCCTAAAAAATTAATCCAGAACGAAAATCCGTGGCTGATGAACAGGCCTGCAATGGCGGGCCATAAGCGTTCGAACATCGCAAGCACTTCGCCGAGGTCACCAGCCGAAGTTTGCACGAATCCTTCGACAAATATGCCGTACAGAAACAGAAAGTGCACGGCCATGAATGCGCCAAAGTGGGCAAGGAAAAAGATTCCGGCCGGAATCGCCCACCATTTCGCAATGACCCACATTTTGCACAGGTTATAGAAACCGATCACGGCGCTCTCGGTCCAGTACAACACCATGACATTGCCAAGGTCCCAACCGAGGAATACGGCGCCTGCGATGGGAACCAGGTTGGCCAGTATCAGCACCACCGTGGACGGGGATGACAAGGCCAGCGGCGCCAGCGGTTCGGCAGGCGGCTCAGCGTCATCGGCCGCCAGCAGTTCTGCCGCAGGATGCGGTTTCCATTCACCGCGCAGTTCTTCTTCTGTAGCCTCGCGGGTGCGGATGGTCTGGCCGCCGGCTACCTCGACATTGCCGCGAATCGTGGCGACGTCGTATTCTGTCAGCCCGGAGCCGAACTCACCTGAATTCGCGCCGTAATCGAAAGCAGCGTGTGGGCCGCGCCATGATTTACCGGATTTCTTTGCGGGAATTTCAAGGCGCAAATTTCTTACGGCCGACAGGTCGTAAATCGCTTTCAAACCCAGCCCCGGAAGCCCCAGCACAATCTCCATCTGCCCGGGCGCAACGCGCACCGTTTCGCGTCCGAACAGCAGCACGGCTAACAGCGTGGTCATTAACAAGGGCGCGATAGACCAGCCCAGCAACCAGGCGGACATGAACAAGGCGGTGACCAGGTCAAACAGGTCCTCGAACCTGCCCCAAGCAGCGGCAGCCTGCTTGAAAACAGATACGGCAGGGATCAGGAAAACGAGGTCGAATGCCAGCAACACGGCAATCGCCACCCATGCGCGCTTGAACGGGAAAACTCCGATCAGGCCCTGGCCTGAAGCCGGGCCAAGCTGTAATCCCCAGCGCGGGCGTATTCCTTTTCGTTTGAGCTTTCTCAAGCCGGCGATTCTTGCGGTCTTGCCTGTTCGCAATTCCAGCAGCGGCCATACACGCCATCGACCGTGGAGCCGCAGTTCTGGCACTGCCATTCCGGTCCGGCCATCTCATCCGTCAACTGCAAACCACGTATCAGGGCATTGGCACGCGCCACGTCCCCGTCTTCGACGACCCACAACTCGGGAACCGCTTCGACAAACGGGATTTCCCCGAGGACACCGGACGTGTACTGGTTCTTGAGGTAGGTCTGGATGCCATCGGCCTCCAACACCGACTTGATGTGCCCGACAATTGCGAGATCGAAATGCTCGAATACCTTGATCATTGGGTGACAGGCCGGGTCCGTTGGGTTGAGTCTAGGATAACGTACAATGCGCGTTCCAACATGGCCCCGACTCGATGAGCAGACCTTATTCAACCATCGGCGGCTGCAAGGTGATTGAAGCCGACAGCCTTGACCTGCAGCGTCAACATAACGTGCTGTGGACCCGGGTGTTTGGGGAGCCGCAAGGCGCCACGGCATTGTCTTTGTTTTACCTGCAATGCGAAGCCGGTGAAACGCCTCATCTCGGCTTCGGTGAATCCGAGGCGGTGTTCTATCTGTTGGAAGGTCGTGCCCGGGTCGTCATTTCAGGTACCGCAATTGATGTACACCAGGGTTGCGGAATCCATGTGCGAGAAGGCGAGACCTGCGGATTCGTGGGCGCTGCAGATCGCGTAACGCGATGGCTGGCGGTGGTTTGTCCGCAATGCGCAGAGATTGGTTTCAATGAACAGCCGCGAGGCACATTTGACCAACGCCACCCGGAAAGGGTCGTGGATGGCGCCCGCAGCACTTCGCACAGCACCGCAGACCGCTATTACAAGCTGCTGGTTGGCCCGTCCGTCGGATCGCGTTCAATCACGCAGTTCATTGGGAAAATTCCCAAGTCGAGGGCGCCAGAGCATTTTCACCTTTACGAGGAGGTCATTTACATCCTGTCCGGTCACGGTCGCATGTGGGCAGGTGAACACGCCGCCGAGGTCGGGCCGGGCAGCATGATTTTCCTGCCGCGCAAGCAGCGGCATTCACTCGAATGCCTCCACGAGAACGGTATGGAACTGGTCGGCATGTTTTATCCTGCCGGCAGCCCTGCCGTCAGCTACGAATCCTGAACCGGAAACCAGATGTCGGAACAAAAACAGCGATTTTCATCACGATGGACCACCCTGGCGACCATGGCCGGGCTGGCAATCGGGCTGGGTAACGTCTGGCGATTCCCCTACATGATGGGTTCACACGGCGGCAGCGCCTTCCTGTTCATTTACCTGCTGTTCATGATCCTGCTGGCCGTACCGGCGCTGACATCTGAATGGTCTCTCGGTCGCAGCACCCGGGCGGGACCCCTCGTCGCCTTCCGCAAAGCCTACGGCAGCAGGGCTGGTCTCTGGCTGGGCCTGTTCATCATGTGGGGCATATTCATGGCGCTGTGCTATTACACGATCGTCGTGGGCAATGTTCTGTTCAGCGTATGGTTCGCCGCCGGCACCGGTTTTTCCGAAGCAACCGTTGAGACCTACCACCAGGGTTTGCAAGTCAATGGCCTGCAATACCTGTACGCACTGGGGGTCATTTTAATCAGCTTGTGGATCGTGCATCGCGGCCTCAGGGACGGCATCGAGCTGGTTAATAAGCTGCTGGTTCCGTTATTTGCCATGATTGCCCTGTACCTCGTCGCGGTAGCCCTGTCACTGGAGGGCGCCATCGGCCACCTGGGCGAGTTTCTCAAGCCCGATTTTTCGAAAGCCGGCCCGACCGTGTGGTTTGCAGCCATGGGCCAGGCCTGTTTTTCCGTCGGTCTGTCGGGCATCCTTTGCACCATGTACGGCTCGTATTTACGCCAGGACGAACCGCTTGTTCCGACCGCGATGACCACCGGCCTGATGGACACCGGCGCCGCCTTGCTGGCGACCCTGTTCGTGATTCCGGCCGTGCTCGTTTTTGGCATCGACATGGCCGGTGGCCCGGGACTGCTGTTCAACACCCTGCCCGGGCTGTTTACCGTCATGCCCGGCGGGCGCTGGTTGGCGCCGCTGTTCCTGTTTGGCTGGGCGCTGGTGGCCATGTTGTCCATCATCTGCACCTTTGACGCCATCATCTCCGGCCTTGCTGACCTGAGCGGCGAGCGCTACAGCAAGTCCCAATGGAATCTGACCATCGGCATCGTGACGGCGGCGGTGATGTTTCCGATCGCAATGAACCCGCACTGGATCGCAACCCTTGACCTGGTTTTCGGCTCGGGAATGTTCATGCTGGGCAGCCTGATGGCCGTCATTGGCCTGGGCTGGGGCCTGGGTGAAGCAGCCGTTCGCGCCGAGATTCGCCTGGGCCTGTCACCCCGGATGGAAGACTGGATGACCTTCTGGATACGTTACGTGGTACCTGTCGCACTGGCCACGATCCTGCTCGGTTTCATTTACAACACGCTGTTCACATCATGAGCAACCGCAAACAACGGGGCATCGGGGCCGTGAACCAGGAATTTCGGCGTTACGAGCAGGTGCGGAAAGATCAGAACTATCACCTGGCTGAGAAAACCGGGACCGAACAGTTCGACGACGACTACCGGATTCAAAGCTGTGACATGCGCCTGTTTTTCGACGGTGGCGAACAGGGCAAGCTTGAATTTGCCAGGCAACTTGGCAAGGCGCTGGCCGACATCGGCTTCGCCATCCTCACCGGCCACGGGATCGGGCAAGACCTGTACAGGCGGTGCAGCCGGCATGTCGTGGCGCTGTTCGAAGACACCACGGCCGCAGAGCGCAAGGCTTACCTGGCCAGCCGCCACGGCTCGGTCAACCAGGGCTACTTTCCCAAGCGCGAAACCACCATTATTCACCCCGACCTGGTTGAAGGCTGGGTGTTTTGTCGCCGCGCTTTCGATTTGGATGGCCATGCTGATTTCAGTGAATCAAAGTTCTGGCCCAGGCCTGGCTTCGAAGCCCAGTTTCGCGAACTGGTGCTGGCCCAGCAGCAACTGATCCTGCCGATTATGCAAAGCCTGCTTCGCTACCTGGGTTGCGAGACGCATTGCTTTGACGACAAGCTCGAGGCCACCAATTTTGGCTTCCGGCTGAATTACTACCCGCCCATGGACGACAGCGAGCGCTCTTCAGGCGCCGGGCGCATGCTGGGACACGAGGACGTTGACCTGTTTACCTTTCTGCCGGCCCCGGAGGTCGAGGGTTTGCAGGTGTTGAACCGGCAAAACATGAAGTGGATCCGGCTCAACGCGCCGCCCGGCAGCATTATCCTGAACACCGGCGACTACATGCAACGCATCAGCAATGACATCTTTCCTTCGACCACGCACCGCGTCTCGCCGCCCGCCGATCCGGCGCTGCTGGGCAAGCCGCGGGTGTCGATGCCGATGGCGATTTACCTGTGGGAAGATGAGATTCTTGAAGTGCTTCCGGGCACCGGTGAGCCGAAATACCCGCCTATTTCAGCAATCGAATTCCACACAGCGATTACCAGCAAGTATTACGGCGACGATTACGCAGTCAAGAATCCCAAGTAATTTTAATTGCCCACAAATTACACGAATTACACAAACTATTAATTTGGATAGTGAGCAAAAAAATGTTGCCCAACACAGCTTTCCAGGACTTCATATCCAAGAAGTGCAACCAGGTTACGAATATCTGCCTTGCATTCAATTAGAGAACATCCCGCAAAGCATGTTGGGGCCAGCCCAGATTTTTTTCTTTGATTTGTGTAATTCGTGTAATTTGTGGGAATAGCGCTTGAGTGTTGTAATTTCAAACCCAGTCTCCGGTCTTATAAGTATGGAAAAAATCACAAAATCTGACCAGGATTGGAAAGCCCAGCTTTCTGACGAACAGTACCGCGTGACGCGGCAGGCGGGAACCGAGATGCCGCACAGCGGCGAGTATTGCGACCACTTCGACGAGGGCACCTACCATTGCGTGTGTTGCGGCCACGCGCTGTTCGATTCGGCCAGCAAGTTTCATTCAGGCTGCGGTTGGCCCAGTTTCCACGGCGAACTGGAAATGGCGGGCATCGAACAGCGTTTTGACGACAGCCACGGTATGCGGCGCACCGAATTGGTGTGCTCCCACTGCGATGCCCACCTGGGCCATATTTTCCCTGATGGGCCGCCCCCAACCGGGATGCGCTACTGCATCAACTCGGCCTCGCTGAAGTTTCGCGAACCCAGGAAAGAATGACAGTCGAATTAATTCTCCACAAATTTCACGAATTACACGAATTCAAAAAAATGGAGACTTGAGTGTGCCAGCATGGCGGGATGTTCTGTTTGCGTCACGGGGACAATTTTGTAGTTAACTTTCCTCAATACGAAGTCTCTATCGCCGCGTAAACAAAGCAGAAGAACAAATTCGCTACTATCCAATTCAAAAAATTTGCGTAATTTGCGTAATTTGCGGATAAATTGCTTTTCAACTCAAAAGAAGTATGCGAATTGTCTGCTTCCTCGCTCATCGTGAATTCCCCGCGTCGCCGATATGCCGTGCTATCGGCACTGTTGCTGGTAAGCATGCTTCTTATTGGTGGTTGCGTGGGTCCGGGCTATTACTTGCAGGCGGCCGGTGGGCACTTGAAGTTGATGCGGGCACGCGAGGACGTCGCCGACGTGCTGGCGGACCCAGGCGCCGACCCCGAGACCGTGCGAAGGCTTCGTGCGGCGCAGGACATGCTCGATTTCGCTGAGTTGAATCTCGACTTGCCCGCCAATGACAGCTACAGCAGCTATGTTCGCACCGGGAAACCAGCCGTGGTGTGGAATGTCATTGTTGCTCCCGAGTTTTCTCTGCAAGCTCGCAAGTGGTGTTTCCCGGTCGCGGGCTGCGTGCCGTACCGCGGCTATTTTGCAGAACCAAAAGCCCGTGCTTTCGCACAACGCATGAGTGCAAAAGGCTTTGATGTCAGCGTTCAGCCGGTCACCGCCTACTCTACGCTGGGGTGGTTCAGCGACCCATTACTCGACACGATGCTGCGCGGCAATGATTCGCGCTTGGCCGGAACGCTGTTTCATGAGCTGGCCCATCAACGCTTTTACCTCAAGGGCGATACCGGATTCTCAGAAGCTTATGCAAGTTTCGTCGAACAGGTGGGCGTCAAAGCCTGGATTGCACAGCATGGCGCCACCGGTGCGTTCGAGCGCTGGCAACAGGGCAGGCAGGCGGCTCGCCGGTTTCGCCAGCTACAGGCAAGCACGCGACGCCGCCTTTCAAGGCTCTACCAGTCAGATTTTCCGGATGCGGAGAAACGCATTGCTAAACAGCAAATTTTCGATGCCATGGTCTCGGATTACGAGACGATTGTCAGGGAGGAATGGGCAGGCCGCGACTATTTCGCAAGCTGGATGGCGAAAAACCGCAACAACGCCGCGCTCTCGCTGTTTCGTGACTACCAACAGGGGCTGTGCGCGTTCGCCGGCCTTTTTGATGAATCGCAAGGTGACTTCCGCACGTTCCATGCGCGGGTCGCCGAACAGGCCGAGCTGCCGGCAAGGGATCGTACCCTGTGGCTGTCTCAAACATGCAATCTCAACACACAGAGCATTGCACCGGCCGGCGATCTGTGACACCTTAGCGGGCGTTTCCAAACGGCCCCCATTGAGTGAATCTCAAGACAGTCCACCCGGCATGCCTTTTCGGCACATGGCTCATAATCGGCACGATGTGCAGCGCCACGCTGTACGCCGAAGTCACACCGGTTCCAGCCTATTGCCCCGACCCGGCCGTCGCACCCGTGGCTCCCCGCAGGGCGGATCCTTCGGGCCAGCCCATTGACCTGTGGGCGAACCGCTTCGATGCCCGCAACCCCGACTATGCGGAGGCCAGTGGCGACGTCGAATTGCGCCGCGCCGACCAGGTCCTGTCATCGGACCTGATGCGATACCTGCCTGCCGACAAGCAGGTCGAAATCCCGGGCGCCATGATCTTTCGTGATTCCGCCATTCGCGCCACGGCCGACAGTGCGCATTACAGTTTTCTCAACGACACGGGCAACCTGCAAGGCGTGGAGTACCGCCTGGCTGGCGCAACGGCCAACGGGTCTGCCCGGGAGATGGAACTCAGCGCCGGCAACCGTTCCTTCCTGCGCGACCTCAGGTTTACAACTTGCCCCGGCGAAGACCCTGAATGGGAATTGCTGGCCCGCGAACTCGAACTTCGGCATGAAGAGGGTTACGGGATTGCCCGGGGCGCACGCCTGGAATTCATGGATATTCCGTTCCTTTACCTGCCGTGGGTGACATTTCCCATCGATGCACGGCGCAAGAGTGGATTCCTCTACCCCCATTTCAGCAGCGCCAACGACAATGGCTTCGAAATGGGCATTCCGTACTACTGGAATATCGCCCCCAACCAGGATGCAACACTGATGCCGCGCTATTTCACTGACCGTGGCTTCATGATGACCGGTGAGTACCGCATGCTGACTCCGCGTACGGCCGGAGAACTCGAATTCGATTTCCTGTTCGATGACAAGAAAACCAACCGTAACCGGCACCACTACACCGTGCAGCACCATACCGCCATCAACCGCCGCTGGCGGGCAGCCGTGCAAGTGGACCGGGTCAGCGACCCGCTTTACTTCCAGGATTTCGGACTCAGCCTGGCGCAGACAGCGCGCCAGTTCCTGCACAGCTATGCCGGTATCGACGGCGGCGGGCGCTATTGGACATTCAGCCTGCTGGCCGATGATTTCCAGGTTATTGACGAATCTGTTTCAGCCGCAAGTGAACCCTACCGCCGCCTGCCACGGATCTACTATTCGCTGGATCGTCCACTCGGCAATTCCGGGTTGCGTTTCGGGTTGGAATCGGAGGTCGTCAGTTTTGACCGCGACATCGGTGTCACAGGTGTTCGAACCGATATATATCCGCAACTGGGCTGGGGAATGGAACGTTACTGGGGATTCGTGCGCGGCGAAGCCGGCTACCGTTACACCCACTACGATCTTGACCTCAAAGGCGCCACGGGTAACGACAGGCCCGACCGCGGCACGGAAATTCTGAGCCTTGATGCGGGCATGTATTTCGAGCGTGAACTGAATTCAGGAAGAGTCCAGACCCTGGAGCCGCGCTTTTTCTACCTGTACGTGCCGTTCGAGAACCAGGACGACCTGCCGGACTTCGACACCGCCGAATTCACGTTTGGATTCAGCCAGCTTTTCCATACCAACCGATTTACCGGAGCCGACCGACAGTCCGACGCCAACCGCGCCACGCTGGCTGTGACCACGCGCTCTCTTGACCCGGTCTCGGGGCAGGAAAGATGGGGCCTGGCGCTGGGACAGATTTTCCACTTCCAGGAGCAACGCGTTGGTCTGTCGGGCCAGGCGCCACTGGACATAGACACGTCGCCACTGGTGGCCGAGTTCAGCTGGCACCCGTTCACCCGCTTTACCGGAAGGCTGGGGGTCCAGTGGAACTGGGAGAACCGGGAACTGGACGTGGGCTCTGTCGGGTTTGACTACCGCACGTCCAAAGGTGGACGGCTGGGCTTTGAATACCGCTTCCGCAGGGACCGCCTGGACCAGTTTGACGTGCGTCATTACTGGCCCGTCAATGAAAAGTGGCGTGTCATATCCCGGCTCAAGTACTCACTGGAGGAGTCCGACCTGTTGGAAGCACAGGCCGGAATCGAATATGAGAGTTGCTGCTGGGCGCTGCGCCTGATCAGCCGACGCTACCTCAGGAGTCGTGACGGCGATGAGCGCGATGCCCTTTACCTGGAGTTAAACCTGAAAGGCCTGGGCAGCTTTGGGCGCGAACCGCCGCCCTTGTTCTACGACGAGGCACCATAGTCCGGCAGGCGTCATCTGCGATAGAATGTGCGGCCTGTCAATCGGAACTGAAACCTTTACGTATCATTAACGTCCAAGTCGTTTCATTGCCCGATCATGAATTTCCGGAGAAGCCCCAAATGAAGTCAACATTAATCGCGCTGTCATTCAGCCTGTTTATTCCGCTGTTAAACAGTAAGCCAGCGACCGCACAGGAAATCGAACCTATCGACAGCATCGTCGCGCTGGTCGAACAGGATGTCATCCTGCGCAGCGAACTTGACCTGGCCATCAAGGGCATCGTGGACCGCATACGTGCGACCGGTGACAACGTACCGCCGCGCGACCTGCTGGAGAGCCAGGTATTGGAGCGCCTGATCATTCGTGAGCTGCAAATCCAGCGCGCCATGCAAACCGGAATCCGGGTATCAGACGCCGAGGTCGACCAGGCCATCACCAACCTGGCCCAGCAAAACGGCGTCAGCGTCGGACAGATGCGCCAGGTCATCGAGGCGGACGGTGAAGACTTTGTCGAGTTTCGCCGCAACATTTCCGAGGAAATCATGGCGGAGCGGCTGCGCCAGCGAATCGTCAACAGCATGGAGCCCATTTCAGACACCGAGGTGGACATCCTGCTGGCTTCCGAGGAGTACGCCGGTGGCGAATACAATATTTCACACATCATGCTGAACCTGCCGGAAGGCGCGACGCCGGACCAGATCAGCGAAGTACGCGAGCGCATCACGGAAATCCACCAGGAACTGGAAAACGGCATGGACTTTCCCTCGGCTGCCATTTCGTATTCCCAGAGCCAGGAAGCACTGGAGGGTGGCGAAGTGGGCTGGCGCGACCTCAATTCGGTGCCGCGTTCTTTTTCTGACGCCATCAAGGGCCTGCAGCCGGGCCAGTACACCGACCCGATCCGCAGCCCGGCCGGATTTCACATCATCAAGGTCAATGATTACCGTGAACGCAGCAGGGTCATGGCGCAGGAGCATCATGCACGTCATATCCTGATCGAAACGAACCAACTGGTGTCGCCGCGCGATGCCATGGACAAGATCAGGGACTTGCGGCAACGCATCATGGACGGCGAAGAATTCGCCGAAATTGCCAAGGAGCATTCAGACGACCCGACCAGCGCCAACCTCGGCGGTGACATGGGCTGGTTCCAGCGCAATGCCTACGGCGATCGCGTTGAACAGATGCTGGCGGGCCTCGAAGACGGCGAGATTTCAGAACCCTTCCAGAGCCAGGTCGGCTGGCACATTATCCAGAAGCTCGGTTACCGGGAAGTCGATGTCACCGAGCAGGCGCTGCGCGAACGCGCCCGCGACAGCATTCGCCGGAGCAAGCAGGATTCCGAGATCGAATCCTACCTGCGCCAGATGCGTGAAGAAGCGTTCGTGGAATTGCGCATCGAAGCCTGAGCCCGGCTTCGGCGCTGCCGACAGGAATCCCCGCGATGATCATGAACAGCCCGGTGCTCGCGGTGACTCCCGGGGAGCCGGCCGGCATCGGTCCGGAATGCGCTCTCAAGCTCGCGCGTGAACATCCTGATTTGCGCCTGCTGATGGTCGCCGACCCGGCGCTGCTGGAAGCCACGTCACGACGCATGGGTGTTGCATTTGATCATGCCGTGTGGACTGAGGGTCAAGCGGTCGAGGCGGGGCGACTTACCGTTGCGCCTGTTTCCCTGCCGGGAGATTCCCGCCCCGGCCAGGCAAATCCGGAAAATGCGCCGTATGTCCTCGATTGCCTGAGGACAGCGGTAAAGCTGGTGCGCACAGGCCAGGCCGCTGCGCTGGTCACCGGACCGGTGCACAAGGGCGTGATCAATGACTCCGGCATTCCGTTCAGCGGCCATACCGAGTTCCTCGCTGACCTGGCTTCCGTGCCGCGCGTGGTCATGATGCTGGCTGCCGGTACGCTGCGGGTGGCGCTGGTGACCACCCACCTGCCATTGCGCGATGTACCGGACGCCGTTACCGGGCAGGCTGTCGAAGAAACCATCCGCATATGCGCGGCCGAATTGCGTCAACGGTTCGCGATCGAACGGGCGCGAATCCAGGTGCTGGGCCTGAACCCCCACGCCGGTGAATCAGGGCACCTCGGCAACGAGGATGAAGACGTCATTTCGCCAGCGATCACACGCTGCCGGGCCGACGGAATTCACGCTGTCGGGCCGATTCCGGCAGATACAGCATTCACACCCACAGCCCTGGAGAACTGCGATTGCGTCATTGCCATGTATCACGACCAGGGCTTGCCGGTGCTGAAACATGCCGGATTTGGCCGTTCGGTCAACGTCACATTGGGCCTGCCTTTTATCCGCACCTCCGTGGACCACGGCACGGCCTTCGATATTGCCGGAAAAGGTATTGCCGACGCATCGAGTTTTTACCACGCGGCCATGATGGCCCAGTCCATGTCCCTCGGCTCGTTGACGTGAACCGGGCGCCGCGCAAGCGCTTCGGCCAGAACTTCCTGGTTGATGCGCAGGTGATTCAAAGAATTTGCGACACCATCGCGCCTGCCACTGATCAACTGCTGATCGAAATTGGGCCGGGCCGTGCGGCCATCACGCGGCCACTGCTGGA